>MGSU01000273.1 GCA_001799195.1 Deltaproteobacteria bacterium RIFOXYA12_FULL_61_11 | reverse complement strand
CTATTCCCTGGTGTACTATTACACCCACCAGATGTCCCCGCCGGTGCCCCTCTATTACGACCTCAAGGTGCTCAACGCGAAAATGGGCTTCGTCGACAATACCCGCATGGAAACCCTCTACCTCGGGTTTCCCAGGCAACACATCGCCGGTTTCACGGTGGACTACACCTTCGACAATCCGATTGGCATGGTGGCCAAGCTCGAGACGGCCATCGAACCCGACCGCACCTTCCCACGGCAGTCCGGGACGGCCTCCAAGGCCTTGGACAAGGACTACGGTGCTGGTATCGAACGCTACCGTTTCGATACGGCCGAGAAACTGGCGGCGAGTTATGCGGTGGTGCTGATGCGTCCGACCATGCTGCGCTGGCTCAACCCGACCCAGAACTTCCTGCTCGTCGCGCAATGGATGCACACCGTGGTTCCAGGGCTGAGCGACGTGGAGAAGAGCGATCTGGTGGAAATCCCGGGGTACAACGAATACACGGTGCGGACCCACTCCTGGAAGGCGATCGGTGCCATGACCACGACCTATTTTCACGGTCTCCTCGCTCCCAAACTCATCGGCGCCTATGTTTCCCCTCGGAGCGGGTTCCTCAATCTCGGTCTGGGCATCCGGCTGTACGATACCTGGCGCCTCAACCTCACCGCGATCGACTTCTTCGGCGCCGATCCCTACCAGGGGGTCGGTCTGTTCCGGGATCGCGACGAGGTGAACCTGACCGCTCAGTGCCAATTCTGACTTCCGCAAGGCCGGAGGATTCGAAACCGGATACCCGACAACAGCTTCTTCCGTGGAGGTGATCATCATGCGAACCTTGCTCCTGCTGCTCTGCAGTGCTTACTGTTCCCTGCTCTCTGCCCAAGAGGTTCCTCTCCCTGTCCCTCCGCCGGAAGAGCAATCCCTCCCCGCCCCGACGACTCCTCCTGCTGCGGTTGGGCAACCCGCCCCCCCGGCACCGCCTCCCCCGATCGCACCAGAAGCCCCGCGTTGGAAACCGGGCACGACGATGACCGCGAAGAACTGGACCGACCTTGCGGGGTTCCGGCCCGACCTCTCGGCCGAACCCAAACTCGTCGGGACCACCCTGGATAGGGCAACCTCCGGTGCACACAGCAGTTTTCTTGCAAAAGGCCTCCGAAACCTGATTGAACGCCACGGGCTCCGCCTCCCCATCGTGGCCTACAAGCCCATCCATCCCTCGCGCGGGTACCTCGAGGCGACCACTGCCCACGCCGGCAAGGCAAAACTGATCGAGACCGGGAAGGAGGTACGCAAACGCGGCCTGGACGGATACGTCGCCGGATTGCCCTTTCCCCAACCCAAGAACGGCCTGGAAGCGGCCTGGAACTACCAGTACTGTTACATCGGAGACGACGGCGATTCGTATTACGCGGTCAAGTGGGTCTCGTCCGCCCGCGGAGTAGAACACACCGAGGAATGGCGCTGGGCTTTCATCTGCCGCACCGTCAATCGCACCGACCTGCCGCCCAAACCCGCGATCGATGCGTTCCTCAAGGAAAACATCCAGTACACTTCGCTCACCTACGCGCTCTCTCCCTATGACAAGAAGGGCTTCGGTGCCCTCTACAGCCGCAGCGTGGACCCGCTCGACCAGCAGGGGCACATCTACGTCCCGGCTATGAGGAGGGTACTGCGCAACACCTTCGGCACCCGCGGGGATACCTGGAACTCCACCGACATGCTCTACGAGGACGTCCGGGGTTTCATGGGCTACCCGGAGTGGATGAACTGGAAGCTCCTGGGCAAGGAAACCCGCCTGGCACCCATGCACGCGGGTATTGGCCTGGGCAAGGAGTACGCCGATAAAACCTTTGATTTCCGCACCAAACCCTATTGGAACCTCACGTGTAACTGGGAATTGCGGCCGACGTATCTACTCGAGGTCACTCCGAAGCTGGCGGATTATCCCTATTCCCGCCAACTCATCTATGTCGACGCCGAGACCTTCCTCATCGCCTACAAAGAAACCTACGACAAGAAAGGCGAACTCTGGAAGGTCCTGATCAACGGCTTCAACCAATCTCCCGACGAGGACACCCACCCACCGGTGTATTGTGCGAGCCTGGTGGTGGACCTGCAGAGCGAACATGCCACCGCTTTCCCGGTCTATGTCTCCAAGAGCAATCTCGGGTTGGAACCCGGTGAGTTCACGTTGGCCACCTTGCGCAAACGCGGACGATGAAAGCGGCTCTGATCTTCACGACACTCCTGGTCTTGTTCCTCGGTCAGGGCCGGCTCTCGGCCTCTCCCCTGGCCGACCTCGATCACCGCGACAAACTCTTCGACTTGTGCGGACGAGGCTCGCGGATCTGGGTGGTCGGCCATCCCGGGTTGGTGCTGCGCTCGGACGATGGCGGTTACAGCTTTTCCTTGCTGACCCCCGGGGTCACCGAACCTCTCCTGGCCGTGAATTTCGTCGATGAACGGCGAGGCCTGATCGTTGGCAGACCCGGGCTGGTGCTGCGAACCGAAGACGGCGGAGACCATTGGGAGAGGATCGAGAGCGGGGCAACCCAGCCCCTCTTCGGGGTCGCAGCCTTACCCGATGGACGCGCCCTGGCGGTGGGGCACTTCGCCACCCTGCTGCAGAGCCTCGATCACGGCAAGACCTGGCAACGGCGAGCACTGCAACTCCCTGAGGAAGCACTGGACGAACCCGGCCTCCACGACGTGACCTTCGTGACCCCTGAACTCGCGTTCGTGGTCGGGGAACTCGGCACCCTCCAGCGCAGCCGTGACGGAGGAACTACCTGGTCCGCTGTCCAACTCCCCCTGCAACGCTCCCTCTATGCCGTGGCTTTCTCCGATCCTCTTCACGGTGCCGCGGTCGGGGCCGAGGGTACCGTGCTCCTCACCGAGGATGGAGGCGAGCACTGGTTACCCCGTTCGACCGGGACCACCGAACACCTCTTCGCCCTCCACCTCGGGGGGGAAGGAACCCTGGTCGCCGTCGGAGGGAACGGCACCCTGGTCACCCTGCCGTCCGGAGGCTCCCCCCTTGTCGAACGCCTACCGCTCCACACCTGGCTCTCGACCGTTCTGGTCCTCCCCTCGGGACATCAGTTCCTCGCCGGTGACCGGGGCAACCTCCTGCGTCGCATCCTTCCGGCACAGTCCTTCGACCGCCTGTCGGGGAGATGAACATGGCCCAACGTCTCGCCCTCTTCCTGCTCCGCAGGCGTACCTACGTCTTGCTCCTGATCACGGTCCTGACCGTTTTTTTCGGTTGGAAAACCCTCCACCTGCGGGTGGACAGCCCGATCATCGATCTCTTCCCCTCCGATCATCCCTTCGTCGAAACCTTCATCGGATACAAAGACATCTTCGGCGGAGCCTCGACCGTGATGATCCAGGTCGAGGTCGATGAGGGCGATATCTTCCGTAAAGAAGTCCTGCAGGCCATCCAACGCATCACCCGGGCCCTGGAGCTGCTACCGGGCATCAACAACTACCAGGTCTTGTCCATCGCCCAACGCAAGGTCAAACGCCTTGACGTGGACGAACACCGAGGCTTCCTCGCTACTCCGATCATGTGGCCCGAGATACCCGAGAGCGAGGCGGAGCTCGCCGCCGTACGCGAACAACTCGTGTCCTCACCGCGCTATTACGGCACCCTGGTCTCCGAGGACCTCCGCGCCGCCTTGATCCTGGCAGGCTTCTTCGAAGATCGCCTCGACGTCCCCCTGGTGTACGCCGAACTCGAAAAGATCGTGACAGCGGAGACAAACGAACACCTGCACCTCTCCATGATCGGACGGCCGGTCATGCTCGGTTGGATCCTGCAACAGTACCCCCAAGTCCAGCGTCTCTTCCTGTACACCTTGTTGGCTATCGTGCTCGTCCTCGTACTCTACTTCCGCGACCTACGCGGCGTGCTGGTCCCCCTCTGCACAGCGGCCGTGTCTGCGTTGTGGGGACTCGGCTTCCTCGCCCTGCTCGACTGCAATTTCGACCCCCTGGTCATCGTCGTACCCTTCATCATCAGCGCGCGGGCCCTCAGCCATTCGGTGCAACTGGTCGAACGCTATCTCGAGGAATTCAGGAAACACGGCGATCGAGACCGCGCCGCGGTCGCCACGTTCAAGGGATTGTTCACGCCGGGTTTGGTTTCTATCCTCACGGACGCGATCGGTGTCGCCCTGGTCCTGCTCACTCCCATACCCCTGTTGCAGAAACTGGCTCTGCTCGGCAGCTTCTGGGTGCTTTCGATCCTGGTCAGCGACTTGATCCTCAACCCCCTCTTGCTCTCGATCCTTCCGCCACCCTCCCGTGCCGTCTCGAAAAACACGATCTTCGACCGGTTGCACGGCGCGATCGCGGGGGTGAGCCGCGGACGGTCCAGGTACGTGGTCCTCACCGTCACCTCGGTCCTGCTGATCGGCGGTTATTATTTCGCCAGCAACCTCGAGGTCGGGGACGTCCATCCCGGAACCCCTCTCTTGTGGCCGGATTCCCCCTACAACCGCGCCACCGCCGCCATTGCCGAGCGCTTCGGCAAGACAGAGCTCCTGAGCGTGGTAGTCGAGGGCGAGACCCGCGAGGCGATCAAGGATCCCCGGGTCTTGCTGACCATGGAGGCGTTCCAACGACATATGGAACGGCTTCCCGAAGTCACGGGAACCAGTTCGCTGGCGGATCTGCTGCCCGGCATCATCGCCACCCTGCACGGGGGCTTTCCGAAGTGGGAACTCGTGCCGGACGATCCCGCTGAGAGCGGTTTCTACCTGGAAATGATCTACAGCTCGAGCGAACCCGGGGATCTCGGACGCTTCGTGACCATCGACAGCCAGAACGCCAATATCACCTTGTACCTGCGCGACCATCGCGGCGAGACGCTGCGCAAGGTGATCGCCGCGGCCCAGGATTTTATTGGAACCCACACTCTGGAAAAAGCCCGCTTCCGCCTGGCCGGGGGCTTCGGCGGCCTCCTCGCCGCGGTCAACGAGGTCATCACCTGGCACCAGGCTAAGATCACGGTCTTGGCTTTCTCGATCGTCTTCCTCTTCTGCGGCTTGGCCTATCGCTCAATCGTGGCCGGGCTGCTGTTCATGGTCCCCTTGATCCTGTCCAACTACCTCACCTATGCCCTCATGGGAGCCAGGGGAATAGGCCTCGACATCAATGCGCTGCCCGTCGTCGCCCTGGGCGTGGGCCTAGGTGTGGACTATGGTCTCTACATCGTCGACAGGATCAAAGAAGAATACCAACGCTGCGCCGACCTCGACCTCGCGGTCTCCGTGGCCCTCCGCACCGCGGGCAAGGCCGTCACCTTCACCGCCGCCACCATGGTAGCCGGAGTGGCCTTCTGGAACTTCAGTTTCCTGCGGTTCCAGGCGGAAATGGGTTTCCTACTTGTCTTCTGGATGGTCGTCAGCATGCTCGGCGCCCTCTTCCTCCTCCCCGCCCTCATCACACTCTTCCGTCCGAGCTTCATCACCCGGAGCGCGATACGGTGACCGCATTCCCGCAAGGACTGTAAAGGGATACAAAACCTGATCCAAGAGCAGCTCACCTCTCGTCCTCACCGGCACCGAAGGACCGAACCTCCACGGACGGCTGGAGGAGCTTCCGGCGCAGTGCCGCTCGATCAACAGGACGCTAGCCTCCTACGATTGCACGTTCGGCGCTTGCCGGATAATGCCATCTTCCAGGTTGCCCCTTCGCCATCCTTTTGCTAGGTTCGTCGCACCGAAAGGCCCAAGAAATACAAATGGAGAATGATCATGCTGTCATCGACTCGAACAGTATTCACCGTGGTGCTGCTCGTCCTGCTCGTCGCCTGCGCCACCGCCACCGGTGGGCGGCCGAAGTGGATCGACTCGCCGAACAACGACCTGCTGGAAGAGAGCAAGACCGCCCGGTTTGCGGTGGGCATGGTGGAAGGGTATTCCGAGGGCGACCTGCGTTTGGCCGCCGCGGCCATGGCCCGCCACGAGCTGGCAAACTATGTCAACGTGCGCATCGAGGGCAGCGTCAAGTCTGCGTTGGCCGAGCAACAGAACCTGGTCAACCCGGGGGAAGACGTGTCCGAGGT
>MGSU01000272.1 GCA_001799195.1 Deltaproteobacteria bacterium RIFOXYA12_FULL_61_11 | reverse complement strand
TCCAAAGAAACACAATTTCTTTTTTACAATTAAATTGTTCTCATGTTGATTGACGGACAGGCCTGGTAAATTATCGAGAAAAAATAATTCGCAGCTACGCGGCAGCGTCCCTCATCGCTCGAGTTTCCTGAGTTTCCTGAGTTTCCTGCGCGAAGAATAGACGCTCTTCATCGCTGATGGCGAACATCGGTCCGCAGGTGCGGTGAGCAAGGAACGATGATTTGGGCGTGGGACAAGAACAAGGCACGACAGAATTTCATGAAACACAGTGTCGGCTTCGAAGAGGCTCTGACCGTATTCGGCGATCCGTTCGTTGCATCCTTCGAGGACCCAGACCATGCTCATGGGGAGCAGCGCTACCTGACCATCGAATACTCAGACGCACGGCGGCTGCTGGTATTGCTCATACCGATACAGGGGATGGTATAAGGATCATCAGTGCTCGTTGTGCTACTACCAGCGAAAGGAAACGACATGAAAACTCATGAACAAGCCCCTGCCTCCGAGCTGCGCGAGGTGTATTTCCGCGTCGAGCCAGGGTCTGAGCGGCTCACCACCAGCCGATCGGGATCTGGACCACTCTGTCGCTGAGCTGGGCCACGCGTTCGCCCCAGTTGACCAGCAAGCCGAGCAGGAGGGCGAGGTTGTCGAGGAAGCGGTGCAGCGGCAAGAGATCGGCCTTGCCGACCTGGAGACCGAGCTTGATCTCGATGGGCAGGCTGCCCGGCAGGCCGTCGAGGACGAGATCGAGCTCCGACCTTGTCAAAGCCGACGTCGGTGGAGGCAAGGCTTGACGTGACGTACGATACCGCGTACGTTTGAAGAGTGCTCACGACCCAGAGGCGGGGGATGAAGACCTTGACCGCTACGCAGGCTCGCACTGTCCTGTATCGCCTCATCGACGAGGCGGCGACCGAGCATCGTCCTATCCAGATCACCGGCAAACGTGCCAGCGCGGTGCTGATCTCGGCCGAGGATTGGCGCGCGCTCGAGGAAACCCTGTACCTGCTCGCGCTGCCGGGGATGCGCGAATCGATCAAAGAAGGTCTCGACTCCCCGCTCTCCGAGTGTTCGACAACCTTACCGTGGTGAAGCCGTGCCGACGTGGTCGATCCGGTACACCCGGCAGGCCCAGAAGGATGCTCAGCGCATTGCCCAGGCGGGGTTGAAACCCAAGGTCGAGGTCTTGCTCGATCTCTTGGCCGAGCACCCTTTCGCCACGACGCCGACCTATGAAAAGCTGCGCGGGGACCTTACCGGTGCCTATTCGCGCAGGATCTCCTTGCAGCATCGCCTGGTCTACCAGGTGCTTGAGACGGAGCATGTCGTCAAGATCCTGCGGCTGTGGACCCACTACGAATAGAGTCCTAGCAGCTCCGCTCGGTGTTATCTTGTTGCCCAACCCCTTGCTTTGGTCCCGGTTTTAGTGGAAATCGGTCGCTCGTGGTGTTGTTGTGAGGCGACAGGACCCCTCGCCACCCCAAGACTGCATTGTACGCCAGGTCGATCGGACTTGTGCTTCTCGATGGTGCGTGGTATCGCCTCTTTGTTACTGTTGCGGGAGGGGGGCGGTGATGCCGACACGGTCGCGCTATGTCCTTGTGTTCACGAGTTTCACCCTGGCCGCTATGCTTGCCGTCTCCGCGGGGCCGTCTTGCCTGGGCAACGACCAAACGGCTACTCGGGACCCGGGCGATGCATCCTCCGACCAACTCCCCACCGTCACAAAAAACCTTCAACAAGATCCGGCCAACGCACCGTACAACGCGTTGATCTGGAATGCGCGCAACGCTGCTACGGGGCGAGACAAGGTTGACCGTTCGCCCTGGTTCGAGTGGTGGTACTACAAGATCGTGCTGCCCGAGAGCGGCCAGTCCTTTTACACCGTCTACGGCGTCGTGAATCCCTGGGACGAGGAACAGACCCAGCCCGCCTCTCGCGCGTACGTCGGTTTCGGCAATTTCTCGGCGAAGGCCACCCTCAATGAGGACTTCCCGGTCGAGGACTTCTACGCCGCCTACGACAAGACAGAAGTCCGCATTGGTGCTAATACTTTGACAGATAAAGAAGTTTCCGGTGAGCTGGTCGATGAGGAGGGGAACCTTCATTCCTGGGCCTTTACTGTGGAATTTGTTTGGGAATTCAACGCCATGGGCTGGGGCTTGTATGTCCCCAAGGCTACCAATATCGGCTGGTTCCCCGCCCAGGCCAGCGCTCGCTGCAGCGGCACTATTTCCTCCTTCGGCGTGACCCATGATTTTCAAGACGTACCCTGCTATCAAGACCGCAACTGGGGTAACGAATTCCCGACCTGGTGGTCCTGGATAGTCTCGAACCACTTCGAGGGTCACCCCGACACGGCCTTGGTCGTCGGTGGAGGACGCCCCGAAATTCTCGGTGTCGAGCTCCTCGAGGGGGTGTGTATCGGCCTGCTGCACCAGGGCGTTGTCTATTCCTTCCGCCCCAACCACCTCAATCCGGTCTTCGTCGACATGGAATTCGGCCGCTGGGAACTCAGCGCCTACGGCGGAGGCTACAAGATCGAGCTCAAAGCCGAGGCGCCCAGAGAGTCCTTCCTCGACCTCGTCTTCCAGACCCCGCAGGGGGACATCTTCCACGACCTGGAAACCCTCACCGGTCACGTGGCGGTCAAGCTCTATCGGTTGCAGGGTGTGCGCTACGAACTTGTGGCAGATCTCATGTCCGACTATGCCGGTATTGAGTATGGCAGCCCTGAGGTTGCGCTCGAGTAAGTTGCAGGGGGGATCCTACCTCAGCGCTTCAGGAACCGCCGCACCTCGGCCACGACCTTCTCTTGCGGGGCGAAGCAGCGTCCGGTCTCGGGCAGGGAGGAGAGGAAGGCCTGGCCGTAGGATCGACCGAGAACCCGGGAGTCGAGGATCACGACTACGCCGCGGTCGTCCTTCTTCCGGATCAAACGGCCGAAACCCTGTTTGAAACGGATGATGGCCTGGGGCACGGTGTAGCGGGTGAAGGCGTCCTCGCCGCGGCGCTCGAGGTCCTCGACCCGGGCCTGGAGGAGCGGCTCGGTGGGCACGCGGAAGGGCAGGCGGGCGATGAGCACGGCGCGCAGGGCATCACCCTCGACGTCGACTCCCTCCCAGAAGCTGTCCGTGCCGAAGAGCACGGCGCCGGGGGTTGCCTTGAAGGCGGTGAGGAGCTGAAAACGCCGCAACTCGCCCTGCCGGAAGAGCTGCAAACCGGCTTCGGTGAGCTCGGCTTGGACGGCGCGGTGGACCGCGTCGAGTTGTTCGCGCGAGGTAAAGAGGACGAAGGTGCCGCCGCCCGTGGCCAGGCAGAGCTCTTTGACTGCCCGGGTCAGAGCGGCGAGGTGGCCTGGGGCCTTGGGCGAGGGGAGGTCCGAGGGCACTCCCAGGAGGACCTGCTCCCGGTAAGCGAAGGGTGAACCGATCAGTCGTTCGCACAGGCGTGGTTCGGTATAGCGGTCCAAACCGACCCGTTCCCGGAAGAAGGCAAAGGTGCGCTCCGTGGACAGGGTCGCCGAGGTGAAGATGGTGCTGGCCGTGCGCTGGTAGAGCTGCTCGGTCAAGGCCTCACCTACGGCGAGCGGCGCACCGCGGAAGGCCAGGGAAAAACCGGTGCGGCGTTGTTCCAGCTCGATCCAGCGCACCTGGTCATTCTCTCCCGGGGTGAGCAGTTCGCAGAGCGTGTCAAGAGCGCGTTCCAGCCGCAGGGTCAGGGCTGCGAGGATCTGCAAAGGGAAGATCAGGTCTTCTTTGAGGCGTTCGGGGGCTTCGCCCAAGGTCTCGACCAGCCGTTCTGCCCCCCGGCGGAAGGCGGCGCATGCAACGAGCAGGGTGGTCGCGGGACGGATCGCGGCCTGTTGGAGCTCCGGCCGCTCGAAGTCCTCTTCGCGCAGACGCAATTTCAGTGCCTTGGAATTCCCAGAGCCCGGTGTTCCGAGGCAGGTCAGGGTGCCGTCGACCAGCTCGGCGACCAAGTCGACCAACTCGCGATGCAGGTCCGGCAGTTCGACCTCGAGGAGTTCGCCGAGCCGGTCGGCAAGGGCCAGGGGCAGCGCGGGACAGCTCTTCACCTGGACCGTGATCTGCGCAAGGACCGAGGGGTAGCGTTGCCCCTGATGGTAGAGCCGGCGCAGGAGCCGCTGCAACCACAGGTTGCCGACCTCGCCGCCGAGGAACTCCGAGGCCACTTCCTCGAGGTGGTGGGCTTCGTCCAGCACGAGCTTGGTATACCCGGGGAGTAGACTGGCCCCGGCCGGACCGCGGTTGCGCAGGGAGAGGTCGGCGAAGAGCAGGTGGTGGTTGATCAACAAGAGGTCGGCCGAGGCGGCCTCGCGGCGCGCGCTGAAGTAGAAGCAGCGTTGATAGTGCGGGCAGCGCAGCCGCGGGCAGAGGTCCAATTCGACGCTGACCTCGTCCCACAGTTCGGTCGGAGCGTCGTGGTCCAGGTCGGCGGTGCTGCCGTCGGTGGTGCGCTCGGCCCAGGCCGAGAGGCGCTCGAGGTCGGGCCGGAGGCCGGGCAACCAGGCGCCGCGATGGAGGGACTCGAGCTTCTTGAGGCAGAGGTAGTTGGCCTGGCCCTTGACCAGCACGGCCTTGAAGTCGTAGCCGAGACACTCGCGCAGGAAGGGGAGATCCTTGTGCAGGAGCTGTTCCTGCAGCGTGATGGTGCGGGTGGCGATGACCACGCGCTCGCGATTGGTCGCGGCCCAGATGATGCTGGGGACGAGGTAGGCCAGGGACTTGCCGGTACCGGTGCCGGCCTCGATCACGGCCATGGAGTCGTGGTTGTAGGCCTGGACCACCTCTTCGAGCATGTGGACCTGCTCGGGGCGGTGCTCGTACCCGGGAAGGGCCGTGGCAATACGTCCGTCCGGAGCGAGCAGCGCGGTCAGGCGGGCGAGGTCGAGTGAGGTCTGCGTTCTTTTTGGCAGCGGGGCGACCACGGCGTAGACCCGCGTGACCTCGTTGTCCACGATCAGAAAACCGCAGCCGCGCTCATTGGCGAGGCGTGAGGCCAGCTCGAGGTCCTGGTGGGAGGGGGTGAGCTCGCCTCCCGGGTGGTTGTGCAGCACGACCTCGCCCGGGCCGAGACGGCTGAGCACGACCGGAGCGGCCTCGAGGTTGCCGCGGGCGATCGGTTCCACCTGGAAGACCCTCCCGCGTTCGTCGACCTGGCCGACGAAGACGACCTCGTTGCCGCCGGCTTCGGCGATGGCCTGGCGCAGGGTTTCAACCGTAGCTTCACTCAGATGCTTGGCGAGTTGTTCCATGGTGGGGGGCTCAGCCCCGACCGGCGGCGATACGGCGCAGCTTGGCCACCTCGGTGGCCGGTAGGAGGGAAGGATTGCCAAGCTGCCGAGCCAGGAAGATCACGGTCGCAGCGTGTTCCATGCATTCCAGTCGGTTGTAGGCCTCGGTGAGGTCTTTGCCCACGGTCAGGCTGCCGTGTCGTTCGAGAAGGATGGCGTCATGCGTGGGAATGAGCGTGCGGATCGTCTCGGGCAGGTCGGCCGTGGTCGGCGTGGCATAGGGGGCGGTCGGGATCTCGCCGAGGGAGAGCACGACCTCGGGCAGGAGGGGGCTTAAAAGACCGATACCCGCGATCGAGAGGGCCACACAGGTCGGGGGGTGGGCGTGGACCACGGCTCGGACGTCGGTCCTGGCCGTGTAGACGGCGAGGTGCAGGCGCAGCTCGGAAGAGGGTTTGTGCAGACCGTGGAGCAGTCGGCCCTGGAGATCGGTCACGCACAGGTCGTCCTCGGAGAGCAGTCCCTTGTTGAACCCCGAGGGCGTGGTCAGGATGCGCTCGCCGTCGAAACGCACGCTGACGTTGCCGTCGGCGGCGGCGATGAGCCCACGCTGGTGCATCAAGTGACAGACCGCGATGAGTTCCTTGCGCAGCGAGCGGGAACCGATCACCGCCGTACCCTCCCTATCTGCACGAGGATTTTCTCGCCGCCGAGGTCGAGTTCCTTCTCGGCCTCGAACTCCTCGGGCGACAGAGCAGGGTTGTAGGTGAGGGGAGCGAGGGTGAGGGTGGCGGCGCGAAAACTGGCTTCGTGGCGGCG
>MGSU01000271.1 GCA_001799195.1 Deltaproteobacteria bacterium RIFOXYA12_FULL_61_11 | reverse complement strand
TGGTCCGGGCCGATGGTGTATTAATCCACTCCTGCGTTGGTACCGAGGAAGACCGTGAGGCCTGTGGGGTTGGTTCCCTGCTGAGCCCGCACTAAAAAACCCTGCCGTACGGACCAGTCGGTCGGCCGTAGACTCATCCTCCATTCAGAAGCGACGGTGTTGGTCGCCGACCAGAGGGGGGGGGCTATTCCCCGCTCATCGAGAGCCGTGGTCTGTTCCGGAGGTGCATCGTGGAAGCTCAATCGGAAGGCCTTGGCGTGTTTGCTCCGGTTGGCAAGGGTCAGCGACCACTCGCCCGGACGAGCGGGAACGGCGCGAAGGGTCAGACTGGCCTCGATCGTGTCGACTTCAAGCGGTGGGCGGTGCCGGTCGAGGAGCAGGTGGTTGTCGCACGCGACGGATCGGATAGCGGGGAAGTGGAGGACCGAGACCGAGCCGTTGTCATAGATCCGGTGGTAGTCGGTGCGGCCGAGGAGCAGGGTTTCCAGGCTGACCGGACCGAGTTGGTACTGCTGTGCGATCGACGTCAGGATGTGCTGTCCAACCTCCTGGGGCTCGCGAGGATGGAGGATATGGGCGATGGAGTAATGGCGCAGGACCGCCTCGAGGTCCCCGGAAAAGGCCCGGATCAGGTCCTTGCGCGGGAGACTGTGGAAATTGGCGAAGGCCGGGTAGCCGAGGAAGGTGACGGCGTCTCCTCCGCCGATGACTCTGCAGGAGGGTAGCGTGGCCAGAGCATCCAGGTTCGGTTGCATCGCCTTGCCGAGCTGCCAGAGGGGTGAGGCGCCGTAGAGGATACCGAAGAGGGTGGAGCTGAGGACCACTACCAGCATGGCCCCGGTCCTACACCGACCCAGGAACACGGGTGCCGGTCCGCGCTGGACGAGGTGCAGGAGCGCGAACAGGACGAGTTGTACTGCGAGGATGCAACCGAAGACCAGGAGAATGCCCTGGGGGGTCGCCATGGTGAAAAAGGCGTCGAGCTCCCAGAGGTGGCAGAGGTTCGCGAGGAAGAGCCCCGGATAGATGCAGGAGACCCCGGCTAGGGCCAGGAGCCACGAGAGGGCAACTCGCCGGGATGCGGCTTCCCGGTAGAGACCGGCGAGGACCGCGGCGGTCGAGAGGGCCAGGATCGGCAACGACGGAGCCAGTCCTCTCGGTATATGGTTGATGGGATTGAGGAACACCAGTCCGAGGTTGCTCCCAAGGAGCACTGCCGGGATCAGCCGTGGAGCGAGCGACTCCATCCCTCGATCGGGTGGTTCCGGCAAAGGTCTTCGGGCGGGGTCGGACCAGCGTGCCCGGAGGTGGTTCCACGCCCACCATCCGAGGGCAGGGAGGAACACGTAGGGGAGGATACTCGAGTAGGACTGGAAATCTTGCCAGGGCAGCGGCCTCGCGTCGAGCCAGAGGCGCAGACGGCTGGAGATGGCGAAGTCGTTGAGGATGGAGCTGCCATAGGTCGGCAACCGCCACCAGATGAGCAGACCCAGCGGGAGACAGCAGGCGAGCGTCGATGTGAGGGACAAGGCGAATACCCGTCTTGCCCGGGGTTCTCGTCGCGAGCGCCACAGGGCCACCAAGGTCAGGACCATGGCCGGCGCGATCCCGATGGCGCCGAGGTTCTTGCAGGCGAAGGCCGAGAAGACGCAGAGTCCGCTCCCTGCGGCCAATACGAGGCTGTTCCGTCTCAAAGCACTGAAAAAAAACACGAGTGCCGCAGCCGAGAACAGCATCACGAGGCTGTAGGTCTTCACGATGCACGAAAGACAGAAGGAGAGGGGCAGGCAGGTGAAGAGCTGACAGGCCAGGAGCCCTGTGGTCCGATCGTACAGGGTTCTGCCGAGACGATAGACGAGGAAGGCCGTCGCCGCGGTCGCCAGGACCTCGAACGAGCGGTAGACCACCACGTTGGTGCCG
Organism: Deltaproteobacteria bacterium RIFOXYA12_FULL_61_11; assembly: GCA_001799195.1. Classification (GTDB taxonomy): domain Bacteria; phylum Bdellovibrionota_F; class JAHFAK01; order YA12-FULL-61-11; family YA12-FULL-61-11; genus YA12-FULL-61-11. Next base: position 4,123 of record MGSU01000271.1, on the reverse strand, counting down.
AGAAAGGTCGAGCCCCAGCAGAACAGGATCGACGGCAAGGGCTGGTTGTGGGGCACCTCGGTGTTTCGGCAGAAGAGGTCGGCCAGGAGCATCGAGGTGAAGCTGTCGTCGTCGGTTTGGGGCAGGATCCAGATGAGCACCGACCGGGCGAGCAGGCTGAGGCCCAAACCTACGACCAACGTTGCATGCAGCAGGCGAGGCTGATCACTCGGGAGAGGGTGTATCGATTGCTCGAGGACCATTGCTCAACTCGCAGGTAGGACAAGCCACCAGAGCGCCAGACGGCGACCGAGTTGGTGGATACTACACCTTTGTCCTCGATACAATGCCTTGGTGGAGGAGGGTTCCAGTGCGGCCGACGGTCGCGGCTTTCCCCTCGACTTGCGACCTCGGGCATGGTAGCTAGCGACCCGGACCCCGGGTGAACGAGGTGGGACGATGACGACGAGTGACGTGGCTCTTGAGGGTGCCGGACTTCGGCCCCGGGAGGGGGACGACCCGGCCGAGTTGGTGCTCGGCGGCAAGCTCTGCCGGCCGATGCTCATGCCCTACGACAAGCGCAGCGTCCCGCACTGCGTGATCGAGGTCAACCAGGCCTGTAACATCAGTTGTCGCGCCTGCTATAAAGACCGCCACGGTTCGACCAAGCCGCTCGAACAAATCAAGGCCGAGCTCGACCTCATCGTCTCGGAACGCCGGGTCAGCGCGATCAGCCTGGCCGGCGGCGAGCCGACCCTTCATCCGCAACTTCCAGAAATTATAGCCTATGCCAAGAGCAAGGGCGTGGTGGTGCAGATGCTCAGCAACGGCCTCCTGCTGACCGATGAGCTGCTCGCCGCGTGCAAGAGGGCCGGCCTCTCGACCATTTATCTGCACCTCGATTCCCATCAGCACCGTCCGGATATTCCCAAGGGTGCGAACGAGGCCGACCTCGACGAGCTGCGCCTCGCCTTTGCCCGGCGCATCAACGCCCAAGGGCTCTTCTGTTCGCTCAATGTCACCCTCTACCAGGACAACCTGCCCCAGCTCGCACACGTGGTCCGCTTCCTCTGTACCAATCCCTCGTATCACCGGATGCTGGTCACCTGTTGCACCGACTTCGACGCCATGATCGCGCGTTATCGAGGCACCGGGGGGGAGGGCGTGCTCGATCGCCGCAGCGGTGGGAGCGACCTCGCTGGCCAGGAGGTAGGTCTCGATGAGGTTGCCCCCTATCTCTACGAGCGTCTCGGCATGGAACCCTTCGGTTATATCGCCTCGACCAGGAGCCTCGCGGCCAAGAAGTGGTTGTTCTACTTCTCCTTCACCATTGCCTTGCCCGATGGCTCCACCAGAGTCCTGCACACCACCGATCGGTTCAAGAACTTCCTGCGCTTCGCCCAGTGGTTCTCGATGAAGGTGCGCGGTACCTATCCCTCGGGTCGGGTGGCCAACGGCGGCAAGGCCGTGCTGGCCTGCCTGATCTACTGTCTGACCTGCCTGGACCTGCGCCTCATGGGCAGGACCCTGGCCTTCCTTTCCACGCTTCTGCGGCCCGGCGCGCGCATCTTCCAGAAGAGCTTCATCTTCCAGGGCGGACCCTCGCTCGCGCCGAGCGGCGAACTCGAGTACTGCCAGAATTGTCCCGACGCCACGGTCCGGGACGGAGTGGTGGTGCCCTTGTGCACGGCCGATTACCTCGACGCCAAGGTCAAGAACTCAGCGCGTTTTTTGATGTAACTCGTGGAGCTTGGCATGGAATCGTGCAACAGCTCGGGCCTCGGTCTGCTCGATCACGGAAGGATGTACCGGCTGCCCTGGTCGCTCACCGACAACGCCATGTCCTGGCTCGAGATCACCACCCGTTGCAATCTCCACTGCCGAGGGTGTTATCGCGACCCCCACAAGGACGGTCACAAGAGCCTCGAGCAGCTCCGCGCCGAACTCGAGGTCTTCCGCCGGTTGCGCCGCAGCGACGCCATGGCCATTGCCGGCGGTGATCCCCTGGTCCACCCCGAACTCGTCGAACTCGTCGAACTCGTCCGAACCCTGGGGTGGAAGCCGCAGCTCAATACCAACGGGCTGGCCCTGACCCCTGAACTGCTACGGCGGCTGCAGGGTGCTGGAGTAGCCTCGATCACCTTCCATGTGGACACTACCCAGACAAGGCAGGGAATTGAGGCTGCCTCCGAGGCCGCATTATTGCCGTTGCGCCTGCAGTACGCCGAACTGCTCGCTGCCGAGAACGGACCCTGTTGCGGCTTCAACTGCACGGTCCACGAGAAGAACCTGCACGAGGTCGGTCTCCTGTCGAGGTGGGCCGCCGAACATGCCGACACGGTGCACAGCTTCCACTTCATCCTCTACCGCGACCCGACCATGGCCGGTCACCTCACGACCTTTGCCGCCGGCCGCGAGGTTGCTCCGGACGAACGTTACCGCGATACCGAACTCGGAGTTCTCCGACCCGTCGAGGCCTCGGAGGTCGTGGCTGCCCTGACCGAGGCCGATCCTCTGTACCGGCCCTCTGCCTACCTCTCTGGCACCCAGGACCTCGCGAGCAGCAAGTGGACCCTGGCCACCCGCTTCGTCCTCGGGGGCACGGTCCTCGGCTACGCCGGACCGCGCTTCCAGGAGCTGACCCAGACCCTCCATCACCTGTTCAAGGGCCGCTACCTGGCGGTGAGCACCCGGGCGCAACTCGCGGCGGGACGCTTGATGCTGGCGCTCTTCTTCTTCCTCGACGCAGGAGTCCGCGCCGCGGCCCTGGCCTGGGTCAAGGCGGTCCTGCGCGACCCCAAGCTGTTCCGCGAGAAGGTCCACACCCAGTCTCTGCTCATCTTGCAGGCGATCGACTTCCTGCCCGACGGCAAGATGAACATGTGTGATGGGTGCCCGGACATGACCGTGCACGAGGGAACGCTCTACTGGAGTTGTCGTCTGGAAGAGATCAAGGAGTACGGTACCTTCCTTACGGCCATACCGAGGAATAGGCCAGAACAATGACCACGGAAGTGCATTGTTCATCCAATTCGACATATCCTCATAGGGATGGCAATCCTGATGTATTACACACTTGTAGTATCATTATCCGAGCACATGCCTTTTCATTACCAGGCTCATACAGCCAACGTAGAAAACAGTGCGGCTCCGAAGTCCAACATGGTTTTATTAGCACTTCGTTCATTACTTTTACTTCCCTTTCTTGAGGACGAGGTCGCCGCTGCCCGTGACGGCCTCGAGGTCGAAGGCCTGTCCGACGCAACCTGCCAGGTCGTTGACGATGGTACCTGAACCGCTCTTCAACTGAGGCCGCGGACAAAGCTGCGCAGGTATGGTCACCTCGATGTCACCGCTGCCGCTGCGCAGGTTGAGCTTGGCATCGACCGGCAGGGTAGTGACGGTGAGCTCGATCTCCCCGCTTCCCGTCGTCACGGCGAAGGGGCCGGCCAAGGCCTCGAGTTCGACGTCTCCGCTACCGCTCCGCCATTCGCCGGTGAGGACCGTTCCTTTGAGCTCGACGTCGCCACTGCCGCTGCGTCCGGTGACGCGCAAGAGCGTGGCCTGCACCTCGAGGTCTCCGCTGCCGAAGGTGGCCTCGAGGTCGCCCTCGGTGCCGAAGACCGTGGCATCGCACGAACCGAGGTGCAGGTCGAGTGCGCAGCGCTTCGGGATGGTGATGGTGAGGTCGACGTCGCAACGAGGGGAGCGGTACTTCTCGGACTCGGTCGTGACCTTGACCACGAGTTTCGAGCCGAGGAGTTCCATGCTGAGCCGACAGCCTGGTTCGAACACGCGCTTCGTGGCTACGACCTCGGGTGTCGTGGACCCGGCTACGATCTTTAACCGGCCCGCGTTGTTGTGGACTTCGAGGGCGGTGATCGCTGCCCCGGGAAACGTCTTGCGCTCTTCTTCGACCGCGGCGGAGAGGATTGTCGGGAGGACCAGGAGGAACAGGAAGATCGCGGGCATGGAACACCTCCAAGGTTGGGGACGAGCGGCTCCTCAGTATGAGGTTTCTTCGCGATTTGGCAAGCCGAACGAGGAGCTTCCTACATCTAACAGCTTCCTACGGGTGTGCGTCCTAAAAGTGGGTTTTCAGGCAGCACAGCGAGATTCCCAGAAGTCCTCGAAGCGGGCAGAG
>MGSU01000270.1:6053-6219 GCA_001799195.1 Deltaproteobacteria bacterium RIFOXYA12_FULL_61_11 | reverse complement strand
CCCGAAGTATTCTACCGAAATCAAAATTTTTAAGTATAGATTCTATCCGGGAAAAAATGGAAACCGACGAAAAGCGAAGCTGTTCCTGATCTGCAAATTCAATATCTTCTTCAGGAAAATCAATATAAGCCTCTACTAAAGCGAGAAGGTCGGCGATTTCCGACTG
>MGSU01000270.1:0-5862 GCA_001799195.1 Deltaproteobacteria bacterium RIFOXYA12_FULL_61_11 | reverse complement strand
GCCATCACCCCGAGTCCCACCGAGGTAGATACCGAAATCGAACGTTTGGTGTCCCTGATCGTCATCACGGAGGAACAAGCCACGACCTTGCCCGGCACCACGCGTCCCGAGATCGTGCGCAACATCACCTTACGAAAAACCATTGCCACCGAACTCACCGCCGAAGCTGACCTCTCCGAAGAACGTCTACAGCACTACTATCAGGAGAACCTCGAACGTTTCCTCACCCAACCGCTGATCCATCTTCTGCACATCCTGCTGGGAAATGAACGCGATGCATTAAGGATTCAACGGAAACTACAAAACGGCGAAGACTTCCGAAAACTTGCGGTAGCCTTCTCTCTGGCCCCCGAGGGAAAAAACGGTGGGGATCTCGGCCTGGTCGACCACTCGTCGTTGCCGGCCGAACTCGCCGACTTCGCCTTCAAGTGCTCCGAAGGCGTGGTCAGCCCGCTGCTGCACAGCACCTATGGCTATCATCTCTTCCTCCCTCTGAAAGTTCATCCCGCACGCTCCTTGGCGTTCGAAGAAGTCCGCGAGAAGATCGCCGCCGAGCTCGGGCGTGAAGAGAACGAACGGCGTTATCGTTCCTGGATAAAACAATTGGCAACTACAGCGCGTATTCGAATCGACCAGAAATCTCTTGCTGCCATTTGAGGAAATTCCGATGAAACCGATTGTCCTGTGGTGCTGGCTGATGTTCCTCCCCACCCCTCTGCTCTCGACCCCGCTTATGCTCGATCGTATCGTGGCAGTGGTCAATGGCCAGGTCATCACAGGTTACGAACTGGATCAGGCCATTGCGGCTTTCGGTCGCACCCCTCAAGCCGCTGCGATACCAGCCGCCGAGGTACGGCCCCGCTTGCTCGACGAACTGATCGTGAACAAACTGATTGCGGCTGAAGTCAAGAAACTCGGCCGCGAAGTCACCGAGCAAGATGTGCTCACCGCCATTCGCGACATCCGCATGCAGAATGACCTGACCGAAGAAGAGCTTGTGTTGGCCTTGCGTAACGAGGGAAAAACCTTCGAGGAGTACAAGGTCGAAATCAAGGCTCAGATCGAACGCTACCAACTGACGAGTTACATCGTGCAACAGCGAGCTAGGGTCAGCGAGGAAGATCTCCAACGTCACTATCAAGAGCGCTTGGCCGGAGAAACCGTTCAGAGGGTCAAGCTCGAGCATCTGCGCTTCACACTGGGAAGCTCCGCTCCAGAGCTGAACCTCGACACCCTGATGGGAGAAGCTCGAAAGCTTGCTGCCTCGGGGGTGCCCTTCGAACAGATCCCAGAACGGTTGAACTCAACCGCAGTAGCTTACGGCAGCTTCGGCGACATTGCCCTCCCCGACCTCAACAAGATCATCGCTTCGGCCATCGAAGGTCTCCGACCGCCTGCCCTGAGCGCTCCGGTACCCATCGCGGGGAGCACCTTCATCTTCCACCTCCTCGAACGCCGCACCGAAGCTGCAAAAACCTTCGCCGAGGTCAAGGAGGAACTCCGTCAACAACTCCTCCAGGCCCAAGGAGAAAAACACCTCCAACGCTGGCTGAACGAACTCAAGTCCAAGGCCTCGATCGTGTACAAAGACCCAACCTTGCAGAAGAGGTGATCGATGAGTAAACTCGGGACCGTACCCACCTACAAGGACAAACATCGCCTAACCTCAGGAAGCCAGGCCGACAAGGCAAAACTCTTGGCCTTGGCCGAAACTTGCATCGCGGAAGAACGCCTCGTCGATGCCGTTGATTTCTTACAGTATGTTGGCCAGACCGATCGTCTCGAGAGCCTGCTCGGTACAGCGGTCGCAGAGGGGGATCTCTTCCTGGCCACATATACCGCAAAAGCCTTAGCGCGTCCTCTCGGGCATCCCGAATATGACGCCATTGGATATGCTGCCCTCGATCGAGGAAAACTGGTCTTCGCCCTGGAAGCCTTCAAGCGCTCGGAAAACCAGGCCATGATCGGTACTCTGGTGGATCAACAGCAGAAGCAGGAACCCGTGGAACCTGCCGATGCAACCGTACCGACCGACGCGCCGAACGAATGAACCCCGTTCAGGTCTTCAGTACGAAGTCCGAGCCCACCGCGATAGCATACTCGGGAGTCGGAGTAATGATGGGGGTGGTAACGATCAGTCCGCCGGAACTCGCGACTTCCAGGTTGGCAAGGGCACGATGGCGAACCAGTGAAAGGACTGCGCCTTCTTCGCGATGCTCATGGAAATCGCCTACGGTCAGACAGTGTGAAGTGCTCGCTTCACGCAAGCGGTAATGCTCCAGGGTGAGGATCCTACTCGGCTGCAGGGTGATAATGCGAGTGGTCGTCATGGTGAAATCCTCGTCCGTGCTCCTCAGCGAGACCTGGCAGCTCGTGTGCAAGAGCAAGACCACAACCTCACCCTTCAACAGTATTGTTTTTCTTGACGCATGAGTGTCATCCCAAATGCTACTCGACTCGATAGAGACTTTCCTGTCGCACCTCTGGAGCAACTTCCCATCCTCCTAACGCTTTTGCTCATCCTCGGCCTTGCAACCCTTCTTCGTTGGCCGACCCTCGAGTTCTCCTTCATCGAAGATGACACCCTGTTGATCGTCGAGAATACCCAGGTCAAGAATCCGGCCTACCTTCTGGAGTTACTCGGCAGCGATTACTTCCATCGCGACGATCTAGAACTCCCCGTCACCGGGGTAGGCTATTACCGGCCCCTGACAAAAATCAGTTTCCTCCTCGATAGCCTCCTCCACGGAACCCGTGCATACGGTTTCCACCTGACCAACCTCCTCCTGCACCTCCTCACCCTCCTTTCCCTGTTCTTCCTCGCTCGCGAACTGCGCTTCTCACCAATCGCCCTCGCCCTCACCGGACTCTTCTTCGCCGTACATCCGCTGCACAGCGAACCTATAGCCATCATCACGGCACGCTCCGATCTCTTCCTCGGTCTCACCCTGATCCTTGCACTAGCCCTCGATCTCCACGAGAAACGCACCGGCAGTCAAACCTCCCGAATCGGAGCAATACTCGCGGGGGCGGCTGCGATGTTGTCCAAGGAGAGCGGAGTCATGACCCCCTTCTTGCTCTTGCTGTCCGCCATGCTCGTGCAACGGTACACCTTCCGTCAGGCATTGCGCACGGTTTTCCCCCACTTCCTGGTCTTGGGCGCTTATGTACTGCTACGCTTCGGTTTCTTGGACATCGGCTTCAGGGCCACAGTGGTGTGGTCAGCCGAACAATTCGGCAAAGACCTGTTCCTCTTCTGGCAGAACCTCACCTATTCCATCGTCAAGAGTTTCCTGCCGATCCATCTGCCGTTGCTCAACTGCTCGGCCTTCCTTGTCCCGGATCCAAGACCGCACCTGACTTCCATCCTCGCAGCGCTGCTGGCCCCCTTGATGGTGATCACCCTGATTTGGAAGTTGTTCCGACAGGGTAGATGGCTTTTCCTCCTAGCTTTTCTCCTAACCCCCCTACTTCCCCTCGTGGCCACCACCGCCATCAGCGGGCAGGAGGACCTCCCGACCTTCTTCTTCGAGGATCGCTGGCTCTATCCTAGCTCTGCAGCGGCCTGCTTGCTGCTCGGACTGTTGGCCGACACGCTACTGGCTAGACCCAGGCGGCGCATCCTACGGCATCTCTACCTCGGGCTCAGCCTTGTCTTGCTCATGACCTGGACAAGTATGAGTCTGACTCGCAACACCATCTTCGAAAACGACGAGAACCTTGATCGCATCGCCATGAACCAATACCGTTTCCTGGCCGAAATTTTTCCCGGCGATGCCCGACTCCGCTTTGAGGCTGCAGTGGCGACAGCCGCTCTCCTCGAAGATGGGGAGACCATCCCCCGCATGGAAGCCCTCTTGCAAGAGCAACCATGTCACCTCGGTCTGCTCAACTCCTTGGCTGCAAGGCACTATCGGCGAGGAAATTTCTCCGCAGCCGCAGAACTCTATCGCCGTAGCCTCGAGCCCAGCTCAGGTCCCAGACCGGGCAGCATCCTTATCAGAGATGAAGATTATCGCCACCGGGGAGAACGTCACTTTTTCCTCGGCCTCAGCCTGCTGCGGCTGGCTCGGATTGATGAGAGCGCAAAAGAATTGCGGGCGGCGTTACGGCACGGCTACCGTCCCGGTTACGCGGAACTCTATCTCGGACTGATCGCGGCCGACCGAGGATCCGTTGTTGAGGCCAGCGCACATCTCGAACGCGCTGCCTCGGTCGATCCGACCTGCCTCGATTGCCGTCGTCAAGCCGGGCTAGCTCTTGCGCGGCTCGGCGTCCCTTCCGCCGGAGCAATCCTGGACTCGGTCCTAGCAGAATACCCAAAAAACAGTCCCGAGGCCGCCGAGCTGCGCTCCGCTCTCGCTATCGATAGAACCGAATAACATTGTTCAGGCTTCGCGCACGACGCGTTGGAGTTTCCCGGTTTTTGGATGCCTCGGTAATCCGCCATTCGAAAGGACGTCCAGACGGAAGAGGCGGAGCGGCAGGTGAGCCAATCGTTCCCTGCACCAATCGCGGGTCTCCCGGGCACGGGCCTTACCGCCCATGACCTCGACCCTCAAGATCACTCGATCCCCGCGTTGGACGAGCTGGAGGGCGTCGACCTGGCCGTCGAGAGCGGCCTCGACCTCGTCGTAAAAAACCTTGCGGAAGCGTCCTTGGACATAATCATTACTCCTGCCCAAGATACACACGGTCTGGTCTTTGCGACCGCATCCACAAGCGTAGGAGCGCAGGGATCCCCGATCTCCGATGCGATACCGTATCAACGGCATGAAGCGCCGTCGCAGGTCGGTAATCAGTACGTCCCCGACCTCCCCTTCACGACACGGCGATAGGGTTTCCGGGTCGACCACCTCGAGATGGAAGGTAGCAAAGGGATGATGTTCCCCGCCGGTCTGGTACGGGCACTGGTAAGCCATCAACCCGGCATCAACCGCGCCATACCCTCCGGAGCGGAGAAACTCGAGTCCGAGTAGATCGACGTAGCGGCGGCGATCCGGTTCGGTGAATACCTCTCCTGCATAAAAAACCTTTCGTAACCCACGGTACCCGTTGGGATCAGTCGCGAGGTGATCGAGAACGAGTTTAACGTGTGAAGAAATACCGACCACGGCCGTAACCTCGAGGCTTTCGAGGAAACGGGCGACTTCATCCACGGGCACGAGATGGCTGAGCGGATAGTTGACCACTCGCAATTCGACCAGTGCGCCATGGACCAGTAGGAATGATGCATAGAGATAGCCGGTCACGAACAGGTTGGCAACCCTGTCCTTGCTGTGCAGACCGGCTCGGGAGTAGGCCACACCGAGATCGTGAATGACCTCGCGCAACTCACCCTCGGTATAGTACGACAACACCGGCCGGCCGGAGGTTCCACCACTGTGCAACCCGGTCACGCCGGCCAGGGAGGAGGTAAAGATCTCCCGGTCCAGGATGCCCCGCTCGACCAAGTCGTCTTTCTCGACCACTGGTAGATCCCGGACCCCGCGCAACCGTTTGCCCTGGTAGAGTTTTTGATAGAACTCGCTGTGTTTCCTGGCCCAACGAGCCAAGACAAGGACGTCTTCCATGCTCAGAGTTTTCTCCGGTCTATGAGTTTCCTACGCTTACCGCTGTGTTCCACAAGGGGTATGGCCCCGGGATGTACAACCGTCACCTCGAGGGCGGCGAGCATCCCCTGTTCCAATCCCCGCCGCAGAGAGGGGATGGCGGTGAGCAACCGTTCCCGAAGGTCAGCCGCCCCCACTCGTGCGGTTGGTTCGGCCAGCTCTGCCACTACTTCGATACTATCCACGCCCATGCGCTTGTCCACGATCACCTGGACAACCCCGGCAAGTCCTGCCATATGGGCACACACCT
>MGSU01000269.1:6290-10314 GCA_001799195.1 Deltaproteobacteria bacterium RIFOXYA12_FULL_61_11 | reverse complement strand
GTCGTCGATCTTCACCTCGCGCTGATCCAGGACGATGGTGTTGAAACCCACGGTCACGCGCTCGTTGAGTTTACTCAAGCTGCCCACGGTCGAGGGAACCGAGGAGAAGGTGCTGGACTCGATGTCTTCTTGGAGATTGCTGTCCAGGGGCGCGAAGGCCTTTTTCAGGGTCATGTTCTGCAAGGTGTAGACGCTGGCAGAGAGCGAGAAGCTGTCTTTGTTGGCATCGACGATGCCGGCCGGATTGTAAAAGATACCGGAAGAATCGTCGGCCAGCGCGGTGAAGGTACCGGCCAATCCGAAGGCCCGCTCGCCGATGAGGGTGTTGCGATAATTGGAATCGTCGGCCTGGGCCGCGACTGCCAGGAGCAGTGTCGCAGCGATGATTGTCCTCATGTCTCCCCCGTGCTTGCCTGCCGCTTCTCGAACCCACCGCATAGTGAAGGAAGGACCGCGAGAATGCAACCGCCTCGTTGAGCTCCTGCCGGGGTTCGATGCACCACGGAACTCTTCGTTGTCAAGACTACGAGCATTTCGAAGGACCAGGTGGCCCGATGGTAGGTCACCCTCCCTGGGCCACCTGGTCATGGCTTATTCTCGAGTAACTGATACGAGACCTGATGAAGGTCAGGTGTGAAGTATCACAGACCGATAGCGTTGCATCAGAGAGGGAGAGGTCTACTGCATAAGATCGTGTCGCATTGACAAGGACGGACCTCGTAGCCGGCAGCTTGACACTGGGCAGCATAGGCTTTTTCAGCGGTGATCACTTCGGGGGCTACTTCGACGCACATTACTTGGGGGCCACCGCTGGTGCATGACTGGATTTTTCCAGTCCGGTCGTAGCCACGAAAATCCACTTGGTCGGTGGTCGGGTCGAGGCTGGTCAATTGGGGAATCGGGAGGCTGCACAGGGTACAATGGCAGATACCTGTGCGTACCTCGTACCCAAAGGCTGTGCAGGTCGCGGCGTAAGCGGTGAGCGCGTCGAGTTCCTGTTGAGGGAGAAGGACACACATCCCCTCAAGTCCCTCGGAGAGACATGATTGCACCTCGCCTTGAGGATCATAGCCCTTGAAACGTCGCTGGTTCAGTGAGGGGTCAAAGGTTGTCGGCGTCCCGGGATTTTGACTGCAGAGGGGCCAGTCACAGGCACATTCTCGTACTTCAAACCCCGCCGCGAGACAGGTGGTCCTATACGCTTGGTTGTCGGCAACTTGCGCTTCCGAGAGTTGGGCACATTGAGGGATGGGACCACCCAGAAGACAGCTAGTTCTCGCGCCGGTCTGGTCAATACCCCAAAACTCGATTTCGTGTACCTGGGGGTTGATAGTGGTGATTTCCGGAATGGCCTGGCTACACAGCACCAGATCACAAGGGCAATTTGTACGGACTAACGAGAGCGCATCGCATTGCCGTCCAAAGGTTTGTTGGCGTTCCTTTTCTGCTGTGCTCATTGCAGCACAGGAAACTGGCAACTCGCTGAGGGTGCAGTGATTTTTGACCCCAGAGACGGTGTATCCATACAGGGTACGATCATCTATCGAAGGGTCGAACGCAGGGACTGCAGGATTGGTGGGGGCAGTACCAGGGGTTGTGTCGTCCTCGGAAGTGTCGGGAGTTCCAGGATTTTCTACGAGCGGGTTATCTGGAGCTTCTGCTTGGGGCGTCTCGGGGGTAGTACCGTCTGATGTCGGTTCTGTTCCATTGCCTTGGGAAGGAAGCCTGCTGGTATCGTCATCCTGGGATACGAGTATTGGATCATTTTCTTGATCCTGGGAAGGAGTATCGCCGCCCGTGGGACCTGGCTGGACTGAGGCACCTTCCTGCAGGTCGCTGCAACCGATTGTGGCGCACAAGGTGATCAGCGCAAGAAAAAGGCTTTTCCAGGACAATAGGGGGGGAGATTGAAAATTCATGGCTGTGCCTATCTTCTACAAGAAAATCCACTGACCCTATCATTGTCTGGAGTTGGCTTCAAGCCTCGAACGTCAGGAAACCCAACTCCGGTATGGCTTCAGTAAAAAGTCTGTGAACAATGATCAATGCAGTCTTGGGTGGTTCGAGGGGTCCTGTCACCTCTCACACCGACGCCGCTGCATCCTGCCCACGGGCCTGCTTCCTACGGCCCGCCTGGAGGCACGCATCCCTGTGCGCACCGCGTCGCTTGGAGGTCCGCATCCTTGCGGTCACCCACACCATGCTCATCCTTGTGCGTGGCGGGGGACCCCCGTCGGTGCCACCCCGTCGAGGTACAAATCACACCAGGGCCATCCACCCAAGACTGGACTGCTTCCTGACTCTGAAGGGTTACCAACTCCGGAAAGAAGGCACACCAAGCCTACTTCGCGCGCAGAAGAAATAATACTCCCAAGCCGGACTCGGTTTGCCGGGGTTCGATGCACCCCGGAACTCTTCAGCGTTCCAACACCGCGAGCATTTCGAAGTGATAGGTCTGGGGGAACATGTCGTAGGCTTTGAGTTGGGTGAGCCGGAAGCCCTGTTTGCCGAACAGGGTGAGGTCCCGCTTTAGGGTCGGCAGGGAGCAGGACACATAGACGACGCGGCGGAAGCGGAAACCCTCGAGGGCGTCTATCAGACCGGGTTCTAACCCTCTACGGGGCGGGTCGACCAACAGCGTCTCGGCCGAGAAACGCTGCCGCCACAAGCGCTGTACGATGGTCAGGCACTTGCCGGTGCGAAAGGTCACGTTGCAGAGCCCGAGCTTCTCCGCGTTGCTCTCCCCAAGCAGGGTTGCCTGGCGTACCAATTCGACGGCGTAAACGTGGGAGACGACCGGCGCAAGGGTCAGGGTCAGGGCCCCCATACCCGCATAGAGTTCAAGCACGCGTTCCCGGGGGCCCGCCTCGAACACGGCGCGTACGTCGCGGGCCAGGTGTTCGGCGATCTCGTGGTTCACCTGGAAGAAACCGGCATTACCGACCTCGAGGTCATTGCCGCACAAGCGGACCTGGAGGTTCTTCGGGGTGCCGGCGAACACGCACTGGCCCAGCCGGTGAGGTTTGTCGGCTTGATGGAGGAAGGTGAACACCCCCTGCTGTTCCGCCTCGCCGATCAGGGCTGCCGCGGTCTCGGGTACCGAGCCGGGCCAGGAGGCCAGGACCAGGGTGACAAAGCGGAGTGTCGTGGGATGTCCCAACTGGACGATGACCTGGCGCACCGGGAGCTTCAGGGCGGCAACGAGGCGTTCCAGCCAGGGCAGTAACTCTTCGAGACCGGGATGGAGCAAGAGGCAATGGTCCAGGGCGACGAGTTCGTTGGAACCCCTGCGGTAGAAACCCAACCGGCCGTCTTCGCCGACGTGGAAGGATCCTTTGTTGCGATAGCGCAGCGCAGCGCCCGCCTTCAGTTCTATCGGTGGGAGACCGAGTTCCGAAGCCAACAACTCGGCCTTGACCTGGCGTTGGCGTTCGATCGCCAGATGACCCAGGTTGCATCCCCCGCATTGGGTGAACCAGGGACACTGGGGTTCTTGCCTCCACGGAGAGGCTCGGAGTACGGCGAGCGGTTCGGCCAGGGCATAACGCCGCCGGCGTTTCACCACGACGACGGACAACAAGTCGCCCGGGGCAGCGAAGGGAGTCATGACCACGAAACCGTCGACGTGGCCGAGGCCCAGTCCGCCGTGGACGATTCGTTCGATCTCGAGTTCGAGCCGAACTCCCTCGACAAGTTCTTCGTTCAGGACCACGATGCAAGAACCTCAACGAACCGTTACCTTCTTCAGCAGTTGGGGATCGTCCAGGACCTTGCCCGAACCGACGGCCACGGCCAGGAAGGGATTCTCGCAGAGGTGGACCGGCACCTTGACCTCGGCGCTGATCACCGGACCCAGGTTGCGCAAGAGGGAGCCGCCGCCGGCGAGGGTGACCCCGTGTTCGAGGATGTCCCCGGCCAGCTCGGGCGGGGTTTTCTCGAGGGTGATCCGGATGCCGTCGACGATCTGCGACACCGTCTGGCGGAGGGCTCTCGCGATCTCGTTGGAATCGATCTCGAGGGTCCG
>MGSU01000269.1:0-6274 GCA_001799195.1 Deltaproteobacteria bacterium RIFOXYA12_FULL_61_11 | reverse complement strand
GACGCGGATGGAGTAGGAGAGGACGATGCCATACAGGGAGATGACTGCTATCTCGGTGGTCCCCCCCCCGATGTCCACGATCATACTCCCCGCGGCCTCATTGACCGGCAATCCTGCGCCGATGGCGGCCGCCATGGGTTCTTCGATCAGGAAGACCTCGCGGGCTCCCGCGGCCCGGGCAGCCTCTCGCACGGCCCTTCGCTCGACCTCGGTCACTCCGTAGGGCACGCAGATGATGATGCGAGGGCGGATGAAATGGTTGCGCCGGTGTATCTGATTGATGAACCATCGGATCATCACGCTGACCGCATCGAAATCCGCGATCACTCCGTCCTTGAGGGGCCTGATCGTGGTGATCCCGGCGTGGGTCTTGCCGAGCATTTCTTTGGCCTTGATGCCGACGGCGTAGACCTTGATCTCTCCTTGGTCCACGGTCTCGTAGGCTACTACAGAGGGTTCGTCGATGACGACGCCCTTGCCCTTGACGTAGACCAGGGTGTTGGCCGTGCCGAGATCAATGGCCAAGTCGTTGGAGAACATACCCAGGATTGAGTCGAACATCAGTAGTTCCTCATGGTTGATCGTTGGGGGGTTCCCGCACTTCGAGTACCGTATCGGGTAGATACTCTGCGGAGCCTCGTCCCACGCGGGCGCGAACCTGCGCCAGGACCCGTTCATCGGCCACGACCTCGACCAGGACTCGGTCCCCCTCGTATTCTATCCGCTCGATCTTGGCTACCTTGCGCAGTTCATCGAGAAGGCCGAGTTCGAGGTAGCTGAAGACCAAGCGTTCCCGCTGGAAGCGCTGTTCGAAATGCTCGTAGATGCGGGTCTTGAGGGTTTCGATCCCTTCTCCGGTCAAGGAAGAGGTGAGCACATACCCGGGGTAGATCCGTTCGAGATAATTGGTCACGCTGCGATCTCCGAGGCGATCGACCTTGTTGCCGACGTAGATGGTCGGTTTGTCCAAGGCCCCGAGCTCGGCGAGGACGGCGTCGGTATCAATGCGTTGGCGTTCGAAGGCCGGATGGCTGAGATCGAGGACGTGGAGCAGCAAATCGGCCTCGTTGACCTCGTCCAGAGTGCTACGGAAGGAAGCGATCAAGCTGGTCGGCAATTTACGGATGAAGCCGACGGTATCCGTGATGAGGATGGCCGGGCGTTCACCGTAGCGCATGACCTTGACCGAGGCCTCGAGCGTGGCGAAGAGTTTATCGACCACCAAGGTCTCGGCGCCGGTCAAGGCGTTGAGCAGGGTGGATTTTCCGACATTGGTGTATCCGACCAGGGCGACCTTGGGAAGCTCTGCCCTGCGCTTGCGTTTGGTCCGGGCGACGCGATCGATGTCTTCGAGTTCGCGGGTGAGGCGGGAAATGCGGTCCTTGATGCTCCGGCGATCCAACTCTATCTGCTTCTCGCCCACGCCGCGCATGGTAACTCCACCGCCGCGTTGACGCTCGAGGTGGGTCCAACGCCTGGCAAGACGGGTCAGGGAAAACTGCAACCGCGCGATCTCGACCTGGGTCTTGGACATGCGCGTGCGAGCATGGTTGGCGAAGATTTCGAGGATGACCTCGGTCCGATCGAGTACGCGGAGGCCGAGGGCTTTCTCCAAATTGCGATTCTGGGTCGGGGTGAGATAGCCGTCATGGGCTACGACCGTGATGCGTTCGGCCGGCACCAAGGCCTTGAGCTCGTCGACCTTCCCACGGCCGAAGCAGAGCGCCGGCTCGGGGGCTTCGCGGACCTGCAGCACGCGGCCGACGATCGTACCGTCCAGGGTCTCGATCAGAGCGCCGAGTTCCTCGAGGGATTCGTCGGCCTCCGCCTGATCCTCGTCGCGCAACCGCAGCGCGGTCAACAATACCCGGTCCCCGGTCGCGATGGTCCACCTCGTTCCGCCGAGCCTCGGCCTGCAGCATGCGGTCGGGCGTTCTCACCCTAGGAGAACGTCAGAGGGTTGTCAATGCGCTCCCGAAGCGTGCCGTCCCGAGGCGGGAACTTGGATTATTGTCTTGTTCCGAGGTGGTCCCCGGGCAGGTCGCTATCAAAGAGTTGTCCGGCACCTTCGGTCATCAGGCGCTCCAACCCGGTGCCCTGGATGAGGAGTTTGAAACCGGCCTCGATTTCCACCTGCCAACGGGTGAACAGCATGAAGATGAGGTACGCGTCCGCGTAGAAGCGGAAGAAGGAGCGGAAGAAGTCGGCCTGCATGGTCAGTTCTTCGGCCGGATCGAGGCAGATCAGCCCGGCGACGAGGAGGTGCAGGTTGCCGTCGAGGTAAAAATAGTGATCATACGCCGGTCCTGGGCGGTAGCCGAGGATGGAGCCGAGCAGGTAATCGCGGACGAAGGTGAGCTGTCGAGGGGTCTCGGCTTGGTCGAAGACGCGTTTGCAATAGGCCGGACCGGTCTCGAATTTCTTGATGCCACAAACATCGACGAAGAGCTTGCCCGCGAACATGGGTTCATCGATACGGAACACCCTGCCCGCGGTCCAGAGTCCGGTGGTACCCACGGCATGGGACTCCGGCCAGATCAGGTTCAGGCGATCGACGGCGAGTCCCGGCAGGACGACGGTCGTCGGGGGGAGACACTTGGAGAGGAAAGAGCTCCCATCGCTGGGATCGGGCGCGGCAAGACCGGACATGCTCTCGAGCGGCCACACCTTGTGCCGGCTCCGGTCTATGCCCCAGACTCGCTGATCGCTCGAGGAGAGCAACAAGCGCACGCCGAAGAACTCTTCGGCCAGTTTCTCCCTGACGTAATCAGCCATGGTCCCGCCGTTCGGTTACCCTTGCACAGCGCTCGGGCTAGCACGGCTCGAGAGGAGAGTCAAAACCAGGCCTGGAGGGACATCCCGCTGGGGAGTGAACGGTACCGGTTCCCGGGAACGATGGTGCGGAGAGAAGGTTGGTTGATCAAGGTGCCTGGTGAGAAGCGTGATTGATCAGGGCAGTTTGCGAAAGAGGGTCTTCGTAATGGTGGTATTGTCGGCAGGTAGAGCTTGCTCGTACTCGTACCCGATTTCTCTCAGGGCGGCCTCGAGACTGCTCGGACCGGTGACACCCTCGAGTTGCATGCAGCCCGCGGAAGGCTCGTAGACCGTGAAGACGATACCTGCGGCGCCCATGTCCGTTCTGCTGGTGATCAGGTATTCGGTCGGATCGTTGGCGGCCATCTCGGCTCTGCGGAACACATAGTACCCTGCGACGGTGCAATCCTGATCGTAGCACAGGAACTGTCCCACCTTCTCGAAGCCGTTGTCCTGCATCGCTGTGATGACAGAGGCTGCCAGGTTTACGAGATGTTGTTCGCGGTCCTGGGCGAAAGACCCGACGCCCTTGGTGTTGATCGGGCGATTGTCCTCGCAATAGATGGCGTAGTAGTCCGCACTCTCGGGACCGTTGATTTTTCGTGCTGCATAGCAGTACTCGGCTGTGGTAGCGGCGAGTGCCGGGGCTAGGTCGGTGTTGAGCGAGGCCGCGTCTTCCCCCTGTCCGAGGCAAGACGGTCCTGCACCGAGACCGAGGCTCAAGGTCATAAGGCAGGTTATTAACAGGAAGAGTATCGAGGTCATTGTCGGCTTGTGCATAGAGAGTTCCTCAGGTTGTTCATCCTGGAACGTTTCTTACCGGAAATGACAACTTGTGTCAAACAATATTTTTAATGATCAATGAAAACTACTTTTTATTCTAAATTGTTATTGATAAATATACTATCTCGCGTTAACTGTTTTCTCTGTTTTTACGCCCTCCCCCTCCCCAGGCTCCGACCGGACCGGGCACCAGGGCGAAGCAGGGGTGCGGGCAGGGTAGTTGCGCGGCGAGGGCTTCCCTGCGTTCCTGAGCGCGGACGCCTCTGGCTTATTCTGAGTTCCGGTGATCGAGCGAGTCATCTTCCGGGCGGGGGGACCACCTTGTCTGGACATTTGTTAAGAAAAAGATCCCATCAGTCCTATTCTTCTCCGGTACACGGTGCTATTGTCTTGGCACCGTAGGAGGCCGCTAAGGTCCTGCGGGGAGTTTCGACCTAGGAGGTTCTATGGTCATGTTGAGATACACAACCTTGGTTCTGTTGGTACTTCTGGGAGGGTTCCTGGCCTGCGAGGGCGAAAAGGATCCCGCCGTCTCGACGACCGAACTCGGCGACGGCATCGCGGTCCTCGACGAGGGCGAAGCTCGCGATGCAATCGAGGCCCTGAAGAACCCGAACGAGGTCTTTAAACCCGGGCAGACCCGCTTCCTGACTGCCGATCCCTTCCAGACTCCCGGGGCTCTCCCCAGCTCGATGTGGGAAAAGGGTTACGATCAGAACGGCATCCTCAGCCCGACCTCGGGCAATGCTCAAGGCCGCGGCGACCTGGCCGAGGAATCGGCTTCCCTGGACGACGCCGATTTCAACGGCGAACCGGGCGCGGTACCCCCGATGGACCCGGCGGCCCCGGATGGACGCACCGCCGACGTCGAAGAGGGCGACATCTATAAGGTCGTCGGTAACCGCCTCTATCTCCTCAACACCTACAAAGGTTTCATGATCCTCGACGTCAGCGATCCGAAGAAGTCCAAGGTCCTCTCGCGCCTCGGCATCTTCGGTTACCCGATCGAGATGTATGTCCAGGACAACACGGTGCACGCCCTGATCAGCGACGCCCTGCACATCCGCAGGGCCCAGGACGGAACCCTCTACTTCGACCGCGTTCAGCAGAGCGAGCTCGTGGCTATCGACATCGGCGACGAGAAGAAGCCGCGCCTGCTCGACCGCGAACCGATCGTCGGCAACCTGATGGAAGGCAAGACGCGCAAGGTCGGTGACATCATCTATACGGTCTCGGACGAACGCGACTACTCCTTCTGGGGTTGGTCGTGGGAACAGTACAGTTCGGACGGGGAGAAGACCTGGGAAAGCAAGGTGATGGTCTACAGCTTCGACGTGGGTAACCCAGACCGCATAGCCCCGGTCGGGGAACTGGCGCTCATCGATCAGACCGACTACGATAGCGGTTTCAATGACTTCCAGATCAGCGCTACGGCCAACGCCTTGATGGTGGCCAAGAACCGCTGGCGCAACGAGAGCCAGAACAACGGCCAAGAAGGTGGGGTCACCAGCGGTGGCGCTGTCTCACGGGCGGACGTCGACTACGACATCGCCGTGGCCGAAGATGCTCAGGACACTGCAGGGAGCGACGACTGGGTCCAGGTCGATCCCCCGACTGAGCCGAAGACTGAACCCGGTATGCCCGGTGAAGGGTACTTTCCGGGAGAGGAGCGTCGCGAGTGGTGCAACGAGTACTCGAACTGGCAGGAGGCCAAGGTCTCGATCATCGACATCAGCGACGAGGCCGGCGCAATGTCCCTCTACACCACCTTTGACCTACCGGGCATGGTCCAGGACCAGTTCAAGCAGCATTACGTCAAAACCGAGGGCGGTGCTGTCTACTACGGTCTAACCATTAAACAGTTCAACAAGGCCTACTGGCAGGAGGACGAGCAGGGCGAGGGTGGTCGCTGCATGTACGAGAACGGCACCGAGAACGTCCTCCACGCCGTCGATCTTGCCAACGCCAAGAAGCCCGCGGTCGTCGACACCTTGGCCATCGGCAAGGAACAAGAGACGGTCAAGGCCAGCCTGTTCCAGAGCGATGAGACCCTGTTCGCGATCACCTCGCGGACCATGGATCCGCTCTACGCCATCGACCTCTCCGACCCGAAGAACCTTACGAAGCTCAGTGAGGTCGACGGGCTCAATGGGCACATCAGCGTGTTCCGGCCTATCGAAGGCGGGGACTTCTTGATGGCGGTCGGAACCGATAATTCGGGGAGTTGCAGCGGCTTCGACAACGAGACTTGGTTCGACAGCCGGGTCGCGGTCTCGATCGTGGACGTGCGCGACCTCTCCAAGTTGGTTCTGGTCGATCGCGAGTGCCTGTATATCAAGGGCGGGCAGGGTTCCTACAGCGCGGTTACCTGGAACTACGACCAGGCCCACAAGATGCTCGGCATCCATGACACGGCCGAGCTGAACCTGATCACTGTGCCGGCCTCGACCTGGATCGAGGGCGACGAAGACAGTAACTATCCTTACGGCCACCAGGCATCGATCGTCGGCGCGATGAGCTGGAACCTGAGCCAGTATCTCACCGATCCCACCAAGAAAGACGTCTTGAAGAATCGCGGCAGCGTGGTTCATCCCATGGACGAGGTGCGGCGGACCACCATCTACAGTGCCGGCGGGAAGCAGGTCGGTCTGAACATATCGGACACCTGGCTGTCCTT
>MGSU01000268.1 GCA_001799195.1 Deltaproteobacteria bacterium RIFOXYA12_FULL_61_11 | reverse complement strand
TCCGGCGCGTGGAGGTCAGACTCCCTGCCGCCACGCCGACGCATCGCAAAAAGACTGAGCCAGGATCTCGGCCGTCTTTTCAGCGCCGCGCGAGGACGGGAGAGGTGCGCCCGAAAGGCGAGGGTTTGTGGGTCGCGACGTGCTTTCCATGCTTTTCCCCAGTATACGGACGGCATTATCGCAGTGCTGAGGACACAGTGGGAAGAGCCGCGATAGAATAAAGTCCAACTTGGTTTTGGGGGTTCTTCCAAGACACATTGTGCACACGCCAAGTAGCATTCCAGGAAGAATAGGGATAATTACAACCAACAATGCTTGGCCATCATCCAATGCACTTTGCTGAAATAGATAATATATCAATATTATTATTATATTTATCACCACGGGACCGATAATCATTCCCGCGATTATTCGCCATAGTGTATTCATGATGATTGTGCACCATATGAACTCGGGTTCGAACGGATGTTTCCGGAATCGATTCCACTAGAATCTTCCACTAACAATGTGTACCGCATTAGACAACTGATGTTGTTGATTAAACTCATGAAATAGAAATATGTGTGTAACATTATTCTGTTGCATCAGGAACAATAGGGAGACTATTAAACTGCCATTCCAATGTATATTCTGTACATTGTTGGAATTGATTATTATCTTTGTTGGGTTGTATAATATTGATTGCATTGTCTTTGATTAATGTTATTTTTCCGAGATTTACGAAATAGAACGGACCTGTACTCTCAATGTGTGGATTGTATGCATGTATTTTTTTTAATTCAGTCAATGCAATATGGATCTTTCTTGGTAAAAAACCAAATTTTTGTATTTCAATAACAAATTCATCTTTTTTGCTAGTATCAATTTGTTCTTTAATATATCCAAACATATAGGTAAACGAACACATTAATTGAAAACTAGGAGTATCATCAATAATGGATCGTACTTCTCTTTGCTTTTTAATAGTTGGATTAATTCCAAGATCGATAAAATGTATATCATAATTCTTCAGAGGCTGATCGTTATCATTGTCATACACAGATACTGAAAGCAAAAAGGAAATACCTGCATCAACATGAGTTCCCTCGGAAGTGAAGTATTTGCACCCAGATAACAGAATGAATAATATGATATACATTTCAATTTCAAGTGTTTTTATGAGCATATACTAATTCCTACTCCTAACAAACAAAAGGGTCGGACTCGGTTTCCACGCTGTTTCCACACGCATCCCTCATCACAACCCTCTCCATGCGGGCAAGGTTATCATTGCGTCTAATTGACGGCAAGCAAGGAAGCCCCACGCGAGAAAATAGACGCACCAAGGCCTTCCTCGCACATCACCAAAGAGCTGACCTGGAAGAAGGGTCCTTCTTTTTTCGACGTGACGGTGGTGGCGGCAGGGATGCCGACCTACCGTTGCTGCAGGATGCAGAAAGCAACGGTGGTGGCGGCAGGGATGCCGACCTACCGTTGCTGCAGGATGCAGAAAGCAACGGTGATGGCGGCAGGGATGCAGACCTACCGTTGCTGCACATTGAAGGTACCACGACAAGAAGCTCCAGGTGGACGAACTCGGTCCGGCCGGATATGCTGACCATTCGGTGCGTGGGGCGACGGGGGTTGGGTGAGGATGGACCTCAGCGTGGTGGTGCCGGTGAGGGATGGAGGAACTGGGATTGTGGCGTTATGCGAACGGGTGGCCAGGCTAGGCCCTTTGGTCGCGAGCTGCGAGCTGATCCTGATTGATGACGCCAGCGCCTCACCTACCCGGCGCGTTCTCGACGAACTCGCTAGTACCATGTCCTTCGTCAGGTTGGTGCGCTTCGACCAGCGACGCGGCCAACACGCGGCCATCCAGGCCGGCCTAGAACTCACGCTTGGCGAACGGGTGGCCGTGTTCGACGACGACCAAGCCTGGGCGGTGGACAACCTACCTCTGTTCTTAGCCGAGGCCGAACGCGGCGCCGAGCTGGTCTTCGGGTCGCGCCGGGGACGCCGTACCGGTCCGCTGCGAAGGGTGGGCAGCGTGGGTTTCAATCTGCTCTGTTCGCTCCGCGCGCGGCGCTGGTTGCGCGACCTCGGGGGACCCAAACTCCTCTCCGGGAAGGCCCTCGACCTTGCGAGAGAGAGCGGAGGTCTGCCAGCGCTCATCCCCCGTCTTGGGGGTCTGCGGCTCGCGCAGGTCGAACTCCTCGATGCTTCGCCCCCCGGCTCTCGCTATGGTTTACCCGAGCTCGTGAGCCTGACGGTGCTCCTCGGCCGTCGGCTTTTACAACCTGGGCCTGGAGCAGGTCCGACCAGGAGCATGCGATGAGAGTCGCCCTGATCATGCCGCCCTTGACCTCGGCAGGACCGGGTTCGAATAGCGCCTTCCGCTTTCTTCACGACCTGGCCCGGGGGCGGCCGTTCTGGAACCCCTGGATCTATCCCTTGGTACGGCGCTTCGGCCTGGTCGATTTCGATTTCTACCCGAGCAACCTCGTGCAGCTCGGTACCATGCTTGCTTCGACCCATCAGGTGCGTATCTTCAACTTCCTGCTCCGCGACCTCGAGGCCGACGTGCTCGCCTGGCGTCCCGAGGTCCTGGGTTTCGCCTGTCCCGGCGGGGGCAATCTGCTCTGGATCGAGCGCAAGGCGAAGGCCTGGAAGGCCCGACTCCGGGCGGCCGTCGTGTTGGGAGGGGTCCACGTCGGATTGGACCCGGAGCGCTCGTTGCTCACCACCTGCGCCGACGTGGTGTGCCGTGGCGAGGTGGACCTGGTCCTGCCGCAGGTCCTCGACCATCTCGCCGGAAGGAATGCGGCCATGCCCGCCGAAGGGGTCTGCTACCGTCGGGACGGTTCAGTGGTGCTCACCCCACCGGCCCAGGTCGGGGACCTCGGACAGTTGCCCGTGCCCAAGCACGAGTTGGTGGATCTGGCCGAGTATCGTTCCATCGGGATCGAATTCTCCCGAGGTTGTCCCCACCTGTGCGATTTCTGTTACCTCAGCGGGTTCGAACGACGGGTCGTCTGGCGCTACCGGCCGGTTGCGCGGATCCTCGAGGAAATCGACCACCTTGCGGGTATGGTGCCGCAGGGCGCGGCAACCCGGCTCTATTTCCTCGACGCCAATGTCGGGGGGCAGGAGGAACGGTTGCAGGACTTGCTCACGGGCCTCATCGCCTCGCGCCGGAAGTTCCCTTTCTGGACCGGGACGACGGTGGGGGTCAGTGACAAAACCCTGGCCCTCCTGGCCGAAGCGGGCTGCAGCTTCCTCTACACCGGCCTCGAAACCGGCTCGGTCCGTCAACTCGCGGCCATTCCCAAGCTCGGGAAGCTCTCGCGGGTCGAACGCTTTATCGAAGCCGCGGCCGACCACGGGCTCTCGGTGTCCTTCAACTTGATGTTGCTCCAACCGGGCGAGACCAGGGCCGACCTCGCCGAAACCCTTACCTTGTGCCGACGGCTGGCCTTACGCGGCCGCCGGGGACTTGGCAGGAGGATGGGCGTGAGCTTCTATCCTCACCTCTTCCGTCCGGTCCCGGGCACGCCGCTCCTGGCCAGGTTGGTCAAGGACGGTTGGCGTCCCCCCTCGGATTTCACCGCCTGGGGGCGCTTCTACGAGGACCTTGCCAATGGCCGCCTCGGCGGGGCCAATTTCACGGCCGACGTGCGGGCCAAGGACCTCCATCAGGCACTGAGCACCCTCTTCCTGCTCAACCTCGGGCAGGTACTCGGACCGGGGTTGTCGGCACGGATCCTCACGGGAGCCGCCCATGCGCTTGCCGCTCGCAGCACCTCTGCCCTCGGCTCATGATCTCCGCACTCTGGCGCGTGGAAGGGTCCTCTTCTGTTGGATCCTCCCCACGCTCGCGTGCAACCTGCGTTGCCGCCACTGCCGGTCCTGGGAGCAACCCGGCGGCGAACTCGAACTCGAGTTCCTGGCCCGCAACGTGCTGCCCGCGGCGAGCTTAGCCGGAGCGACCTTCATCCTCGAGGGCGGCGAGTTCTTCCTCTATTCCCAGCACGAGCAACTGCTCGACCTGCTCGACGGCAGGCCGGTGGTCCTGTTCAGCAACGCCTCCCTGCCCGAGCTGGTCCTCCGAGCGGTCAGGAGACACAAGTTGCGCCGGCTCATACTCTCCTTGGATGGTCCGCCGGAGCGCAACGAGGAACTGCGCAGCGGCAGCGACCTCGGAGCCCTCGAGAAGCTCCTGGCCTCGGCGCGCGGTCTGACCGAGGTCGTCCTCAACCAGACCCTCTCCAGCCGGAGCAGACCCGCGGATCTCCACTTCGTCGAGCGCTTCGCCCGGGAGCACGGAGTTCGGGTGGAACACAACGTGTATTCCCAGGTGTCCTACCTCGGGGCCCCCTTTCCCGAGGCCCCGCTCGGTGTACAAGAGGGCTTGCAACCCTTCGCCGCTCTGTACGATCGCTGGTTGGCCGGAAAGGTCTCCCTGCCCTGCACCAGCGTGCGCTACGTGACCACGATCTATCCGGACGGTTCGGTGCGGCTCTGCAAGAAGCGTCCCGAGGCAGTCCTCGGCAACGTCCGCGAGCGACGGTTCGACTTGATCTGGAACGCTCCCCGGGCCAGGGAACTCCGGAGGGCAGCCTGGACCTGCAACGGCTGCTGGTTGCGCTGCCAACGCGGGTTCGACCTGGGTCTCTCCCGCTACGGGGGATGGTTGCCCCAAACCCTGCTGCGGCGCGTGTTGGGTTGATAGTACGCTCGCTTCAGGGCGAGACGGTAATAACCTCGAGGCCCAGACCCAGGCTCTCCACGACCAGCGGGACTTCTGCAGAGGTCCCCGGGCCGTCGACGATCTCGCGACAGCGCTGCCGCAACTCCGCGCCAGCTCCCCAGTCCCAGTTCGGAGTGACCAGGAGGGCGCGGGTCGCGAAGCCTGGTGGAAGCGAGGCGAAGAGGTCGATGTCGCCGCTATCCGGTGAGAAATCAAGAGCATGGACAATAGCGAGCCCCGGAGGAGCTTGACGCTGCAGAAGGTAGCGCAGCAGTTCCACGGCAAGGCCGTCGACGGGTCCGCAGCCGAGCAGGGCGATGTTGCCTCCGCCGGGAGAGGGGAACCCCCTGAGGAGCGGCTCTAGGTCGACCGAGAGGTCGAGACCGGGTTGGCGGCTCGGGAGGTAACCGAGCAGGACCTCGCGGGCGCGGCGCTCGGGGAAGACCCCGAGGAGCGGTGGACCCTGCGGCCGCAGGGCCAGGAGGAGGAGTACGGCGTGAACGAGGAGCACGGCCACGGCTATTCTGCGGTAACGAACACCGGGTTTGTCCAGGTAGGACATGCACGCGGGCACGAGCAGCACGGCGAGGGCCTGGGCATGGTGGCCGCTGCCGAGGCCAAGGGCATAGAACGGGAGAAGGGTCGCGAACCAGAGCGCCAGGGGACGCCAGACGCGCAGATCGAGGCCGCGCCCCCGTTCAGGCCAGAGACCCGCCAACAAGAGGACCACGAGCCCGGGTCCGAGGGTATGCCAGAGGGCGAGGAACGGGCCGAGCAGGTACCAACCGGGAGAGAGGCCGGAGGTCGGCCACGCCCCGCTCTCTTGCGAGAAGAGTTCCGTGAGGTGCGGATCCCCGAGGAACGAGGACTGCTGCACTACTACCACGAGACTGGTGAGGGCGAGGAAGACGAAGCCCAGGGTCCGCAGCGCGAGGGCCCGACCAGTTGTCGCGCCAGCCAGGCCAAGGATCGCTGCGCACGCGACCACGGCGAAGGGCTGCAGTCCGGAGGCCAGGGCGAGGCAGGCCAGAGCGGCAACCAGACGGCCTGGAGAGAACGGAGACCGGCACAGCAGCACCAGGGCGGCGAAGACCACCGCGCTGAAGCTCTCGGGACCAGCCTGTTGGAACAGGGCCAATACCCCGGGGGTGGTCAGGGCGAGGGAGACGAACAGCAGCGGCGTGGTGGGCACGCGGCCAAGAGCGGCCACCTGCTTCCTGCCGAAATAGACCAGGAGGAGCAAGAGCGGCATCCCGAGCACGAAGGGGGCGTGGGGCCAACGCGGAAACACCTGCAAGCACAGCACCCCGGCCAACGCGGGGACGTCGAACGGCCAGCCGCCGCCTCCGATGAGGTGGTGTTCGAGGGCCTGCAGACGCTCCAGCATGGTCAAGGGAACCACGGTCAAGAGGTCTCGGCCCAGGAAGAAGGGGCCGAGCAGGGTTATTCCCGCGAGCAGCAGGGCTGGTACAAGCAGGAGCCGGGCCGTTGAGGGCCTTATCATGACAGATTCCCGAGGATGGCCAGATAGGCCTCGCAGGGAGTCCAGCAGTGCGGACAACGGCCCGCGGCGACCTCCAGCCTCAATTCGGCTGCTCGGTCCG
>MGSU01000267.1:349-6166 GCA_001799195.1 Deltaproteobacteria bacterium RIFOXYA12_FULL_61_11 | reverse complement strand
GATCGCCCTGATGGCTTCCAACGCCCACCGGATGTTCTTCGCCCCGACGACCGGCCTGCTGCGCGGAGAGGTCAGCATCCCACGCCCCGAACGCCCCCCTCGCGAACAGACCTATTCGAGCCCTCCCGAGGGTTACTACCTCAAAGACCCCTTCGAGGGCGAACTGTTCACCCTCTTCTGGTCCTTGTACGCCCGCCCTACGCGGCACCAAGTGCGACAGGTGTGGCGCGCCCAACCGCCTGAACTCATCGACGTGAAGACCGCGGCAGGGCCCGTGACCGTGCGCAAGGGCTGGTATTTTTCCTCGCACGAAGAATGGAACCTGTTGCAAGCCCCCTACCTCGACGTCCCCCTGGTACGACGGGTGCTGCACAACAACCAGCGCCTCAGGACCATCTATTCCCGCGAACGCGGTATCCCGGGCCTCTTCGCCTCGGCCCATCTCCCCCAGACCGGTCCCCTCACCTATGCGAGCAACCTCGGCCTACCCGAGGCCGCCTCGCAGTCGGGAGCACGCACCGACGTCGCCGTCCCCTACGCGGCCTTCCCGGTGATCATGCTGGACCCGATCGTCGGCCTGGCCTGGTATCTCCGCATGCTCCAACATCCGGGGATCCAAGGACCTCTCGGTGGAGCCGAAGCAGCCTCGGCACGTGGACCAGGGATCGCTCCGGTCGCCACTTGGGATGCAAAAGCAACCGTGGTCCTCGCCCTGCTCGGCGGAAGTGGCGGTCTTGCCCGCGACTACCTCCGGAGAACCGGTCGGGAAAGAGCGTTCCGAGCGCTCCTCGCCGAATCCTATGCTCACGGAGTGCTCGGAAGACCGCTCCGGGGCGAAGAGATCCCCCTGGCATTACCCCCACGAAGAGAGTAATACTTTGAAATTAATTCAATTTACCATCTGTTGTCTGGGCCTTCTGCTCCTTTTTCCCCCGGTCTCTGCGGGAACGGTCTCGCACGAGCAAAGGGTGGAAACCCTACTCGCCACAATGACCTTGGTCGAGAAACTCGGCCAACTCCAACAGCTCGACGGCTTCAGCGAGGGCGGTTTTCGAAAAGAACACCTCGAACTAGCCCGGCAGGGGAGACTAGGTTCAACCCTGAACGTGCGAGGAGCACGCGTCGTCAACGAACTGCAGCGGGCGGCCGTCGAAGGCTCGCGCCTGGGCATCCCCATCCTGTTCGCCTTCGACGTGATCCACGGGTACCGCACCATTTTCCCGGTTCCCCTGGCCGAAGCCTCGGCCTGGGACCCGGACCTCGCCGAACGCACCGCCGCGGTTGCGGCTGCCGAGGCAGCGGCAGCCGGCCTCAAGTGGACCTTCGCACCGATGGTCGATATCGCGAGGGACCCCCGCTGGGGCCGCATCGTCGAAGGTGCCGGAGAAGACCCCTTCCTCGGTTCCGCCTATGCCCGCGCCCGCGTGTACGGCTTTCAGGGAAAAGATCCCTCGGAACCCGATAAAATCTTGGCTTGCGCGAAACACTGGGTCGGCTACGGGGCGGCCGAAGGCGGGCGCGACTACGCGGGGGTCGAACTCTCGGCCAGCTCCTTGCGCAACATCTACTACCCTCCCTTCCGAGCGGCGCTCGAAGCGGGAGTCGCCACCTTCATGAGCGCTTTCAACGACCTCAACGGCGTTCCGACCTCGGGCAATGCTTCGACCCTGACTTCGGTCCTCCGCCGGGAGTGGGGGTTTTCGGGGTTTGTCGTGAGCGATTACACCTCGGTCCTCGAACTCGTCGCCCATGGGTTCGCTCCGTCCGGAGCAGAGGCGGCGCGTCTCGCACTGACCGCGGGGGTGGAAATGGAAATGGTCAGCCGCACCTATGCGGAGAACCTCGAGAACCTCGTCACCTCCGGCGCCGTCCCCCTCTCGGTGATCGACGAGGCGGTGCGCCGGATCCTGCGCTGGAAATTCCGTCTCGGTCTCTTCGACCATCCGTATGCCGACGAGCAACGGGAAGCAGAGACCCTTGCCCGTCCCGAATTCCGAGTCCTAGCCCGCGAAGCCGCAGTCCGCTCCCTGGTCCTGCTCAAGAACGAGGGCGGCGTCCTGCCCTTCCCTAAGAACCTGCGATCCCTGGCCGTGATCGGCTCCCTGGCCGACGACCGCCTCTCTGCCATGGGTTCCTGGAGCGGCGACGGTCGCGCCGACGACGTCCTCACGCTCCTCGCCGCACTCCGCGCCCGGGAGAAGCTCGGCGGTCCGCACATTACCTACGCCGGAGGCGGAGATGTCTCGGGCACCACGGACGCCCAACTCGCCGAAGCCGTCCGCACCGCGAAGCGCGCCGACGCCGTGACCGTGGTCCTCGGGGAGAGCGCGGCACAGAGCGGTGAGGCCGCCTCACGCGCCTTCATCGGTTTGCCCGGGCGTCAACTCGACGTGTTGCGTGCAATCCTAGCCCTCGGGAAACCGACCGCCGTCGTGCTGCTGAACGGCCGTCCCCTGGCCATCCCCGAAGTCGCAACGCTCGCTCCGGCTATCCTGGAAGCCTGGTTCGGCGGCCTCGAGTCCGGCCCTGCCATCGTTGCTGCCCTCTTCGGCGAGGTCGACCCCAGCGGCAAACTGCCTGCGGCGTTCCCTCACTGTTCGGGTCAACCCGCCTATTACGGCCGGAAGAGCACCGGGCGGCCCGCCGGCACCGACAAGTACACCTCGAAATACCTCGATTGCCCGGATGGAGCCTTGTTCCCCTTCGGCCACGGGTTGAGCTACACCACCTTCGCGCTCGCTGACCTCACCCTCAGCTCGCAAAGCCTGCGACCCGACGAAAAGGTAACCCTCGAGGTCGAGGTCCGCAACGTCGGTCCTCGCGCCGGCACCGAGGTCGTACAGGTCTATGTGCGCGACCTCGCAGCCAGTCGTACCCGTCCGGTGCGCGAACTCAAAGGCTTCCAGCGGGTTTCCCTGGAAACCGGGGAACACCGACGGGTGAACTTCACCCTTGGAGCAGAGGCCTTCGGCTTTTACCAGGACGACGGCCGTTTCCTCGTCGAACCCGGCCAATTCCTGATCTACGTGGGCAACAGCTCGATCGGCGGGCTGGAGACTGCCCTGACCATGCTCCCCGCGAGGCCATGAACTTCCGTTCCTTGCGTACACGCTCCTGGGCGAAACACACAAACCATCGAGGATGGGCGTTCCCCCTGAGCGTGCCCTTGTTGCTCTTCCTGAGTGGTGCTGGGACCTTCGGCTGCGACGACGACAAGGGATCCCTCGACAGTCCCTTCGTCTCCGACGAGACAACGTCGCCCCCCTCGGGAGCAGAACTCTCCCCCAAGAATCCACCGCTACCGACCAATCCTGCCAGCACTTCAAGCGATCCGTCCACGGCGACAAACCAGACGACAATGCCCCCAGGGCAACCAGGCGCTAAAGAACCCAAGGTACATGAGGTTCCGGAAGACCCTGAAGCAGCGGAACACTATGGGGAGACTGATCCTCCCCTCCCCGGTAACCAAGGCAATCCTGCCGACACTGGGATCACCCCGGCGGGGTCCTACATCCCGCTGCCACCCTTCCGCGCTCTCGACTCCCGGAGTGGAGAGTCCCTCGTCCCAGATACTCCAAGGTGCGTGCAGCTCGCGGGAACCAATGCTCTCCCCGACACGGTGACCGCTGTGGCCGTCAACGTGACCGCGGTCACTCCCCTGGAGCCTGGCTACCTCCTGCTCTATCCCTCGGGAACGGCCAAACCAACCATACCAGCGCTGAACTACACCGCGGGGCAAGTAGCGAACAACGGGACCCTCGTCGCGGTCGGTCAGGACGGCAAGGTCTGCCTCGCCCCCCTGACCACCACCCATGTGGTTCTCGATATCACCGGCTATTTCCCGGTCAACTCGGCCTATGTCCCGGTGACGCCTTTTCGCTTCGAGGACACCCGCGACAAGACTCTCCCCGCAGCAGGCAGCACCCACTGTTTTGCGGTCACCGGTTCCGGCGGGATTCCCGAAAGGGCCAAGGCCGTGGTGGGCCAGCTCGTCGCAGTCAACCCCACCGAAGCCGGCTTTTTGATCGTCTTCGCCAATGGGACCACGAGACCGACGACCTCCAGCTTGAACTACTCCCCCGGCCACACGGTCAGCAACGGTGTCATCTATCCCATCGGGACGGACTTCAAGACCTGTCTCTACACCTCCGCGGCCTCCCACTTCATCCTCGACCTTCACGGATACTTCTCTTCGACCTCGACCTATATTCCGATCGCACCATACCGACGTCTCGACACCCGGGGGCAAGCCCAACCTCTCGCCGGTTCCACCCAGTGTTTTCCACTCGCCGACCACAACGGACTTCCCGCAACTGCCCGGGTTGTTGCCGTCAACCTGACCGCGGTCGATCCCACTGAGAACGGCTTCCTCTCCATCTATTCCCAGGGACAACCCCCGCCGGAGACCTCCTCCTTGAACTACACCCAAGGAATGACCCGGGCGAGCAGTGCCCTGGTCCAGATCGGCACTGAGGGCGGAGTCTGTATCCACACCCAGAGTACGACCCACTACCTGCTCGATGTCGTCGGATATTTTTCCGGCCTCTGAAGCCATGGTCATCAAGACCCCCATGGTGTCGGGATAGCCCTAGGCATCGCTCCAGCAAGTCCGAGAAAGTCGCCAACCTGTTTATAATGAATGTTTATTTTACCGCTGCCACCTGGCCCAGAGCTTGCTTTTCACCAAAAACGTACTCGAGCCGAGGTGTCTTATGTCGAAGCGGATGGTGGTCTTCCTGGCAATACACAACCTGGGCTTCCTCTTCCTCCTCGGATTTGCCTCCGGTCCAGCATGTAACCTCCTGTCCGACCCGGAACCTCCGAGTGCCGAACAGATCGCAGCGCTCGAGGGAGCCCAACAGGAGGCCGAAGTCTGCTTGGTAAAAGAAGCCATCGGAACCTGTTTGGGGAATGGACTGGCCTATACAACCTGCGTCGCCCAAGGGCATCCATGGTATTCCTGTGTGGATGCGCGCCTCGGCTACATAAGCTGTGCCCTGCAGGGCCATCCCTGGTACTCGTGCGTGAACGCGGGAGCCGGCTACAACGCCTGTCTCACAGACGGTCATCCTTGGTACAACTGCGTCGCCGCCGGCGCCGGCTATGAAGCCTGTTTGGCCGACGGCCATCCTTGGTACAACTGCCTCGCCGCCCGAGCCGGGTACAAGGCCTGTCTTGCCGACGGGCACCCCTGGTACAACTGCCTTGCCGCCGGCGCCGGCTACGAAACCTGCCTCACCGATGGCCACCCCTGGTACAACTGCCTTGCCGCGGGCGCCGGGTACGAAGCCTGCCTCGGGGACAGCCACCCTTGGTACAACTGTCTCGACGCCGGCGAGAGTTATGCAGCCTGCGTCGCCGACGGTCATCCTTGGTACAGTTGCATGGAATCCTACAACGACGATGATGATGACGACGACGATTGATGATTGATCGGACCGGCCACGGATCCCCTCGTACCACCCGAAACTGAAATCTACCCATTCACTGAAGTCATACACCCTCTCGCTGATTTTCCAGGACTCGCCCCCCTCTCTGCGCTATACTCCTGCCGCGCCGTCAGGCGTGCCCGCGCACGACTCGAGGAGGACCCATGCACCACGCTCTACTCATCTCCCTGATCACCCTGCTCTCCTTCTTTCCCTGGACTGTGGCCGCCGACCCCAGCGACGATCTCGAGGTCCTGCCCGAACCGGTCAAGCTCGAGCCGGCCCAAGACACCACCGAAACCACCGCTCCGACAACCCCGGTCGCCCCGCTACCCCCGGCAATCAAGGAGGTACCCCCGACTACCGAGTCCGTTGAAGAGCAACCCAC
>MGSU01000267.1:0-245 GCA_001799195.1 Deltaproteobacteria bacterium RIFOXYA12_FULL_61_11 | reverse complement strand
TGAATGGTCGTTTTTTTCTCTTTTTGGTATACTAATTTTATCTATGTCACACAATCCCATGGGAAAATCTCAAACCGTGAATGTCTCAACTATGACATTCGTGAAAGTAGTTTTGATTATTTTAGCAATTTGGTTTTTATGGTTCATTCGCGATATTGTCGCGATTTTTTTAGTGGCGCTTTTGCTTGCGGGTTTAATTGATCCATTTGCAGATTGGTTTGCAAAAAAAAGAATTCCTCGAGGAC
>MGSU01000266.1 GCA_001799195.1 Deltaproteobacteria bacterium RIFOXYA12_FULL_61_11 | reverse complement strand
GTACGCCGCTATGGTGCGGTCAGACAGGGCAATGCCGCCGAAATCGAGCAGTACCTGAGCGACTATGAGGAGGTGACGGGCCAGCAGGTGGTCCTGCGTTCGACCGATGGCCTCTGGGAGCGGCCTCGCCGCTCCGGAGTTCCGATCCGATTGGCTGCTATCCCAGGATTGGACCTGCTCCGCACCCTCGAGGATCTCGGGGTGGATTTCAATTATTTCCTGACCCCCTATGCCAACCGGCTGTGGCATTTAGCTGTCTTCCTGGGGCTCGCGAGCGGGACCTTTGCCGCTCTCGCTGTTCAGCGGCGTCGCAGGATAACCCATTGGCGTCGCTCGATGCCGCTCTGCATCGGGGGCTGGGGTTCGCGCGGAAAATCCGGCAGCGAACGGCTCAAGGCAGGACTGTTCACCGGTCTCGGTTACCAGGTCTTCTCCAAGACCACCGGTTCGGAGGCGATGTTCATCTCGAGTTTCCCGGGGATCGACCAGGTCGAGGTGCCGATCTTCAGACCGTACGACAAAGCCACCATCTTCGAACAGCTCCGGGTCCTGGAACAGGCTTCGGCCATGGACACCCAGGTCTTCTTGTGGGAGTGCATGGCCCTCAACCCCCGTTATGTCCAGATCCTGGCCCACGACTGGATGAAGGACGACCTGGCCACCGTGACCAATACCTATCCCGACCACGAGGATATCCAGGGCCCCACGGGTTACGACGTGGCCACGACCATCTCCCTGTTCATCCCCCGGAAATCCAAGCTCATCACCGCCGAGGGCCAGTCCTATCCTCTCCTGGCCGAGGCCGGCAGATTCAAGGGGACCGAGGTGCTCACCGTGCCCGAGGTCTATGCCAGGTTGATCCCCGAGGAGTACCTCGGCCGCTTTCCTTACTTGGAGAATGCCCTCAATATCGCCATGTGCCTCGGTTTAGCCGATGAACTCGATATCCCGCGGGACCTGGCCCTGGTGGTCATGGCCGACAACCTCCTGGGCGATGTCGGGGCGTTGCGCCGCTTCGCCCCTCTTGTCCTCGCCGGGCGCCGCATCGTGTTCGGCAACACCATGGCGGCCAACGAGCGGGCAGGGTTCCTTGCCAGCCTGCGAGGCCTGCAGCTCGATCGCTGGAAGCGCGAGGACAATCTTGCCCAGCCCTTGGTGCTGATGATCAACAACCGCGCCGATCGGCCTGCCCGTTCCCATGTTTTTGCCAAGACCGTGGTCGAGGATGTGTTCCCCTCGGCCGTCCTGGTCGTGGGCAGTGCGGTGCGCGAATTCCGCGACCTGGTCGAGTATTATTTCGGGCAGTACCTCGCTCTGCGGCCACGGCCGCTCAGCACCGAGCCCGAGCAA
Source organism: Deltaproteobacteria bacterium RIFOXYA12_FULL_61_11 (assembly GCA_001799195.1). Taxonomy (GTDB): domain Bacteria; phylum Bdellovibrionota_F; class JAHFAK01; order YA12-FULL-61-11; family YA12-FULL-61-11; genus YA12-FULL-61-11. Next base: position 5,031 of record MGSU01000266.1, on the reverse strand, counting down.
CGCCGGCACTGGTTGACCCAACTCCTCGCCAAGGTGAGGGTCGAGGTGGAGAGGGGATGCGACTGGCGGCCGGCCCTGACTGCCTGGCTCGGGAGTACTGTCGAAGAGACGGACAGGCTCTTCGCCCCGCTCGCCGAACGCTGTGCCGCGCTGGTCGTGCCTCTGCTCCGAGAGGATCAACCCCGGCTCGTGAGCGAAGCCGTCGCCGGGCTCGTGAGCGAGGTGAAACCTCTTCTGGAAAAGCTCGGTGGGACCTGGGAGAACGAGGCAGACCTCGAGGTTGCGGCGAACGTCTGTGTGGAGGAACTCGCCTGGAACGAGTTGGCTCGCCACCTGCTCGATCTTACGGAGAGCGACGGCTTCGAGACCACGTGCCCTTCCCTGGTAGCAATGGTCCGGGCAACCTTCCTCCAGCGGGTTGTCGTGGTACCGGATTTCGACGTCAGCGCCGAGGGCCTGGTCGAGGTCATCCTCGGGTCCGTTCCGCCCAAGTCCTCGGTCCAGGTCGTCGGTGCTCAGAACATCAAGGGACCGGGGCTGCGCTTCGTCGAGTTTTGGACTGAGCACGAGCAGGTCGTGCAACGGCTCGAGCAGTTCAGTGGTCAGGACGTCTTCTTGCAAGAACAAGCCTTCGAGTGGCTGCTCCAGCGGAAACACTTTTCCCGCTTCGATGCCGAACTCGTGGTGGCCGAACTCACCCAGCGCGGCGGCGAGGGTGGACGAGGGCTTGGGATCGAGGAGTTGGCTCTCCTCGAGCGGTTGCAAGCACAGGTTGCCACGAAGGAAACCACCGGGGTCGCTCGGGTAGAGCAGCCGACCCTGACTCGGCGGACCTGGTGGAAGACCGTCCTCAATGCCTGGTTCGATACCTTCGACAGCGTGCGTCGGCGGAAAGAGGCGGATCTGACCTACAAACTCCTGGCCGCCGAGTTGATCAGCCATGCCGAGGCCGTGCGGCGGCTCGACCGCCTCAACCTCCGCCAGCGCGAGGGTTGGTTGTACGGGAGGGAGTGAAACCATCCCTCTTCTTCACCGAGGATCGAAGACCCCCGCGAAGACCGGAGCGAGGAACAGTATTGATCTCGTGGACCGGACCACTCAGGGCTCCCTCTGGACGAGGTGTAGGGTTGTTTCGGGGGCAGAAACCTCAATCGGGGAAGGGATTGCCACATGATGGTGGACTGGGCCCAGATTGGCCAACAGAAAACAGGCAGTTGCGTGGTGGATCATCGGAGTAGTCGGTCCCGGAGAGGGCGCTTGAGGAAGACGCACAGGTTGGGTGCAAGTTCGAGGAGTTCATAGGAGGCGAGCAACACCTGGTGCTGCTGTTCGGCATAGGCGGTGAAGGCCTCGAGATACCCCGGAGCCTCGAGGCGCAGGCAATCCTGCACTTCCGCGAGGAAAAGGAGGCTGTCGGGCAGAAGTATCCCCGGGGGCCACTTGTGGAGCTCGGTCTCCGCGAAGCACTGAGTGAGCTTGCCCGGGGAGGAACGCGCCAGGACGCTCGGACGATAGGGGGACAACCTGGTCTCGCGACCGAAGAAATGGGTGGCGACGAAAAGCAGGTCGGCGAAGGTCCCTCCCTGGGTAAGGAGCGTACAAGCTCGGGTGCGTTCGAGTGCCAGACCGAACCAGATCAGATCGTGCGTGAGGAGGTCCGGCCAGTCGGGCGGGTGCAACTCCGAAGTGAGGGCTAGTTCAACGATGCCCGCTCCGCGGCTCAGAAGGGCCAGCGGCAGGTGTTCGTGCAGGTGATCGTACTCGTGGATCCGTTCGCCGACCAGGAGGTGTTTGCTACGCCGCACCTCCTCCGGCCCGAACCGTTCCTCGATCAACACAAGGCCGTGTTCATAGATCGCCGAGTGATTCTCGCTCAGCATACGTGGGAGTCCGTTGAACGGAGGTGGTTGCGCTTCGGACCACCACGGCACCAGGAGGGTGACGATCACGAGACCAAGGCTCATGCAGGCCTGGAAGCGGTGGTTCTGCTCGCGGAGCATCAACAGGGCAGTGCACAGGGGACCCAGAACGAGCAGGGGGAATAAGTAGTCCGGCCAACGAACCGGCGAGAGCATCAAGCCAAGAATACAGGTGAGGAAGGTACCCAAGAGTGCGAGCACGACCGGCTGGGGCCTTCGTCTGAACAGGAGCGCAAGAGCGAAGAGGGGCCATCCGAGGGGCAGGACTATCCAGCGGAGGAAGTCCGATCGAGAAAAGGTCGGCAGACTGTCCGTTGGGGCGAGGCGTTGACCGAGGTACACGAGGTACTCGGAGAGTGGTTGGGTACTGCGGTCATGGTGAGCAATGATCGTCGGCCACCATTGTAAGATGGCCAAGGGCAGAAGGATGAGCACCAACCCCGGCAACAACCAGGTCTTTAGCGATGTTGATGGGGATTGGGACGGCAGCGACGCGGGATCCCGGTCCTTGGCGAGGAAGAGGAACAGCAGGTAGCACCCGAGGGGGGCGAGCGTGGCCACGACTTCCGTGGTAAGAGGAGGCCACTTACAGATCGTTGTGATCAGGATACCGAGGAGGGCGAGCCGGTGGAATTTGAACCGGATGGGAGTTGTGCAGAGACCGGTGAGGAGTACGAGACCGAGCAACAGCAACACCGCGAGGCCATTTGCCGGTGGGAGGAAGTGCAGGTGCAGGTCGAGGTACGGGGTAGCCGGTACTACCAGCGCGACATTCAAGGTCTTGAGGTCGAAGCCTGGTTTCTGACCGGCGAGGGAGTGGACCGTCAAGATGAAGACTGCCAGGAAGATGACAGCCCCTAAGAGGATGGTCTTCTCGAGGATTTCGTAGGATGTGCCGAACCAATGCAAAGGGAGAGCGTAGGAGAGAGGGAAGAGGTTGCCCGGGGCTTCATGGTTGGTGTGGAGGCGCCAGACCGGGGAAACGAGGTCTCCCGCCAATAGCGCGACCTGCTTGAGGATCAACCCGAGGGGGGGTTCACTAGCCCAGATGAGATCGTGCGAGGAGAGTTCGAACCTCGCCGCGGTCCTCGCATAGCAGATGCCCAAGATCGCAAGGGCAAGTGCGAGGAAGCCAATGCGCAGGAGGCGCCTCGAGGCTGCACAAGGCTCAGGTGCTTCCATGATCCTGCTCGCGGTCGAACCAGCGCAGTTGTTCGCGCAACGCAACGATCGGACCGATGACGATGACCGATGGCGGCGAGAAGCGTGCCGCGGCAGTCAGTTCGACGATGGTGGTGAGGGTCCCTACCACGGTGCGTTGGCGGGGAAAGGTGCCCCACTCGATCACGGCTACGAGGGTTCCGGGATCCTTGCCGTGGGCGATGAGTTGCTCGACGATGAAGGCCAGGTTCTTTACCCCCATCAGGAAGACCAGGGTTTCTTTACCCAGGGAGATCTTGTACCAATCGAGGTCGGTCTGGTGCTTGCGGGTCGATTCGTGACCGGTGATGATCATGAGGCTGGAGGTGATCTCTCGATGGGTCACCGGGATACCGGCATAGGCCGGGACGGCGATGGCCGAGGAGATGCCGGGCACCACCTCGAACCGAAGGCCGTGCTTCACCAGTTCGAGGGCTTCCTCGGAACCCCGGCCGAAGACGAAGGGGTCACCTCCCTTGAGCCTCACCACGGTCTTGCCCGCCTTGGCCTCGGCCACCAGCAAAGCGTTAATCTTCTCTTGCGGCAGGGTGTGCACGCCGCTCTTCTTGCCGACATAGTGCAGCTCGGCCGCCGGGTTGACGTGCCCGAGGACGCGTTCGTCAACCAAATAATCATACAAGACCACGTCGGCCAGAGCGAGCAGCCTGGCGGCTTTGAGGGTCAGCAGTTCGGGATCCCCCGGACCAGCGCCGACCAGATAGACGATGCCGGGTTCGCGTCGCGTGTTCATGCTTCCTCCTTCGAGGAGAGGTTGCAGCTACTGAGTTCGAGTTCAGAGAGATCGAAGACAAGACCGGTCCGCTCCTCGAGCAGATGCTCAGCGGCGGCGAGATTCCCGGCCATCAAGGCACCGGTGAGTTTTCGGTCGGCGGCCAACTCCCGCAAGAGGCGCGAACGTTCCTCATAGCCGCTGGTGGTCAGCAAGGTCTTGCGCAGTAGCGTCATTGCGGCGACCAAGCGTTCGCTGCCCTCGGGCAGGAACTCGGTTTCCAGGCGTTCGCGCAGAGCTCTCGCCAGGGCGGGACAGGCTCCGCCGGTGCTGATGGCCACGAGCAACTCGCCGCGCCGAACCGTCGCGGGCATGTAGAAGGTACACAGGTCGGGTCGGTCCGCAGTATTGACCGGTACTCCGAGCGAGAGGGCCTCGGCGTGGACGAGGCGGTTGATCTCGGCGTCATCGGTGGCGGCCAAGACCAGGGTGAAGCCCGAGAGATCCCCTTCTTGATAGGGTCGGGACCTGTGCGAGATCCTGCCGGCCTGCACAAGAGCGAGGAGGTCGGGATGCAGTTCGGGGGCGATCACGGTCACGGCTGCACCGTACTCGACTATGGTCGAGACCTTGCGCGCGGCCACCTGCCCGCCACCGATCACCACCACGGCACGATCCGCGAGCTCGATCATGAGGGGGAAATGGGCCATGGTTTCCGTCGCCGTTGCCGTCACCGGCTCTGCCATAGACCGAACCCCGGCCGATGACAAGCCTATTCGGCGAGGTCAGAGTTCCCAGGTCCTTCATTCCCAGGTAGGACTTCGATGCATCATTGGGATAGTTGGGAGGCGATCCTTTCCGTGCAGCGCTATATCGCACTCAACCGTTGGAACAGCGAGGAGCGCACCCTACCGCAGGACTACCGTTTCTGCGGCTACAGCCATTACGCGGGTCTTGAGCGCGACGACCGCATCGACACCTCGGAGGCCTGGTTGGCCCTGGGCGAGACCGATGCCGAGCGTTGTGCTGTCTATCGTGAGATGGTAGAAGCCCACCGCCAAGAGCAGGGGAAACCCTCGCAGGAGCAAGACGATCTCCCATCATTCTCCAGAGCGGTGGTGGAGCAGTTCGTACAAGCAGTTTCAGACTCACGGGAGCATGACGATCTCCCGTCCTTCTACA
>MGSU01000265.1:6476-7120 GCA_001799195.1 Deltaproteobacteria bacterium RIFOXYA12_FULL_61_11 | reverse complement strand
ATGGTCTTGATGCGGCCGACCCCGTCGAGCGCATCGGCCAGGGCCTCGTGGAAATCCTTGAGCAAGTACGCCGTGTTGAACTCCCGTTCCAGCACGGCCACCTCGGCCTGCACCTCGGCCAGGCGCGCGTGGAAACCCTGCAAGCCCCCGAGGTACTCCTCCATGATCTCCAGGTTTGAGCTGACATAGGCCAGGGGGGTGTTGATCTCGTGCGCGATCCCGGCGACAAGTTGCCCGATGCTGGCCATCTTCTCGGACTGGAGGAGTTGTTGCTGGAGCTGCTTCTCCTTGGTTATGTCCCGGCTGTAGACGACCATGGAGGTCAACTGGCCCTGTTCGTCGAGAACAGGATAGGTCCAGCACGCGATGTGCTCTTCCTTCCCGTGGCGGCGGTAACAGAATTCCCGGGAACAGATGGTCCTCTGCCGGAGGGTCTCTTTGGCAGGGCAATCCGGGCAGATCTCGGTCCTGCCATAGATCAAACGATAACACTTCTCGCCGTGGAGTCGCTCCGGCGACAGGTCGAAGTACTCGGCGAAGTGACGGTTCGAACGCAGGATCTCGAAATCCAGGGACTGGATGCGGATGAAGTCGGTGATGGAATCGAAGGTCGTTTCCCACTCGCTCTTGGCCTTGACCGTCCG
>MGSU01000265.1:0-6416 GCA_001799195.1 Deltaproteobacteria bacterium RIFOXYA12_FULL_61_11 | reverse complement strand
GAGGCGGATCGAGTCCGGCGGTAGGTTGAGCTGTTCGGCGGCATGGGAAGCCATACGCTTCCCGAAATGATTGATCTGGGTCACGTCGTGGGGGGCGAGGGGGAAGTTGCTGCCCAGTTCGACGCTGCGGCGCAGGCCTGCCGGTAGTTCGGGAGTATGCTCTCCGTGATAGGAGTTGGTGATGCGATAGGAACTTCCGCCGGTCTCGGCCCGGAACATGAAGATGTAATCGACTCCGATGTCGCGGAAGGCCTTGGGCAGGAGCAGGTCGAAGAGTTGGTCGAGGTTGAACAGGTTGGTGAGACTGCGCGACAGTTCGTTGAGGATGGTCAGGTTCTTGTTCTGCAAGAGGACGGTGTCCTCGAGCACGGTCAGGCGGGAGAGATCGCGCAGGGCCACGAGATGACCGGCTGCACCCCCGACCTGACGCCTGGCCAGGGTGCATTCCAATTGACTTCCACCGACCAAGCGCAACGAGAAGGGTTTGATCTTGCCCCGGTAGGATTGGTGACAGCGTTCGAGGAACCGCTCGCCGGCCGACGCGCCGAGGAGTTCGACGAAGTTCCGTCCGACCGGCACCGACTGTTCCGGGGTGATGAGCTGGACGGCTCGCGCGTTGGCCTGCACGACCCGCAGATCCTGGTCGAGCACCAGCACGGCGTCCCCGAGGTCATTAATGACCGAAAAACCTTCCCCGCCTTCAGAACCGATCCGGCCAGCGAGGAGGAACAACAGGTGGAGCAATCCGAGCACGTCCTCCTGGTGAGGACAGGGCCGGTCGAGCAAGAGCACCAGATGGCCGTCCGCGATAGGGAGTCGCCCGACGGCCCAACGCTTGCCGGCGAGGGGGATCCGTTCCCGGGACAGCAGGTCTTCCCCCAGGGAACGCAACTCGTCGACGAGCTGCTCGGGGGCCATCGCTCCCGTGCCGCCGTCATGGAGTACGCGCACCTCTTCGCGGGAGAACAAGACCAGAATACTGGAGCCGAGATCTCGGCTGCGCAAGAGCTCCCCACACGCTGCGGGCAAGCCACCCTCGGGTTCGAGGAGCAACTGTTCGAGAACCTTGGTGAGGTCTTTCAACACCTATCCCCCGAGGCCTCGGGTAGTGATCGCGGTCTGGTCCGAGAAAGCCGGCGATCGCGAGCCAGAGGCGTGGTTCAATACCCCGTTCCGCCGCCTTTGCCCAGGACGATGGAGACCGAGGAGCTGGTACCGACGCGACTAGCCCCGGCAGCGACCATGCGCTCAAGGTCCTCGCGGCTGCGGACTCCGCCGCTGGCCTTGACCCCCATGTCGGGGCCGACCACGTGACGCATCAGTTGGATGTCCTCTACCGTGGCCCCGCCGCCGCCGAAACCGGTCGACGTCTTGACGAAGGCCGCTCCGGCGATCTTGGAGAGGACACAGGCGATGACCTTCTGGTCGTGATCGAGGTAAGAGGTCTCGAGGATGACCTTGACCGGGTAGGGGGCCGAGGCCTCGACCACGGCTCGGATGTCCTCGAGCACCAGGCGATAGTCGCGCGATTTGAGCGCGCCGATGTTGAGCACCATGTCGATCTCGCGCGCGCCCTGGGCGACCGCCTCTTTCGCTTCGAAGGCCTTGGCGCCGGAGGTCGCGGCCCCGAGGGGAAAACCGACCACGGCTATGGGCAGGACCCCCGACCCCTCGAGCAGGCGAGCAACGGTCGGGATGTTGGCCGAGTTGACGCAGACCGTGGCGAAGCGGTAGGTGCGGGCTTCTTGGCAGAGCTTCTCGAGTTCGGCCTTGCCGGCCTCGGGTTTGAGCAAGGTATGGTCGATGAGCCGGGCAAGCTCGTTGTCGGGCACGGCCGCAGGGACTTCCGCGGGTTTCTTGACGCCGGCCCGGTTCTCTTTCTTCCCGGCGAAGAAGGAATAGGGGGTGCTGTCGGGCAACTCGATCAGCGGCGCTCCTCCCTTTCGGGTCGCCGCGGAGCGCGGCGTGCAAGCGGCGGGGCGTTCGAGGCGCTGCTTGACCCGGGTGGTGATCTGGTCGACCAGGTTGTCGAGGTCGTTCTTGGCCATGGTGCCTCACCGAGGGCGGTTCCGGCCGACGCCGGTACGCGATTACCTTACTCGAACGAGGGATCCTGTCAAGGTCGGTCGGAGGTATCCTACGATCTGAAAAGAGGGCTTGAAAAATCTCCAGGTTCCACTATAACAGCCTCTACCGAGGCTTCGCCCCGGATAACCCACCCTCGACGATGTGGAGGTACCCGTGATCGAGACTGCCCTAGCCATGGCCGGCGGCTCCGACCCGCAGGCAGGTGGCGGTTCCGCGATGAGCATGTTCCTGCCCTTCATCCTCATGTTCGCGGTGTTCTACTTCCTCTTGATCCGACCGCAACAGAAGAAGCAGAAACTCCACCAGGCCATGCTCGAGGCGATCAAGAAGGGCGACGAGGTCATGACCTCGTCCGGCATCTTCGGCCGGGTGGCCGGGGTCGACGACAAGATCGTGACCCTGGAAGTGGCGAAAGACCTACGGATCCGGGTGGCCAAGAGTCACATCGGAGGCAAGGTCGGATCCGCCGAAACGCCTCCTGCCGACAAAGACAAGTGAACGGATTTCAAGGAGAATCCCGATGAAGACAGCGTGGTGGTGGAAGACGGGATGCTTCGTACTCGGCCTCTTGCTGGCCTTGTACTACCTCGTTCCGACCTTCTACGAAATCTCGACCGGCGGGGCACCGACTTGGGAGGAATACCTCGAAGCCAACCCCTCTTCGGCAAAATACTTGCCCCAGGACAAGATCAAGCTCGGTCTCGACCTGCAAGGCGGCATCCACCTGGTGCTCAGCGTGGACGTGGAAAAGTTCGTCAAGAGTGAGCTCGACAAGAACATCGCCTTCCTCGAGAGCTACCTCGAGAAGAACAAGAAGATCGAGTTGATCAAGGTGGCGAGGCTGGGAGACAGCAACCAAGTCGCCGTCTCGGTGCGCAACGCTTCGGACGTCGAAACCGTGCGCAAGATCATCCAGGAGGACTACGATCGCTTCGTCCTCAACGACAACGAGACCATGGCCAAGGGAGAGAACACGCTCATCTACGATCCTACCATCGAGTGGGTGGAGCAGATCAAGGCCCAGGCGGTGACCCAAGCACAGGAAACGATCAACAATCGCGTCGACCAGTTCAAGGTCAGCGAACCGAATATCGCCACCATGGGGGCCAACCGCATCCTGATCCAACTCCCCGGGATGAAGGACCCCGAACGCGCCCTTGCGATCATACGGAAGACCGCGCTCCTCGAGTTCAAGCTCGTCGACGACTCCCTGGGACCCGAGCAGCTCGATGCCATGCTCCGCGAGGCGGTCGAGGCAAACACGCTGCCCCGCGACTACACCCATGTACAAGCCAACGAGGTCCTCAGCGACAAACTCCCCGACGAGACCCAGATCCTCTTCGAGGTCAAAACCGATCCGACCACGGGCGAGCAGACTCGGATCCCCTACCTACTCAAAGCTGCCACCCTGCTCACCGGCGACGTGCTCGAAGACGCCAGGGTCAGGCAGGACCAGACCAACTTCAACCAACCCTACGTCTCGTTGCAGATGAACGAACGCGGCGCGGAGCTCTTCGAGACCATCACCGAGGAGAATGTCGGCGAGAAGCTGGCCATCGTCCTCGACAACCGCGTCTCCTCCGCCCCGGTGATCCAGGAGCGGATCAGCCGCGAGAGCGCCATGAACGGGCAGGTCTCGATCACCCTCAACTCCATGGAAGCCTATGATAAACAATTCCAGGAGGCCGAGGATCTGGTCATCGTGCTGCGAGCCGGTTCCCTGCCCGCTCCGGTCGAGATCGAAGAGAACCGCTCGGTAGGACCTACGTTGGGGCGCGACTCGATCAACGCCGGCCAGTGGGCCATGCTGATCAGCATCCTCCTGGTGATCGGTTTTATGATTCTCTACTACCGTCTCTCCGGTTTGGTGGCCGATTTCGCCCTCGTGCTCAACGTCGTGTTCATGCTTGCGACCTTGGCCCTGCTGCAGGCTACCCTCACCTTGCCCGGTATCGCCGGCATCGTCCTGACCATCGGTATGGCCGTGGACGCGAATGTGCTCATCTTCGAGCGCATCCGGGAGGAATTGCGCAACGGCAAGACGGTGCGCGCGGCCATCGAGAGCGGTTTCAGTAAGGCCCACCTGACCATCATCGATGCCAACTTGACCACCGTTATCGCGGGAGTCGTCCTCCTGCAATACGGTACCGGCCCCATCCAAGGGTTCGCCGTTACCCTCATCCTCGGTGTCGTCTCGAGCTACATCACCGCGTTGTGGGTCAGCCGACTGGTCTTCGAGTGGTTCTATACGCGCCGCAAGCTCGAGAAACTGAGCATCTGAGGAGGTGCCTCATGCAATTCGTCCCCTACGATCTCAACCTCGATTTCATGGGAAGGAAAAAGGTCTTCATCGGGGTCTCCCTGGTCCTTTTGCTGGCTTCGGTGGTCAGCTTGACCTTCAAGGGCATCAACTTCGGCATCGACTTCACGGGTGGTACCGAGACCCACGTGAAATTCAAAGACCTCCTGACCACCGCTGCCATCCGCGATACCCTGAAGGAGTTCGGACTGGGCAAGAGCGTGGTCCAGGAGTTCGGCGAACCCGACAAACACGAATTCCTGATACGGTCGGAGAATCGCAGACTCGACCTCGAAGAATTCAAGGCTGCGGCCTTGACCGCGCTGCGCCAGAACTTCGCCGGCCAAGACCTCGTGTCCTTCCAGTACGAGGGCGGTTCGAACGCCTATTTGAAACTGGCCACGGCCATGTCCGCCGACAAGGTGCGCGAATTGGTCGACAGAACGGCCTTCCCCGGGATGAAGCTCGACCCCGAGTCCGACCGGGTCCAACTCTTCGGCAAGGAGAGCGATAACGAATTCCTCATCAAGTTCATCAATATCGCCCAAGAAGTAGAACACACGCTGATCACCAAATACGGCCGGGAGCAGGTCGAGGTGCTGCGGGTCGAGACGGTCGGTCCCAAGGTCGGCAAGGAACTGCAACGCGACGGATTGCTCGCCGTGCTGGCCGCGCTCTTCTTCATCATGCTCTACATCGCCTTCCGCTTCGACATGAAGTTTGCGCCCGGCGCCATCATCGCCCTGTTCCACGACGTTTTGATCACGGTCGGGCTGTTCTCCTTCCTGCAACTCGACTTCTCCCTCTCCATCGTCGCCGCCCTGCTCGCGTTGGTGGGGTACTCGATCAACGACACCGTGGTGGTCTACGACCGCATCCGCGAGAACGTCCGCCGCTTCACCACCCGCCGACTCGAGGACGTGATCAACTCGAGCATCAACCAGACCATGTCGAGGACCCTGCTCACCTCCTTGACCACCCTGCTGGTCACCGTAACCCTATTCCTGGTCGGCGGGAGCATCATCAAGAACTTCGCCTTCACCTTGACCTTCGGCATCGTCATCGGGACCTATTCCTCCATCTTCATCGCCAGCCCCATGACGATCTATCTCGACCGCATCATGGAGCGCCGAGCAAAAGGCAAGGCGTGATGCTCCACCGGCGCTGGGAGATACCGACCTTCGACCCCTTCGTCGAGGAACACCTCGTCAGGACGCTCGGTATCTCTCCGCTGTTGGTCCGCGTGCTGCTCAACCGGGGCCTGGACGACCCGGTGCGCATCCAGAACTTCCTGAACGCCAGCCCGAGCACGGTCTTCAACGCCGATCCCCGGTCCTTCTACCACCCCTCGAACATGCTCGGCATGGACCAGGGGGTCGAGAGAATCATCGAGGCCATCGTCCAGCAAGAGCTGATCGCCGTGCACGGCGACTACGACGTCGACGGCATCACCGGGACGAGTCTGCTTTGCACCTTCTTCCGCGAGATCAAGGTCCCCTTCACCTTCTACATCCCGCACCGCATCGAAGAAGGCTACGATATCTCGATCGAGAGCGTGGACAAGCTGCACCAGCAGGGGGTCAAGCTGATCCTTACCACGGACTGCGGCATCAGCGCGGTCAAGGCGGTGCGTTACGCCGCCACCCTCGGTATCGACGTGATCATCACCGATCATCACACGCCCCCGACCGAGTTGCCCCCGGCGCACACCATCATCAACCCCAAGCAAATCGGCTGTCCCTATCCGTTCAAAGAGTTGGCAGGGGTCGGGGTGGCCTATTTCGTGGTCATCGCCTTGCGCACCAAGCTGCGCGAAAAAGGTTTCTTCGAATTCCACCGCATCGAAGAACCCAATCTCAAGCGTTACATGGACCTGGTGGCGATCGGCACCATCGCCGATATCGTGCCACTGCGCGAAATCAACCGCGTGTTCGTCAAACATGGCTTGCAGGAACTCAACCGCACCCAGAAGCCCGGCATCGTCGCCCTGAAGGAACTCGCCAACTGCAAGGAACGCGAGGTCACCAGC
>MGSU01000264.1 GCA_001799195.1 Deltaproteobacteria bacterium RIFOXYA12_FULL_61_11 | reverse complement strand
CGTGGCCGTGCCGTTCTTCGGCATCAAGGAGCAGGGGGTTGTCGGCTATCTCAAATCCTATATCCAGCCGACGTTCATTATGCTCCCGTTCAACCTCATCAGTGAGGTCTCGCGCACGCTGGCGCTCGCCGTGCGTCTGTTCGGCAACATGATGAGCGGAGCGATGATTATCGCCATTCTACTCACCATTGTTCCCTTCGTCTTTCCGATCGTCATGACGGCGCTCGGTCTGCTCACCGGCATGGTGCAGGCGTATATCTTCAGCATTATGGCAGCGGTCTACATCGCAGCCGCCACCCGCGTTCGCAAACCCACGCCCGCATCAGAGGCAGTGCCAAGCCCATGAAACGGCAACTATCACAACCAAAGGAGCAACGATTATGGATAGCATGACCATCATCGCGGTGGCGTCCATCGTCATGGCCGGCATCACCACCGGCTTCGGCACCATGGCGCCTGCACTGGGGGAAGGCCGGGCTGTCGCGACGGCGCTGAACTCGCTGGCCCAGCAGCCTGACGCCTCCGCGACCATCACCCGTACCCTGTTCGTTGGCCTGGCGATGATCGAGTCCACGGCCATATACTGCTTCGTGGTTTCGATGATTCTCCTCTTCGCCAACCCGTTCTGGAACCACGTCATCGCCCAAGTGACAGGAAGGTAGGCCATGCTTTTCGATTGGTTCACCGTTGGTGCACAAGCGCTCAACTTCCTCATCCTGGTGTTCCTGATGGGGCGCTTCCTCTACAAGCCCATCCTTCATGCCATCGATGAGCGTGAGAAGCGCATTGCTTCGGAGCTCGCGGACGCCGATGCCAAGAGGGCCGAGGCGAAAAAGGAACGCGACGAGTACCAGCACAAGAACGAAGAGCTCGACGAGCAGCGTGCCGCAATCCTCAGGCAAGCGACGGATGAAGCGAAGGAAGAACGGCAGCGGCTCCTCGACGAGGCCCGACAGGCGGCAGATGCCTTGAGCAGCAAGAGGAAAGAGACGTTGCGGAACGACGCGCACAACCTGAGCCAAGCGATCGGTAACCGGGCCCAGCAGGAGGTGTTCGCCATCGCGCGAAAGGCGCTGACAGAGCTCGCCGGGGTGAAACTGGAGGAACGCCTCAGCGAGGTGTTCACCCGCCGTGTTCGAGAGTTGGAAAGCCCCACGAAAGAAACCCTCGCCGAGGCACTGAGGACAGCGACCGACCCAGCACTTGTGCGCAGCGCGTTCGACCTGCCGGCCGAGCAGCGTGCCGCAATACAGAAGGCCATCAACGAAACCTTCTCGGCTGACATCCACCTATGCTTCGAGACAGCGCCGGACTTGATCAGCGGAATCGAGCTCACCACGAAGGGACTGAAGGTGGGTTGGAGCATCGCGGAGTACCTGATGTCGCTCGAAGAGGGCGTCGGAGAGCTGCTGAAAGAGAAGGATAGGCCCGAGGTAAAGGGAGAATCGAAAGCTGGAACCAAGGCCGAGCCGACACCTGAAGAGGCCACGCTGGGAACAGTGCACCCATGAACATGGAACCGGTGAGCCTCCAGAATGTCTTCGACCGCGCTTTTGACGGAATACGCCAGGTGCGCGAAGTCTTCACGCCACAGCTCCGGCCACGGGAGGTGGGAATCATCACCAGCGTCGCCACGGGTATCGCCAAGGTGTCTGGTCTTCCCGGCGTCGGTTTTGATGAATTGGTGACGTTTCCCGGCGATGTTCTCGGCATTGCGTTCAACGTGGACGCGGAGGAGATTGGCGTCATTCTGCTCGGTGAATACTGGCATCTGCACACGGGGGATGAAGTCCGGCGGACGGGGCGGGTCATGGACGTTGTCGTGGGCGATGGCCTGTTGGGGCGAGTTATCGATCCGCTCGGTCGCCCACTCGATGGCGCTGGGCCGGTGGCGTCCGGAGAGCGCCTGCCCGTGGAACGCCCTGCCGCTCCCATCATGGACCGCGCACCCGTTACGGTGCCTCTACAGACCGGTCTCAAGGTCATCGACGCACTGATTCCCGTGGGGCGTGGGCAACGCGAGTTGATTCTCGGCGATCGCCAGACGGGCAAGACCGCCATCGCGATTGACACCATTCTCAACCAACACGATCAAGCTGTGTTGTGCGTTTATTGTGCCATCGGCCAGCGAGCATCCGCGGTCGCCAAGGTCGTGGCCACCTTGAGGGAAAAAGGAGCGATGGAGTACACCGTCGTCGTCGTGACCGAGGGTAACGACCCGCCGGGACTTGCCTACATCGCTCCCTACGCAGCGACTGCCATTGCGGAGGCATTCGTGGAGGCCGGCCGAGATGTCCTGATCGTCTACGACGATCTGACTCATCACGCGCGAGCATACCGTGAGCTGTCTCTCCTGCTGCGCCGCCCGCCTGGCCGCGAAGCGTTTCCCGGTGACATCTTCTATATCCACTCCCGGCTGCTCGAACGTGCGACGCACCTTCGCCAGGAGCTCGGTGGCGGCTCACTCACCGCGCTGCCCATCATCGAAACCGAAGCGCAGGACATTGCCGCTTATATTCCGACGAATTTGATTTCCATCACGGATGGACAGATATATCTCTCACCGACCCTCTTCGAATTGGGCGTGCTGCCCGCGGTCGACGTGGGGAAGTCCGTCTCTCGGGTCGGGGGCAAGGCGCAGCGGGCCGCCTACCGTGCGGTGGCGGGTGACCTCAAACTGGGTTATGCGCAGTTCGAGGAGCTCGAAACCTTCTCCCGATTCGGCGCCCGTCTGGATGAGGGCACCCGCAAGATCATTGAACACGGACGGCGCATTCGCGCCTGTCTCAAACAGCCGGAATTGGCACCTATCTCCGTGCCAGCGCAGATCGCGGTCCTCCTGGCGTTGATTGCGGAGCTCTTCGATCGCGTGCCGCTCGACGAGATGACGGATGCGGAGCGCGCGGTACGCGAGGCAACGAACGAGCTCCCGGCAAAGGTGCGTGATCGCCTGGCTAGCGCCGAGAAGCTGAGCGACGAAGATCGTGAGCATATACTCCAACTCGCCCGCCAAGCTCTTGCTCGCTTCCAAGCCGAGCCCGACGCCACAACCGAGCCTCAGTCTGGTCCAGAGCCCAAGACGGGAGGTCAAGCAAAGGGAAGGCCCGAGCCTGAACCAGTAACCACTCCAGCGCCTGGGCAGGAGTCATGAGCGACACCACGGCGAGTCTACGCCGAACGATCACCCGAGCCGGGGATCTTCAATCCGTTGTCCGGACGATGAAGGCCGTGGCTGCCTCGAGCATAGGTCAATATGAGCATTCGGTACGCGCCTTGGCTGACTACTACCGCACCGTGGAGTTGGGGCTTAGCGCTTGTTTGCGGGCAAACGGGTCGGAGCCGCTGAGGCCGGAACGGAGGAGAGCGACGGCGAGCGGCGCGGTCGTGTTCGGCTCAGACCAGGGACTGGTGGGGCGGTTCAACGACGCGGTGGCCGATCATGCGCTCACGACCCTGGCAGCTCTGCCGACGAAACCCAAGGTCTGGGCCGTGGGTGAACGTGTTCACGCGCGCCTGACGGATGCGGGGCTGACCCCGGGGGGACTCTTCACCGTGCCGAATTCCGTTGAGGCCATCACGCCCCTCATCGGGCAGCTCCTCGTGGAGAGCGGGGCACGCCACGGTCTGGACGAAGTGACCGAACTCCACCTCTTCTACAACCATCCCACGGTCGGCGCTATCTATTCGCCCATCGGTCAGCGACTTCTTCCGCTGGACGAAAGCTGGCGACGCGAGTTGGCCGAACGTCCCTGGCCAGCGAAGAACCTGCCCGAGGTCATGGATAGCGGTGCCGCGACCTTGCGGGCGCTCATCCGAGAATATCTCTTCGTCTCGCTTTTCCGTGCGTGCGCCGAGTCTCTCGCAAGCGAAAACGCGAGTCGCTTGGCGGCGATGCAACGCGCTGACAAGAACATCGAAGAGTTGCTGGAGGACCTCAACGGGCACTTTCACCGTTTGCGTCAGAGCAGAATCGATGAAGAACTGTTCGACGTGGTCTCCGGCTTCGAGGCGTTGAGCGTTGAGAAGAGCACAGCCTCTGCCGCGAGGTTACGGCCAGGGCTGGAACCGTGCCTGCTGCACGGCCATCTGCTCGAGTGGCCCAGGTACGGCACGAGACAATGAGGATTCTGGGTTGCCCCTGTCCCCGCCAAGCCCTGCCCAACCAGTACGACTTCCACACGCTGACCGAACCCCAGGGCACGGTGCAGCTCGACCTCGAGAGGGAACGCAGTGGCGAGACCGGGGTGTGAGGTCAGGACCTGACCTGCGCCACTATCCTCACAACCCCCCGATCGCTCCCAGGCGCCGGCAGATGTGGATGTCGCGCAGGGCAGCGGAGAGGTTGAGGCCGTCAATCTCGAGGCCGACGAGCTCTTCATTCCAGTGGGTGGGTTCCTTGCCCTTCCACAGGCCGAAGAAACGCAGCACGCGGTTGTCGGCTGCGACCAGCTCGACGCAGCCGAAGACCACGGCCCAGATGTAGATCAGTTCACCCAAGGATTCCCAGCCGATGGTCCCTCGCGGCAGCACGTCGCGAGGCAGCTCGGCCATGAGCGGCTCGATGCCGGGCCTGCCCTCGGAGATGGCGATGAAGTCGAAGTCGCGGCTGAGGAGCAGCACGTGCCGGTAGGTCGTGGCGAAGTTCTGGTAGCTCTGGATGATGCGCATGTCGGCGCTGGCCGCGGGGTCCATCCCCTGCGTCGGCCCGCAGAGGTGGAAGTTCATCGAACTCTGGATCTTGATGAACTCGAGGTGGCCGAGGCGTTGCAGGCGGTCCTTGAGCTTGTTCTGGTTCCAGAACTGCTCGACCAGATGCCGGTGGTGCGTGAGATTGGGGTGGGAGAGCAGGCCGGAGAGGTCGCGTTCGTTGTACTTGTAGGTAAAGGCCAACTCGTCGCGGATGATGTCGGTCAGGGCGAACGAGAGCGGCTTGCGTTTGAGTTCGGCTTCCTGGGCGACGAAGGTCGAGAAGAAGCGGTCGCGCAAGATGTTGGTATCCAAGGCGACGAAGGCGGCCGGGTGGCCCTTGAGCACGTTGCGCGTCAGGGTGCCGAGCAGCTCGGTCTTGACCTTGTCGAGGTTCTGGTACCCGATCAGGCCGGCCTGGAGGAGCGAGGTCTTGTAGGCCGTGTAGTCCGGGATCTCGCGGATGGCGTAGCGCTCGTCGTGTTCCTGGAACCAGGAGCGCAGATCTTCGAAACGGCGCTGGTATTCGGCGCGGTCGGTCAGCCGGACCACGGTGTCGGCGGCGTCGAGATCGAAGGTGGCGAGGTCCAGGTCGAGGAGGGGATAACGCAGCGAGAAGCAGGGGTACCCCTGGTGGTAGAGGTCGTTGAGCACGGCGGTCAGTTCGGCGATGGACAGGGTCAGTTCCACGGGTTCCTCCGCATCAGAAGGTCATGAGGTCCATCACGTCCTGACTGTTGGCCGGGCGTAGCGGGTACCAGCGGTCAAAGTAGGCCTTGGCCTTCACGTAGACGCAGAAGATGTGCAAGATCTTGTTGCGGTGCACGGAGGCGGTTTTGAGCAGCACACCGGAGACGACCTTGCGGCCGCAGGTGATGTCCACCGCGGTCTCGATGCGCTGGTTGAAGTTCTCTTTTATGATCCCCTCGATGGCAGTCGAGTACGAGACCAAGTCCGTTTCTTCGAAGGGATGCAGGTTGACCTTGTAGCCGCGATGTCCGTGATAGTCCTCGAGGATGACGGAGAGGGCCTCCGCGGCCTTGCGGGCATGCTCGGGGAAGGGCGCCTGTTGGGGGTGGAAGACCTCGACCACGTCGGGGGTCCAGCCGCAGCGCTTGAGGATGGCGTAGCAACTATTCACGGTCGCGTCGTAGCGCGAGCCGGTGATGGTGATCAGGGATTTCATGACGGCCTCGGGCTCGTGCAACGCGCCGATCATAGTGGAGGCCCCGTCGCTTTGCAACCGGTTCCCCCGATGCGTGGAATGTGATACCCTCGTGCGGTTCGGCAAGGACGTGGGCAGAGGTGAGGAGCGGAGACGATGACGCGGGAACTCGACGACGTACTGACGAGAATGGGAGCGGTGCGTCGCGGGATCGGCGCCTTGGACTACGCGCCGCTGTTGGTAGCCAAAGCAGTCGGTTCCACTGCCGGACAC
>MGSU01000263.1 GCA_001799195.1 Deltaproteobacteria bacterium RIFOXYA12_FULL_61_11 | reverse complement strand
AGGTCGGTCTTGCCCTCGAGGCCGCGGACCTGTTGCAAGAGCAACGCTGGGATCCCCGGGTCGTCTCGGTGCCCTGCCGGGAGCTGTTCCTGCGCCAGGACCCTGAATATCGTCAACGAGTCCTCGGACCGGACGATGTTCCCCGCTTGGTGATCGAACCTACCAATGACCCCGGCTGGTCCGCGTTCCTGGGCTCCAGGGGAACCCACCTCGGTCTTGATCATTATGGAGCCTCCGCTCCCGCCGAGGAGCTCGCCGAGGCTTTCGGCTTCACCGCTCCCGCGGTGGTCAAGACTGCGTTGGCAATGCTCCCTCGATGAGGCCGAGAGTCCTCGGAGCTTCCTCGAGGTCCGCGCGGGTGCGAGAGGGACTGCTCTTCCTCTTCCTGTGGGTTGGAGTCGCGGGTGCGAGTGTGCCGAAGCCCGAAATCGAAGTCTTTCGCGTGGACCCTTTGGTGCCGGAGGCCGATGGGAGTACGGTCTTGTCCTGGAAAGTCTTGCACGCCAAGACGGTGAAGATCGTCCCCGGGCTGGGGGTCGTTGCCCCCGTGGGGAGCAAGAAGGTCGTTATTCGCACCTCGACGACGTATACCCTGTACGGCCGCAACGGAGCCCATTTCGCCAAGCTCGAGCTGACCGTGACCCCGGCCCAGTACCGGCCGGTGATACGGCGGTTTCAGGTCGACCGGACCACCGTGGAGACAGGGGAGAGCGCCACGCTCTCCTGGGAGGTCGAACGCAGTGAGGCCGTGCGCCTGGAGCCGGGCCTGGGACAGCGTCTGCTCCAAGGCAGCCTCGTGGTGACGCCCGAGCGCACGACGACCTATACCCTGTTTGCCGGGGAGGTGCGCAGTTCCCTTGAGGTCCGCGTCGTCGAGCCCCCTCCACGCCTGATTTCCTTCTCCACCGGACGAACGTCGGTCGAACGCGGCGCAGAGGTGCGGCTGACCTGGGAAGTACGGGGAGTGAGTACAGTCCGCATCGAGGGAGTGCCCGGCAAGGTGCTTCCAGCGAAGGGGGAGCGAGGAGTCGTGGCCGAGCGCGATACCCAGTTCGTCCTCGTGGCCGAGAACGGTAGCGGTAGGGTCGAGGCCGCGGTCGCGGTCGCCGTGCTTGAACCGTCCCCGGTGATCGAGGAGTTCTCCGCCGACCCCCCGGCCCTGGTGCAGGGCCAGAGCGCCACGGTGCGCTGGAAGGTGAACAATGTCGAGGAGGTCGAACTCGGAGGAGGACTCGGGAAGCGGCCATCCTCCGGGGAGCTGGTGTTGAAATCCGAACGGGACCTGGAGCTCTCCCTGGTGGCCCGCAATGAACGGGGTGAGGTTCGCAGGACCCTGGCCCTCCCGGTCCGGCAGGCTCCTCCGGAGTTTCGCCTTTTCAGAGCCGAACCCCCGGCCATTCTCGAGGGGGGGCAGCTCAAGGTTTCATGGAACGTGGTCAGGGCCGAGTACGTCACCTTCTTCAACCAGGAGGGGAACCAGGTCCGGGAACGGCCTGAGGGGAGTCGCTGGTTCAAGCTCCACCGCTCGTCGTTCTTTGCGCTGACAGCCCACGGCCCCGGTGGAGAGACCACGGTGAAGCTGCCCTTGGAGGTCCTGCCCGGTACTCCGAGGTTGCACGTCGTCAGCACCTTGCTCGACAGTTCTCGGGAGGGGAACGTCGGTCTCGAGCTCGGCGTTCCGACCCGAGTGAGAGTCACCGTGACCAATAATGGCACCGGTCTGGCAACCGGCATCGTCTTGCGACTTCGCAGCGAGGGGAAGGAGGTGGAGACCAGCGCTCCGGAGTCCACGATCGATGAGCTGCTACCCGGGGAACTGGGCAAGGCCGAATTCGAGCTCGTGTTGAAGGTCAATCCGTGCAAGGAAGACGGACCCCAACGCCTGAACGCGGTGCGCCTCAGCCTGTTCGGACGGTACGCGGATGGAGCGGGGACCCCCAGCTTCGAGGGGAATCTCCACGAAGTCAACGAGCTGGTGCTGGAGCCCTGTCTCTCCTTCCTCGCTGGCCGCCCAGAACCCGGTTATCCGCTGCGAGACCTCTATCCCGGCGGAAGGCCGACGGCGGAACGTTTTCGCCCCGGTGAAACGATCATGCTGCGCTTGCACAACACCGGCATTCGTTCTGCCGAGAAGGTCGTGCTCCGGGTCGAACAAGCCCCGGGCTCATCTCCTGCGCTCGTAGGGCTGCCGGTGAGCCTCGAAGTAGGTACTATCGAAGATCGGGGAACCAGGGAACTCCCCCTGCTGAAAACGAAGAACGATCAGCTCTGGCGCGATCGCCGCTTGCAACTGGTGGTCAGGATCGGCTACAGCAATACAGAAGGTCGCCGCTTCGACAGCCTCCGCAACCTGGAACTCGAGCAGGAACGTTGAAGGAGCACAGGCCTTGGCTCGCCCACGCCGCGCAGTGCGGTGTCCATCAACTTCGAGGAGGATCCCATGGACCTGGACATCGGTAAAGAATTGCAAACCATGATCAAGGGGATGCAGGAGATCCGGGGGTATCTTTGACTGGGACGGCAAGCAACGGCGATTGCAGGAGATAGACGCTCTCATCGCAGCGGATTCGTTCTGGAACGATCAGCAGAAAGCCCAGACCATCCTGCGCGAACGCACCAAGCTCAGTGCACCCCTGGCCGAGTGGCAAAGTTTGAACGGCGAGCTGACCGAGCAACTCGAATTCTACGAATTGGCCTCGGGAGAGGCCGATGAGGGGCTCCTCGCCGAACTCGTCAAGAGTACCACCTCGCTGCGGCAACGCTACGAGCAGCTCGAACTGCGATGCATGCTCAGCGGCGACCTCGACGAGAACAGCGCCATCGTGAACATCAATGCCGGGGCAGGTGGTACCGAAGCCTGCGACTGGGCCTCCATGCTCCTACGCATGTACCTGCACTGGGCCGAGGATCGTGGTTTTTCTTCCGACATCCTCGACCAGCTCAATGGCGACGAGGCAGGTATCAAGAATACCACGATCTCGATAGAAGGGCCCTATGCGTACGGCTTCCTCAAGAGCGAGATCGGGATCCACCGGCTAGTGCGCATCTCCCCCTTCGACTCCAATGCCCGGAGACACACCTCCTTCGCTTCGGTCTTCGTCTATCCCCAGGTCAAGGACGACATCGAGGTGGTGATCAATGAGACCGAGTTGCGCATCGATACCTACCGATCCCACGGGGCCGGCGGCCAGCACGTCAATACCACGGATTCCGCGGTGCGCATCACGCATTTGCCCACCGGGATCGTGGTTGCCTGCCAGAATGAGCGTTCCCAGCACAAGAACAAGGCCAGTGCCCTCAAGATCCTCAAGGCCCGCCTCTACGAGCACGAGCTGGTTGAGAGGGAGAAAGAGCGCGATGCCGCCTATGCCCAGAAGAAGGAGATCGCCTGGGGCAGCCAGATCCGCAGTTACGTACTCCAGCCCTACCGGCTGATCAAGGACCACCGTACCCAGTTTGAGGTCGGCGACGTGACCGCGGTCCTCGACGGCCGGCTCGATGGCTTCATGCGCGCCTATCTACTCAGTAACAAGGAGACAAAACGATGACCAAGATCTTCGTCCTCGATACCAACATCCTCCTCCACGATCCCCAGGTGATGTACGGCTTTGCCGACAATGTGGTGATCATCCCCATCGTGGTCATCGAGGAGATCGACAAGTTCAAGAAAGAACTCAGCGAGGTCGGGCGCAATGCGCGCCAGATCTCGAGGGAACTCGATCGGTTGCGCGGCCAGGGCAAGCTCAGCAAGGGGATTCCCCTCCCCAACGGTGGCCAGCTCAGGGTCGAACTCGAGGGCCGCAGCATCTCGCGGGTGCCTTTCATCCTCAAGGTCGACAGCCCCGACAATCGCATTCTGACCATCGCCCTCGCCCTCAAGGAGCGCTTCGAGGACATGCCGGTGATTTTGATCACCAAGGACGTCAACCTGCGGGTCAAGGCCGACTCCCTCGGTCTGATCGCCGAAGACTACGAGGGTTCGAAGGTCGAAATCGACGAACTGTACTCCGGCACCAAAGAATACAAGGTCCCTGGCGACTTGATCGATCGGCTCCATCGCGAGGGGCAAATCCCCTATTCCGAGGAGGCCTTCCCCAACGAATGCTTCCTGGTCCGGGATGAGGTGGTGGAAAGCCACACCGCGGTCGCGCGATACGATGTGGAACGCAAAATCCTCCAGGCGGTCAGGCCGCGAAAGGAACCCCTGTGGGGCATCAGCCCGAGGAACCTCGAACAGACCATGGCGCTGGACCTGTTGCTCAACGATCAGATCCGGCTCGTTACTCTGGTCGGCAAGGCCGGCACGGGCAAGACCTTGATGGCGATGGCAGCCGGCCTCTATGCAACGGTCGATCAGGGCATCTACCAGCGCCTCCTGGTCAGCCGGCCCATCTTCCCCCTGGGTCGGGACATCGGGTACTTGCCCGGGAACGTCGAGGACAAGCTCAAACCCTGGATGCAACCTATTTTCGACAACCTCGAGCTGCTCATGAGCAGCCAGAACCAAGACGGCAAGAAACGCAAGGGTCGCCAACATCCCTACCAGGAGTTGGTCGACATGGGCGTGATCGAGATCGAGCCGCTGACCTATATCCGCGGCCGCAGCATCCCGAATCAGTTCCTCATCGTCGATGAGGCCCAGAACCTGACCCCGCACGAGGTCAAGACCATCCTCACCCGGGTCGGCACCAACACCAAGATCGTGCTCACCGGCGATCCGTACCAGATCGATAACCCCTACGTCGACGCCTCATCCAACGGGTTGTGCCACGTGGTCGAGAAATTCAAGGCAGAACCCCTGGCCGGGCACGTCACTCTGCGCAAGGGAGAACGGTCGAGCCTGGCGGAGAAGGCGGCCAACCTACTCTGACGTTCGAGGAGACCCTGCGATGCACGCTTCTTGGCCGGACCTCGATGCCTCGTTACAGGCGTTGTTGCCGGAGGTACGCGCCCTGCGCAGGACCTTCCACGCCGCTCCCGAACTCTCCCTCCACGAGCACGAGACCCAACGCACCATTCTCGAATACCTCACAGCGCTCGGGCTGACCGAGGTCGGTGCGATTGCCGGGACAGGAGTCAAGGCCGTGGTGCGAGCGAAAACGGGTTCCGGCACCCCTGTGGCCCTGCGTGCGGACATGGATGCCTTGCCCGTGGAAGAGCGCAGCAACGCAGCCTACGCCTCGCGGCGGAAAGGGGTGATGCATGCCTGTGGCCACGACGGGCACATGGCCATGCTGCTCGCCCTGGCGAAATGGTTGACCAGCAACCCCGAGCGGCAACGAGACGATGTCGTCCTCCTGTTCCAACCCGCAGAGGAAGGCTTTGGCGGCGCGGCTCGAATGCTCGCCGAAGGGGGGCTCCGCGATCCCAAGGTCGAGGCCATCTTTGGGTTGCACCTCAACCCCGAGTTACCGGTGGGGCATCTGGGATGTTTGACCGGAGCCATGTTGGCCGCGGTGCATGATTTCGATGTGGTGTTCTCGGGGCGAGGAGGGCACGCTGCCATGCCCCATCATGCTGACGACCTGCTCGCTTGTATCGCCGAGCTGGTGCAAACCCTGCATTTCCTGGTCGCGCGCAGGGTCGATCCCTTTTCCCAGGCGGTCCTGACCATCGGGCGCATCGACGGTTGGGCCGGGCGCAATGTCTTGCCCGAGCGTCTCGCTTTGGAGGGGACCCTCCGTACCAGGGACGATGGGGTGGCGGCGAGCCTCAGGGAATTGCTCTCGGAGACCGTGGACCAGGTTGCCAGGGTCCACGGGGTTCGGGCCGAGTTGCACTGGGTACGCCACTATCCTTCCCTGCGCAACCACCCCGGACTGGTCGGAGGTCTGGCCGAGATGGTCGGGCCGAAGTTGGTCCCGATGACCCCGTTGATGGGTGGAGAAGACTTCGCCTTCTACCAGGCGGAGGTTCCCGGTCTCTTCGTCTTCGTCGGCACTCGCGATGAAACGGCGGGCACTGTGCATCCTCTGCACAGCCCGGGGTTCGATTTCGACGAAGCTGCGTTGTTGACCGGGGTCGCCTTGCTCCGGGACATACTTGTCGGGCGGTGTCACCGGCGATGGTTGGCGGGTTGAGGGTCGTTACGCCGGTGGAGCGGGATTGAGGGTCTGGAATTCCTCGCGCAGCATACCGTAGAGAACCTTGTCGTGGTAGTCCGCACGGTAGCGCCACCCCCTGCGGACCACTCCTTCGCGGGTGAACCCGAGTTTCTCAAGCATGGAAATGGCCGCGCGATTGTTGGCGTTGGTCTCTCCGCCGACGCGTTGGTAGTTCATGTCGCCGAAGACATACCGCAGCCCGGTGAGGAGTGAACTGGTGCCGAGGCCTTTACCCCGGTAAGGGGGGAAGAGGTGGAAGCCGACCAGGCAGGACCGCACGTACTGGTCCATGTCATAGACACCCATGTTGCCGACCAAGGTGCCTTCGAGGTCGCAGATACCCCAATAACGGCTGTTCTCGCCTTCGGCGACGGCCGAATAGATTTTCTCGAACCGTTCTCGTGAGCGCGGGAAGCTGCAGGAAATGGTGTAGAAGTTGACCTCGTCGATATCCCAGTACTTGAACATGATGTCGAAATCACGCGGTTCGAGGGCGCGGATGATCGACGTCGGGCCTTTGATCATGATGGTCCTCGTGGTGAAGGCTCTGTACTGGACGGCATCATAGTCCAGGACTTCGAGAGAAGTAAAGTTCTCTGCGTTCCTCTTCCTCTGACAATGGTAGAGGCGGTACGAGCAGGAAGTAGGGGGGTTAGAAGGTCCTTTGGGCTTTCTGCGCTGCCTCGAGCTGCAACTTGAAGCTATCCAGCCGCAGGGAGAGTTCTTGCACTCGGTTGGGTTCTCGGACCTTGCCGAGGGCCCGTTCGAGGAATTCGATGGTGTCCTGATAATACTTGACCGTATTGGTGAGAGAGAGTTCGAGAGCTTGGTCGACGCGTTCACGCAAACGGGTGATGTCCTGGTCGACGGAGTGCTTGTGCATCGGATCGTCGCTATGCTGCCCGTTGCGCTGGTGGTGCCGGATCTGTCGGTTGATCAGACCGAGTTCTCGTTTGAGTGCCTCATTGGCCTGCTGGTAATCCTGTTCCATGCGTAGGAGTACCGCGGCCACCTCGGTTGCATCATAGTTCACGGGTTCGTCGGCGAAGCTTATCTCAGCCAGGCTTGCTTGGACGGGTGGGGCAGTAGGTCCAGGGATGGGTTGCTCGAGCAGGTAGGAGGTTGTCCCGTCGGGAACCTGCGTAGTCGGAGCAGCGGGTTGTCCTGGAGCGATCGCCGTGCTCTCCTCGCTCGGGTCGAGCTCGGTCTGACCATCGGCAGAAAGGGTCGGGGTCTCAGAGGGGTGTGCCGGCTGTTCTTGGGACGGTCTTCGCACCACCGAAAGAGGAGGAAGGATGGCAGGGGAGGGATGTACCTGGACCTCGGTCCGGGGCACTCGGAGTTCGAGGAACTCGAAGGCCAGGGAACCGCTGAGAAGAGCGGTGAGCAACAACATGCCGGTGAGCACCCCCGCGGCATACGGAGCATAGGGCGAGGAAGGTGTCGGGAGAGGCTGAGGATTGTCGCGAGGAGCTTCCTCGGGCCGGAAGAGTGATCCCCCCGGCGCGCGCTCTTCGAGCCCGGCATGAGACAGCTCGAGGTTGATGCCGGGTTGGGCAAGGTTCGCGACCAAGGTCTTTGCCTGCGCGGGAGAGAGATCGGAGAGCAGGGCGGCGGGTAAGCGTTCCAGGCGTTTGACCAAGGCCGAAAAAGAGGGTTGAGCCCCGTCCCCGAGCAGGGCCAGGGTTTGTTTGACCAAGGCATGTTTGAGCGCTTCGGATTCGAGGTTGGCCACCACCAAGGTCACGCTCAGACGGAGCCCACAGTAACGGCAACGCCTGGCATTCATGGGGATCTGTTCGCCGCAACTGGGGCAGGCGAAGCGGCGTGGAGCATCGAGGTGAGCGTGCATGGAGCCTCCGTCCGAGTCCGGGGAGCGCGAAGAAGCAACCATTGTAGAGAGCCGGTCGAGGAAAGGCAAATGAGAAGACAGGTTGCCCGGATCGAACGCTCGTACGTCCTCCCAGCACGTAGGGGATAGGGGGTCAATCGTGAGGGACCTTGGCCGGGGAGAGGCCTCGGCGCAAGGTCTGGTAGAGGTTCCCGAGGTCCACGCCCACCACGTAGAAGCACGGCAGGATGAGCAGGGTGATCACGGTGGCGAAGAGAATGCCGAAGCCGAGGGACAGGGCCATGGGTATGAGGAAGCGCGCCGCGCGTTCGGTTTCGAAGATCATGGGCGCCAGGCCGCCGAAGGTGGTTACTGTGGTCAGCAGGATCGGGCGGAAACGTTGCACCGCCGCGCGGACGATGGCCTCGGCCGGGGAGAGCCCCTGTTCGGCCTGCAGCCGGTTGCAGGTGTCGATCATCACAAGGGAGTCGTTGACCACCACCCCTGACAAGGCGACGATGCCGAAGATGCCGGGGATGGAGAGGTCGTAGCTCATGAGCAGGTGGCCGAGCAGCGCGCCGACCACGCCGAAGGGGATGCTGAGCATGACCGTGAGCGGTTGCCAATAACTGCGGAACGGTATGGCGAGCATGGCGTAGATGGCGAGCACGGCCAGGAAGAAGCCGTAGCGCAGACTTCCCAGGCTCTCGCGCATGTCGGCCTGGTGCCCCTCGAAGCTCGCGCTGAGACCGGGATATTTCCCGAGGAGTTCGGGTAGCACGACCTGGCGGAGGTCGAGTAGGATCTCTCCAGCCAGACTGCGCGGGGTGACATCGGCAGAGACCTGGACGACCCGTCGGCCGTTCTTGCGATCGATGGTCTTGAAGGCACGACCGCGTTTGACCTCTGCGATCTCGCGCAGGGGGACGAAGGTGCCGCTCGAGGTCCGGATCATCAAGGTCTCCAGGAGGTGTTCGGACCTCCGCTCGGCCTCGGGCAGGCGGACCATAACCTTGATTTCGTTGCGGC
Source organism: Deltaproteobacteria bacterium RIFOXYA12_FULL_61_11 (assembly GCA_001799195.1). Taxonomy (GTDB): domain Bacteria; phylum Bdellovibrionota_F; class JAHFAK01; order YA12-FULL-61-11; family YA12-FULL-61-11; genus YA12-FULL-61-11. Next base: position 21,898 of record MGSU01000263.1, on the reverse strand, counting down.
CGCGTTGTTGGCGCAGGGCTTCGGCGCCGTAGATAGCGCTCCGTACCTGCCGGGCGACGTCGCTGGCGTTGAGCCCGAGACTCTTGCCCAGAGACGTCAGCGCGAGGTCGAATTGTTCCTTGCCGGGTTGGAAACCGTCATCGAGGTCCTTGACCTTGGCATAGCCGCCGAGGATGCCCGCCAACTCACTGCTCGCTCGCTCGAGGAGTTCGAGGTCGCGGTGCGAGAGTTCGACCGTGATCGGACGCCCCCGGCCGCCGGGGCCGCCGCTGTCCGAGACGAAGCGCAGGGTTTCTACGCCGGGGAGCTCTCCGACGGCTTCCCGCCAAGCTTGCGTGAAGGCCTCGGTGCTGAGGATCTTGTCGCGGATCTCGGGGGGGGCGAGCTCGGCCCGGATGCGCCCGCTGTGGCTGCCCCCGCGGCCATAATCGGCGAGGATCTGGGTCACGAGTTCCGGGTGGCCGGTGCCGTCGATCACCCGGTGTAAGCCGGCCAGGAGCTGTTCCATGACGGCCGCGGTTTTCTCGATCGGTGCGCCGTAGGGCAGGACGACGACGACCTCGGACGTATCGGAGTCGACTTGGGGCATGAGTTGGAAGCCGAGCCGGCCGCTCAGGGTGTAGGTGAGGACGAGGAGGAGCAGACTCACTGCCACGGCCAGGGTGAGGTACCGTGCCCCGAGCAAGGTGCGCAGGAAGGGTTGGTACGAAGTATCGACCCAGCATAGGAAGGCGGTGCTGAAGCGTTGTTGGCTCCGGTAGAGGGGCGCGAAAAAGCCTTGGGGCTCCCGCCGGGAGAGATGGCTGAGGTGCGAGGGGAGGATGAAGATGCTCTCGAACAGGGACACGGCGAAGACGGTGCAGACCACGAGGGGGATCATGGCGTAGATCTTCCCCATGTGGCCGGGGATGAAGGAGATCGGCAGGAAGGTGACGATGTTGGTGAGCACGCTGAAGATGACCGGGGATGAGACCTCGCCGGCGCCCTTGACGGCGGCTTCGAGGAGTCCCAGCCCCTGTTGGCGGTACTGGTAGACGTTCTCACCGACGACGATGGCGTCGTCGACCACGATGCCGAGGGCGACGATGAAGGCGAACATGGACATCATGTTGATGGTCACGTCCATGGCCGGCAGGAAGAGGAAGGCCCCGAGGAAGGAGATGGGGATGCCCATCATCACCCAGAAGGCCAGGCGGATCTCGAGGAACAGGCCGAGCAGGATGAGTACCAGGGCCAGTCCGAACAACCCGTTCTTGACCATGAGCAGCATGCGCTGCCCGTAGTACACGGACCGGTCGTCGGTCAGGGTGACGGTGAGCCCGGCGGGCAGGTCGTGGCCGATCGTCTCGAGTTCAGCGCGAACGGCGTCGGCCACCTCCATGGGGGTCTGGTCGCCGACCCGATAGACTTCCAGCATGACCGCGGGTTCGCCGTTGAAGGTGGCATAACGGTCGACGTCCTCGAAGCTGTCGGTGATCGTCGCGAGTTGTCCGAGCTTGATCTCGCTGCCCGTGCTCGAGGTCACCACCGGCACCTCGGCGAACTCCCGGCCGAAGAAGCGACGTTCCTTGATGCGTACCAGGACCTCGCCCTTGGGGGTTTTCAGGCCTCCGCTCGGCAGGTCCACGGATTCTTTGCGCAGGAGGGCGGCGAGCTCATCGAGGCGCAGGCCGTAGCGGCGCAGGTGCTGCTCGGGGATCTCGATTCCGATCTCCAGAGGAGGAATGCCCTCGAGCTCGACCTGGGTTATCGAGGGGTTCTGCAACAAGAGGTCCCGGGTCTGTTCGGCGGCTTGGTGCAGGGTGACCGGGTCCGCGGGCCCGTGCAGGACCATGGTGAGCACCGCTCGTTTGCGCGTGGAGACGCTGACCCGGGGTTCCTCGGCATCCTCGGGGAAGGTCCTGATCCGGTCGATCTCGGCCTTGATGTCCTGGGCCACCCGCTGCAGATCCGATCCCTCGCTCAGTTCGGCGCTGACCACCCCGCCACCCTCGCTCGCCACCGAGGTCAGTTCGGCGATCTCTTCGAAGCCGGAGACGGCTTCCTCGATGGAGAGGAGGATGCCTTCCTCGACCTCCTGCGGACTGGCGCCCGGGTAAGACATGGAGACGGTCACCATGTCGAGGGCCAGATCGGGGAAGAGCTCTTGTTTGATCGTCGACAGGGAGACGAAGCCACCTATCAGGAAAACCACCATCAGGATGTTGGCAGCTACGCCGTGCCCGGCCATCCAGGCGACCGGACCGCGTGGTTCAGTCGGTAGGGCGTTCATGTCCGGTCCTTTGCTTCTTCTTGCCCTGCATGGGCTCCTGCGGCGCAACCCCGGCGGGAGGGGTGGGGGCGTCGTCCATGCTGCGCAGGAGCATCCCCTGGGTCACGGCGCCGAGGTCGCTGGTGATGAGCCGTTCGCCGGGTTCGACCCCAGCGTCGAGGTACAGGAACTCCTCGCTCTCCCAGACAATGGAAGGGGAACGGAGGTCGAGCGTGTTCCCGGCCGTGAGTACCCAGATGTGGCGACCTTCGCGCAGGGCGCCGCGCGGGATCTTCCGGATCCCGGAGAGCAGAACACCTTGCAACTCCGCGGCGACGAAGGAACCGAGGATCAAGGGACGTCTCCGCTCCGTCTGATGACGCAGATGGAGGGGGTCGTCGACCTCGACCAGGATGCGAGCCATGCGGCCGTGCGGTTCGAGGTCGGTGAGGAGACGCAAGACGCGGCCTTCCCGGGTTCCCTCCGACCCCCACGCCGGTTCGTGGCGCAGGACCACGGCCGAGCCGTGCTTGCAGTTATAGTCTGGGATCTCCAGCCAGCGCAGGGTGTCCACGGGGACGTTCAACTCGACCCAGTAGCGGTCGGTATTGACCAGCGAGCAGAGGCGGGTGCCGATGCCGACGTAACTGCCGAGGTCTACCTCCCGCGTCTGCAGAGCCGCGTTGAAGGGGGCGGTGATCGAGGTGCGTTGGAGGTCGAGCCGAGCCTTCGACAGGGCCGTTTCGGCCGCCTTGACCAGGGCCTCGGCTTTGTTGAGTTGGGGTTGGCGCAAGATGAAAGCTCGTTCTTCTGCGCTGGGTTCCGTGGTCAAGAGCTTGACCTCTTGTTGGGCTACGCTCTGTTGTCCGAGTTCCTGGACCAATTCGGAGCGGACTTTCTCGAGTTCGCTCTCGCGCTGACGTACCGCCAAGTCGTAATCCGCGCTGTCTATGCGCACGAGCTGTTCTCCGGCTTTGATCTGGGCGCCGGGAACGAACTTCGGGTGGATCCAGAGTACTTTCCCGCTCACCTGGGTAGCCAAGACAATGTGACGGGCCGGAACCACCGTACCCATGGCCGAGATGACGATCCGCTCGTCACCCGCGCTCACGGTCGAGGTCCGGACCAACCGAGGGCTGGGAGGCGGCGATTGGCGTTTGACCTGGGGACGATGGGTCATCCAATACCCTGCGAGGATCCCGGAAAGGGTTAGGACCAGAACGAGGATCGAAGCCTGGGCGAGGTGGCGGCGACGTCTACCGGGAGAGGAAGGGTCGGTATCGGGACTGCGTCGCTCGCGGCCGTCGAGGGATACTGGCATCGGGGAACTCCTACTCTGTGCCGCCGGACTCGGGCGGAGTCGGCGCAGGGTCGTTGGATACCGAAGGAGGCAGAGGGCCGGCCAGGACTCGGTGCAGCGCAAGGCGGTAGTCGAGAGCTTCTCGTCTGGCTCTCAACAGTGTGCGTCGCAAGCGCTGATCCTCGAGGAGGGTCATGAGGTAACGGGTGAAATCCAGGGCCCCCTTGCTGTAGCTCGAGAAGGTTTGGGTCGTGGCCTGTTCCGAGAGGGTGAGCTGGCGCTCAAGGCTCTGGACGTAGAGTACCTGTTGACGTTCTCTGACCAGGGCATCGGCGACCTCTCGGAGAGCGCGCAGATAGGTGTGCCGGTAGGTGGCAGCGAGCTCGTCGAGGCGGGCCCGGCGCAACTCCACCTCGGCCGTGCGTCGGTTGCCGTCCAGGAGCGGTGCGGTAAGGTTGGCGAGGAGATTGGCCAGCCAGTTGTCGAACAGGTCGGCCAAGGCCTCGGTCGTGGTCTCTGCCTTGGCAACGAGGCTCAAGCGGGGATAGCGGTCGGCGAGGGCAGCCGAGAGCCGGGCGTCTCCCGCTTCGACCCGATGGAGGGCCGCTCGAAGATCTGGCCGGGCGAGTATAGTCTCGAGGTAGGTACCGAGGGGCAGGGGCGGCAACGATGGAACCGACCCGGGCAAGGTGAGGTCTTCGGGCGGCGAGGGCACCTCAGGCAGGGTTCCGGTGAGGAGGGCGAGTACATTGGTCTGGAGTTCGAGCGAGGTCTCGACCTGCAGCCGCTCTCCGGCCAGCGCCTCGACGAGTTGCCGCTGTTGGAGCACGTCGATGACCGAGATTTGCCCGCTGCGGAAGCGCGCTTCGATGATGGCGAGGACGTGCGTGTTGGTAGCGAGTTGTCCGGCCAGTAGGGTCCTTTGTCCGAGCTGCTCGACCAGTCCGAACCAGGCCGTGGCCGTTTCCGCGGCGAGCGTGATCAAGGCGGTACGCAGGTCTTCCCGGCTGGCCTCGGCCTCGAGGCGGTCCGCTGCCTGTTCGGCCTCCAGCCTGCCCCAGAGGTCGAGCTCGTAGCTCGCACTCAACCCGAGGGTGAGGCTCCGGGTGGTGCTCGGACCGCCGACAGGGCCATCGCGCAGGCCCAGGGAGGCTCCAACGGAGGCGTCGAGGGTTGGGAGGTCGGTCGCTCCGCTCTTCCTCGCGACGGCTCGGGCCTGGGTCAATTTCGCCGCCATGGCGAGGAGACTGGGATTGTGTTGGAAGGCTCGCGCCACCTGTGCTTCGAGGTTGGGATCGCCGAGGTCTGCCCAGAAAGGATACACGGTATCGGCCACGGTGGCTGGGACCTGAGGTAGGGCTCTCTCTAAAATCTCTGAGCCTGCCTTGCCGCGAACGGCGCAGGCCCCGACGAGGCAGAGCAGGACGAGTCCCGGGAAGAGGAAGCCGGTCGATCTGGAAGTACAAGAGGGTTGGTCGGGATGTGGGACGACGATCATCATCTGGGTGCGGTGTCTTGGCCGTGCGGGGATGATAGGCGTCAATACGGCCGAGGACAAGCCTTTTCGCCTTCGCCTGCCTGTCGGATAGTGGTTGCATCTCACGCGTTCCTATGTATACTCCCTGCCGCGGCACAACAGTCACCATCAGTTCGAGAGCGTACTATGGCCACCACGATCGCGATGTTCTCGCCGGCTCCGGGTTCTCCTTCCAAACCCCTGGCAGCGATGTTGTTGGTCTTGCCTCTGGCCCTGCTCCTCGCCTGCTCCGGGGGGAAGAAGAACCAAACCCCGACCGAGTTGCCCTTCTTCGACGAGGAGAACCCACGCACCCTCGAGGTCGTCGAGGGCGGATCGGTCAGCCTGGAAGCGCGCTTCACGGTGCCGGAGGTCTTCGATGCGACCATGGATCCTCCGCAGATCCTTCCCATCGGCACCGATGGAAACGGGATCGAGGGTCTCACCACTGTCTTCACCGTCGAAGACGGGGTAGCGAAGTTGGACCTCGAGGCCGATCACACCGCGGCCGGAACCTATAAGATCGTCTTCACCCTCGTTGCGGTCCTCGATCCCGAGAAAGACCGCGAACCCGCCTTCGAACCGATCACCCATGCGGTGACCCTCAAGGTCGTCAACCGCAATCGTGGCAAACTGGCCTTCGAACAGGAGGACGGAGAGTACACGGTGCGCATGGGCCAGCGTTTCAAGCTCGACCTCTCCCTGAAGCTCGCTCCGAACGATCTGGGGAAGATCAAGCTGGGCTCCGTGACCCCGCACACCTCCAATGTCGAATTGCGCGGTCTTGACGGCGGGAAGGCGACGCTGATCTTCGTTCCCGGCGCGGGGGACGAAGATCGCCGCTATACCGTAGTGCTCCTCGGGTACGACGAGAAGGACACCTCTGAACCGCTGACCCTCGTCTTGCACGTGTATTCCGAGAACAAGGTCCCCCAGGTCTTCAAACTCGGCGCCAGGACCGAGGTGCAGGTGGGCAGCGTCGTCAAGCTCCCGGTCGAGGCAGTGGACACCGAGAACGATGCCGTCGAGTTCGAGCTGCTGGGCTTCGAGTCCATCCCCGGGGCCACGGTCGAGTACGACGAGGACGGCCGGGGCACCATCACCCTCGCACCGCCCAAGGGGTCCTGCGGAGAGTTTCCCCTGACCGTGAGAGCCAAGGACGCCTTCACCCCCGAGACTGCCGACGAGGGCAACACGACGACCACCACGGTGGCCATCGTGTCCTCAAAACCCAGTTTCGAGGGCGCCGCTCCGGCCGACTTCTCCATTTTTAACTTGCAATACACCAGCCTGGAATTCTCGGTCGTCGACCAGGATTTCGAACGCGCTGCCGAACAGCTCGAGTTCTCCGTCGAGTCCACGCCCGCCCTGGCCACGGCCGAGGATACCGAGAAAACCTCCTATCGGTTGGAGCGGGTAGGGGATGAGGGTGTCAACCTGCGACTCCACGCGGGGGACACCGACGACAACGTGACCTACCAAGTCAGTCTGGTCGCCACCGATGCCTGCGGTCTGGAGGTGAACGCCTCCTTCGGGTTGACCATCCTGCCCAACACCTTGCCCAGCGTGTCCTTGACCGGAGCGAGCCGGGCCGAGGAAGACGGGGGGAGCGAAAATGTGTTGGCCCAGTACCAGGCCGATCGGCGCTTCACCGCGATCGAGAACCAGACCCTGGTGGTTTCTTTCGATTTCGATGACCTCGATCCGCTCGACAAGGGCAACCTGACCTCCTCGATGGCCTATCGTTTCGCCGAAGCAGAACAATGGAAAGACAATGTTGCCACACTGGGAGCGAGCTACAGTCAGGTCGAGAGGCGTTTCACCTTCGCCCCTCCTTATTCCCTGGTCACTCGCGAGCAGCGGACGAAGGAGGTTTTCTTCCGTTTGGCGGTGAGCGATCATCCCGGTATTGCCCAGTACTTGACCTTCTCGGTGCGGATCAGCGACAGCAACGGTCCACCCAAGTTCACGGCGCCGATCACCAGTGCCTTCACCGTGAATTACGGCGACGACCCTCCCCTGCTGGTCAACCTCGAGTTGCTCGACGTGGATGGGGACCTTATCGACCTCGCGGTCGAGCGGGTCGTGCACAGCGAGCTCTTGCCCGGGGGGCAGGAAGTCGAACAGGAAATAGAAGATCCGGCCGAGTTGTTCGGCGCTTCGCTGCTCACCAAGACCGACCAGAAGGGCAACGCATGGCGGTTGAGCTTCCTCCCCATCTATGGAGTGCACAAGCTCGGGCTGTACCGGTTCCATCTCGTGGCCACCGATCGAGCTCAAGGGACGGTGTCGGGTTTCGTCCCTAAGACCTCGAGCCGCGTCCTCGAGGTCCGGGTCACCAACGAGAACAAACCCCCGGTGCTCGCGATGGTCGAGGTCAAGGTCGACGGTCAAAGAGTCGAGCAGCCCCTGTCCCACCTCGTCGTCGCCGAGAACCACACGCTCACCGTCCGGTTCGAAGCCAGCGATCCCAACGGCCCGGACCAGGTCTTCACGTACAAGGTCGTGGATAGCCCCAGCGGCGGGAAGATCACCAACGACGGGGTCTATACCTTCACCCCGACGTACGTCCAACAGACCAGGACCGAGCAGGAGTATTACCAGCCGACCTTCGTGGTCCAGGACCAATCCGGTTTCGAGAGCAATCTGCTCCTGGCCGCGATCGAGGTCCAGGACGTGAACCGTCGGCCAGTCTTCCGTGCCATCGGAGCCACGCCGGTGACCGATGATTTCACCACGGTCGCCATGGAAGGCAACGCGGACATCGACCGATTCGAAGTCGACGACGATGCGCTCCAGCGCTTGACCTTGGTCGCCGAGGATCTCGATGGAGATGTCGTCCGGTATGCCATCCCGGCCAACGATGCGCTCAACCGGCTCCGCCAGAGCCTGCCTTCTTTCCCTGATCCGACCAAGGGAGAGTTGGTCTTCCTGCCCGGAGAAGGGGATGCCGGGAGCGAGTTCGCCGTCAACGTCTATGCCTGTGATGTCGACACGCCGACCCAGGAAGGTGAACATTGCTCCGTGTTCCGCATGGTTGTCTACGTCAACAACCTGACCTTCCTCTCCTTCCCCCGCTTCCCGGTCGGTGCGGGGGTCTCCAAGCTCGTCAGCGCCACGATCGACACCGACGGCGAGCCCGATCTGGTGGTCGGGAGCACGGATGCCAATACCATCGGCGTGCTCCTGAACATCGTGCCCGAACCGGCGAAATATGCCCCGGTGGTCGAATACGAACTCCCCGGCAGCCGAGATCTCGGCAGTGTGTCCGGGTTGTGCGCGGCTCCCTTCGTCCAACGCGAGGAGGGCTCGTTCGATGATATTCTGGTGGCCAGCAGGGGGAAATTGTATTTCTTCGAGAACCTTGCCGGGGCCGAGCTGGACGTGGCCTTGCCGATCGAGAACTCCACTCGGGTCTTCGCCATCGCCTGCGGCCTGATCAACGCCGACGATCATCCCGACGTGCTCGCGACGCAGGACGGCGGGGAGGACTTGCTCTTCTACCTCGGAGATGGTCAAGGGCACTTCACCGAATACGCCGGACAGTTCTCGCTCGGGCAGGAAGCTCGGGCGCTGAGTCTTTTTGATATCGATGCCGACGGTCGGGTCGATCTCCTGGCCACGGCCAATACCAAGAACGATACCAGTACCGTGGTTTCCCTGCGGCGGGCCAGTAGGCCTGAGACCGGCATACCCTCCATCCGGGCTGCCGAGGGTGATCATGTCCTGCTCGAGCTCCTCGAACCGGGACTTCCCACCGGAGATGTCCCGCGCGACGTGGCTATCGACGACCTCGACCTCGATGGACTTCCCGACCTCGTGATCAGCAATGCCGGTAATGACACCGTCAGCGTCTTCCTCGCCGAACCCGCCGGGGACGGCAGCTTTCTGTACGGTGACCGCAAGGAGACCTATACGGTGGGGAACTTCCCCACGGCCCTGGCCCTGGTCGATCTCGATGGAGATCCTTTCTGGTTCCAGGACGATCACCTGACCGCGGTGAAGTACCTGCCCGGAGCAGGAGAACGCTTTGCCCTGGGCACGATTTACGGCTACAGCGCCACCCTCGACGGTGGGGTCTCTTTCCTGCGCGAGAATCCGCAGTACTGTTCGGCCCTTGGCAGCAAGGTCAACGCGATAGGGCATGTCCAAGAGGACATCGGAACCACCCTCGGCGTGGCCACGGTCAATGGCCTGTGCATGATCCAAGAGCGCAGCAATGCCCGGCTGATCAAAAACGTGGTCCTGGAATACGACCACGATGATGACCCCGAGACCCTGCCCGAGCGCCTGACCTCGGCGGTCAACGACCTCGTCTTCCTCGGGGCAGGCGAGCGCCTCGTCCTGGCGACCGAAGAAGGCCTGCTGACCTCGAACGACGGTGGCCTCACGTTCGAACTCTTGAAGGATGAGGGGGACGGCTCGGTGTTCAAGAGCAATGTCCTCACCTCTCTCGACTTTCTCGAGGTCGATGCCGGCACTGCCGAAGCACGGACACAGCTCCTCGTGGGCACCAAGCTCGGTGTGTATCTCGCCCCCGATTTCCCAGGTCCCTTCACCGAGATCCTGGCCACGGTCAACAACACCCTGCCCGACAACGAGATCCACACGGTGGCCTTCGACCCGAGCGATGCCACGGGCAAGACCTTCTGGGTAGGGACCTTCAAGGGACTCGCCCGCACCACCAACGGTGGGCTCGCCTTCACCGTCCCGGTGCGCAACGAGAATGTGCTCGCCCTCGACGTCCTACCGGGTCCGACCCCGGCCGAGAACCGTATCCTTGTCGCGACCTTACAGATCCCGACCGGGCAGACCGTACCCCAGGCCGGTTACCTCCTGTCCACGGACAATGGCGTGACGTTTACGAAGAAGGTCCTCACCGCCGCGGGACTCACCCCCGCGAACCACGTTATCAACGACGTCGCCTTCGATCCCCAGGGAGGAGGCGAGAATTTCTTCCTGGCGACCACGAGAGGAGGGTTCCTGACCCACGACGCAGGGGTGACTTTCCAGGCCTTCAAGGCCGATCGTCGGCCCGAGATCGCGGTGACCAACCAGCTCGGTGGCAATATTTCCATCCTGCTCAACAACGGGGATGGGACCTACAATCGCAGACGGCAGATACAGTTGGTCGGAGGGCGGAACCCTGCCGATGTGGTGGGGGTGAACTTCGACCGGAAGACCGAGCTCGGCATCCACAAGAACGACCTCGCCGTCGTCGATGCCAATGGCAACCAGGTCATTCTGCTCGAGAACAAGGGTGGAGGGGTCTTCCCCGCTGCCGCGAATTACCTCGCCGGGCCGCATCCCTTATGCATGGACGTGGTCGACATGGATCCCACCGATGGGGAGAACGACTGGGATATCTTGATAGGCAATGGCGGCAGTGGTGAGGAACAGCCCTATCTGACCCTGCTCATGAACAACGGCGACAGCACCTTCGAACGCTTCCTGCTCGACTATCGCTGTCCGCAACTGGTCAACAACACGGTGCGCAGTGTCGCTTGCCAACAGGGTATCAACGACCTCGTGGTGGGGAACTTCGACCATACCGGGACCAATGACGTGGTCTTGGTCAGCACGGCCCTCAACTATGTCACCGTCCTGTACAACCTCTTCCTTAAAATCGACCTCGGTACCACCGACGTGATCCAAGTGATCGAGGAACCCTTAGAGGACGTCGTACGAGAGAGGGTGGTGGCCAACCTCCCGGATCTCGAGGTGCCCACGCCCCAGATCATCGGCCTATCGCCGACCAAGCTCCAGGCCTGGGACTACAACCAGGACGGTTGGGATGATCTCGCGGTGCTGTACGAAGACAGCAACAAAGTGACCGTGCTGCTCAACCGGCAGGGCACTTTTTCCGCAGCGGAAGCAGATCAGGTCCAGATCAGCGCTCCGGCCACGGCCTATCCGGTGGATTTCTTCGTCGGCGACGTTATCGGCACTGTCCATCGCGACGTGGTCCTCCTCAGCGCCAACCTCAATCAAGCATTGATCTACGAGAACCTCTATCCCAACGGCTTCTCGACGACGCCTCGCGTCCTGGCCACCGGCAGTTTCCCGGTCGCCATCCGCGGTGCCAACCTCAATCCCGAGGTCGATGACCTGATCGACCTCGTGGTGAGCAATTCCAACGACAACACCCTCTCGGTGTTCAAGAACGGTTCCGGAGGGAGCAAGGGGAGCTTCCAGGACCCGAACCTCATTCCAACGGGACGGTATCCGGGGGCCTTCACCCTGATCGACATCGATCCCACCAACACCACGGATGCGGTCAAGAATGGTCCGGACATCCTGGCCTTGAACCGCGACGACGACAGCGTTTCGATCTTCTTGAACCAGGCCGGCGACGGGCGTTTCATCCCCTTCCTGAATCTGCTCGCAGGGAACAACCCCATTGATATCGAGGTCCGCGACATCGACGGCGACGGCACCATCACCGACGATCCGGCGACCACCAAGTACGATCGCGACCTCATCGTACTCAACGAGAACACCGACAACATCTCCATCCTGTACAATCTCGAGGTGGCCACCCCTGCGGTCGAGGAAGGGGTCATCGCGGGGCCACTCAGCCTCAACCTCATCTTCAACAGCCACGAGGCCACGACAGAGGGAGAAGTGATAGCCCTGCAAGACGACGACCTCGTGAGCCTCAAGTTCTTGCTCAAGGGGGGGACTCTCGGGGAGGGCTTCGACGTGGTCGCCTCCTACCGGCCCGATCCCCAGGCTCCTTGGCAAGAGCAACTCCCGGCGTATGCCTTGTTCGACAAGGCCAAGCTCGGCTTCACGTTCGATCTCTCCAATACCATCTATCGCGAGTGCGACCCGGTCCACAACTTCGAGTTCCGCTTCCAACTCATCGAGGCAGGGGTCGCGATCCGCGACGAGCGACGCTACCTACTGGCCGTGACCCGCGAGTTCGAGGGTCCGGTCATCGGCAACGTGCTCGCTGGCCGGGTCTATCTCGGGGAAGCCCCCCGGGATGTGCCGCTCGTGGCCTATGATCCGGACTACTGCAATGAGACCGAGCTGGCGGTCGAGATTCCAACGGCTCTCGTCGGTGTGGTCAGCTTCAACCCGGTCACCTCCGTGCTGCACCTGGATACCACCGTATTGCCGGTCAACGCCGGGAGTTACGATCTTACCGCCGATGCCTGTGAAGTATCCGAGGAGAACGACTGCACTCAGGTGATCCTCACCTTGGTCCTTGATGATGCTCTACCCCCGGGACCGATCACAATTTCCCTCGTCAACGATGGTATGGCCGTCACCGCCGGTGAGCACCTCACGATCGGCAACCGCACCGCGTTGCTCGTCGACGTCGCCATTGCCAGCGAACTGCCCTTGGTGACCTGCGGAGTCGAGGGCCTCGAAGACTATTTCACGCCGGTCTGTGACGGTAGCTCGAACGCGCACGAGGCTACGTTCCTGTTCGAGTACTTAGAGTATCGTCGTATTTTCCTCGCCGGCGAAGAACAGGTGTATCCGCTCAATTTCTATGCCGTCGACACGAGCGGTCGGATAGCCACCGTGCCGCTCACCTGGAGCATCGAGAAACAGGAACTGCCCTATTGGCAGAACCCCTTCGTCGGAGTGGTGCAGACGACCATGGGTCAACGCGTGGCCTTTGATCTGACCTTCGTCGACGACGACAACGACCCGATCATCTTTGGTTGCACGGTGGCGACCAATGGCGGGGATGCGGAGCCCTGCGGCGACGCGCCGCAGTTCGAGTTCGAACCGGACGTCTTCTCCGGACCCCAACCCACGACGCTGCGCTCGTTCGGTTTCGAATACCTGCCGACCGTGGCGCACATCGGCAATACCTACCAGTTCTCCATCGAGACCAGCGATGCAGATAATCCCGTGCCGGCGGTCTCGACCTTCACCGTGACGGTCCGTAACCAGGTTCCCCAACTCTTCGCGGATATCCTGACCGGTCAGGATCAGTACGCCTCAGGGATCGATGGTATTGCCTTCGCCCTGGACTTCTACCCCCAAGACCTCCTGCGGCTGCGCTTCCGCTATGTCGATCCCGAGACCCCTCTCCTGGAGCTGGGCCGTCTGAGTTGCACCGTGGTCGAGAGCGGGCTCCCCTGCGCCGATCGTCCGGGTACCCAAGTCTATCTCGGGGATGCCTATTTCGAACTGGGTTTCGGTTTCGATGCCGCTCGGATCAAGCAATCGAATGACGTTCGAGTGACCGTCCAAGACGTACACGGCGCGGAAGCAGCGCTCACCTTCCGCGTCAACTACCGTAATACTCTTCCTGCTCTCACCATACTCCCCGAGCTCGACCCCAATGATCACGACGGTTCGGCTGCCACGGTGAACATCGGCGAGCAGTATCGCATGAAGGTGCTCAGCTCGGACGAGGATCAACCCGCCCTGCCGGACCTGTATTGCGTGGAGTCCAGCGAGGAACTCGATTGCACCTCGCCTGCCTTGCAGTATCTTTTCCCGTGCGAGTACCCGGGCACCACCGAGATGCTGCACGACCGCGTCGAGCGGGTCACCACCTTCGCGCCGACCCTGGCCAACGTGCGGAGTAAGTTCAATTTCTACTACAAGGTCGTCGACCTGTATGGCGATTCGTCCTGCAGGCGGCACCAGGTCTATTTGACCCGGGCCAACAAGGCGCCGCTGATCACCGGAGTGCGTTGCAACGTGGCCCCGGTCGAGGGGGTGTACACCATTACCGAGAGCCGGCCCGACCAAGTCCTCAATTGCAGCCTCTCAGCCAGCGATCCCAACGGGGACCTCCTGACTTTCGTCGGCGTCAATCTGCCGGCCAATACGACCTTGGACCCGCAGAACGGCAACCTGACCTTTGCCCCGGATTTCTTCCAGGGCGGGCATTTCGACCTGCGGCTGCGCGTGACTGATCCGCTCGGTTTGGTCAGCCCGAACTTCGTCCTTCCGGTGACCGTTCTGGAGAACAACCAGCGACCGATCTTCCAGACCTTCGAGGGGCAGTCCCTCACCGACGAGCTCGCCACCGAAGAACTCGACCAGGAACTCGGCGTGCATTTCACCATGCTCCCCGGGGAACGTCGCACCTGGGCCATCGATTTCTATGATCTCGACGGGGACGTAGTCCTGTGCGAACGCGAGGATGGGCGCACCTATCCCTTGGGACTCACCTTCACGACAGACCAGAACCGTTGTCTGGTCGATCTGCTGGCCGACGAAGCCGATCGCGGCAAGCGTTTTGACCTCCGTGTCGTCGTGGTCGAAACCAATCTTGGGAAGCGTTCCTGGCTGGAATTCCCCCTCATCATCAACTCGGTGTCCTACCAGGTCGTCCCGACCCTGGAGCTCGGCTTCCTTCCCGCTGCCGTGCATGCGGGGGATCTCAATGCCGATGGACGGGCCGATCTCCTGGTGCTCGCCAGGGATGTCAAAGAGTTCGCGGGGTTCATGAACCAGAGTCCCCAGACTCCGTATCTCCTCCGGACGCTCTATCCCGCGGCCCACCTGATCACCGCGAGTTGCCTGGCCGACTTCAACAATGACGGGGTCACCGACCTCGCCTACGTCACCGATGAAACGAACGAACTCGGGGTCGTACTCAACTCCAGTGTCACCCCCGGTGTATTCCAGGGGACGCCCCGCCTCTATCCCATCCCGCTGGGACCCAAGGCCCTGGTGTGCGGCGAATTGGGTGAAGATCGCCAACAGGACGGCTCCCTGGCCTTCAACGACTCCGATATCGTCATCGCGGCCAAGAACGGCAGCGCGCTCCAGACCTTCTCCAACATCAACGGCACCGGATTGTTTCTGCCTGGGGCGATCGTGGCCCTGGACAGCAAGCCTTACGACCTGGTGGGACATGACCAGGACGGTGACGGTATCCTAGACATGCTCGCGGTGCTGTTGTCCGAGAGCAATACCCTGAGAATCTTCGAAATTCTCCCCGGGCAACTGGCGCCGACGGGGATCGACCTGCCCACCGGGGTCAACGCGGTCGATGTTGCGGTGGCCAACTTCGACGGCCGCTACGTCGGTGATCTCGCGGTCTCCAACTCGGCCGATGACACGGTCGTCGTATACCCGAGCCGATCGACCTTCGACGATCTGGCCGGGGTTTATCCCCTGGCCGTGGCTATCACCCTCGAGACCGGGCGCTTCCCCAAAGACCTGCTCTTCGCGGATTTCAACGGCAACGGTCTGCCTGACCTCGCCCTCATCGACCAACTCGACGACACTTTGACCATCCGTCCGGTGGATCGCTCCGGCCAGCTCGATACCTCGGACCCCGTGATCCTCCAGGGCGGGAGCAAGCCGGCAGGCATGGCCGCCACGGTGGTCAATACCTCGACCTTAGGGCACAAGGCCGACCTCGCGGTGGTCGACCAGAGCGAACAGAAGCTGATCCTGCACCGCAATATTCCGGCCCGGAGCTTCGACTCCGGTGAGCGGCCGGCGGCCTCTCTCGAGCTCGACCTCGACGGGGACGGCAGAGCGGAATTGGTCGTCGCCGATCACCTCCGGCACTCTCTGCTCTTGGCCCGGGTCCTCGAGACCGACGACACGGACCCGCGGCTCGAGTTCGTCACCGAGTACCCGCTCCTCGATCCGGATGACCGGGCGTACCAAGGGTTGCAACTCTGCGGAGGGGATCTCGACGGAGATGCGCTGACCGATCTCGCAGTTGTGGGGCTCGAAGATCCGCTCGAAGAAGGCGCTCCTCGCGCCGCGGTCGTCTTCACCGTGGAGAGCGGTGGAGCCGACCTGCTCACCGGTGCTGCCGTGGTCGCGGCCTTGCCCTACCAGGGCGATTTCCGCAGCGACCAGGTTCCCCGCGCCATCGTATGTGCCCCGCTGGGGAACCCCTTAACCGTGCAGACCTCGGATCTCCTCCTGGTCAACTACGGCCGGGACAAACTCGAACTCTACCTCAACGACGGCGCGGGAACCTTCGATGTCACCGCCGATGTCGTGCTCCCGACCGGGCATGGCCCGGTGGATGCGGCCTGGATACCTCCGGTTCCCGAGGTCCTGCCCAACGGCGCCGTGGCAGTGCTCAATCGCCTGGCCGAGAACGTCCGCTTGTACGACATCGTCGAAAACGGGCTGGCCTACACCGAAGGCAGCGAGTTGCAACTGGAGCAGCGGCCGCGCGAGCTGGCCGTGATCGAATTGCAGGGCGGCGGTCTTCCCGAACTGGTCCTCCTGACCGAGGGAGAGATGCCTTCCCGGGACCGGCTCATGGTGGTGCCGACCGTGGTGCCCGCTCTCGGCCCTGGACCTGCTGGGAATTATGACCTGCAAGCCGGCCAAGCGATCGGTGTGGCCGGACAGTCGTCCGGGTTGACCGCCTACCGGGTGCTCGATGGCGGCCGTCTCGGGCTGGTCACCGCCAGTGCCTCGCGTCGCGAGCTGTCCGTGGCTCTCCTCAACGATAACGGAGCATTGACCGCGGGTGCTCCGATAACCCTCAATCCCCTGACCGAGCTCGGAGCGGTGGCCTCCATCGGGTTCCTGCAAGCCGACCTCGTGGTCCTGGATGCTGCTACCGGCAAGGGATGCCATATCGGCGACCGTCGCGGTGAGGTCTTTTCCTCGTCGGGCTATCTGGTCACCGGAGCCACCCCGAACGGTCTGGTCGCGACAGATTTCACGGGCGACGGCCGTACCGACGTCGTGGTCAGCAACAGCGATCCGACCTGCACCGAAGTGGGGGATGATTTCGTCTGTGACTATACCTTGTCTCTCTATGAACAGACCGCTCCGCGGGTCTTCCAGCCCTCTGTGCTGACAGGGGTCGGTTCAACCCCGAGTTCGCCGGTGGTCGGGAAGTTCGGGTCGAAGCTGCCCGATCCCAGCGCGGATCGCGCGTACCCGGACCTCTTGTATCTCGATCATGACAATCAGAACGTGAGCGTCCTGGTCAATGAGATGAGCGGAACCATGGATAGCACCTTCCGGCGCCGGGTCGTCTTCCCCTCGCCGGTCGGCCTCGAACAGCTCGTCGTGGGAGACCTCGACGGGGATGGTGACGACGACTTGGTCGGGCTCGGCGGTCTCAGTAACAGTTTCGTCCTCTTCCAGGGCGGCCGAGCCAGGGTAGTACCCATTCCGCTCGCCGAAGGCGCGGAGCTGACCGATTTCGATTACGCGGCCGGAGATCTCTATGGAGCCACCCTGCTGCTCGGATCGGACGGGGATGGAGCCTTCTTTACGGCAGACGATGGAGTTACTTATAGACATTTCATGGCGTTGGATGCCACCGCTGACGAAGCGGAGGCGTTGTTGCCTTCCGACACGATCAATGCGGTGGCCTTCGACCAGACCAACCCCGGTGGTCAGACCTTCCTGTTGGGCACAGATAGCGGAGCCATGGTCTATCAGGGGCAGCGCCATTTGCGGGAGTTCTTCAATCTCCCGGCCCTCACGGTGACCTCGGTGTCCCATGCGGTTCCGACGGTTGCCGGGCAGCCCTTGCGTTTCCTGATCGGTACCTCGGATGGGGCCTACCTGACCGAAGACGGCGGCGTGACCTTCCACCCGGTGGAAACCGACAGCGGCACTCCGTTACCGTCGAGGACCGTGCGCAAGGTCTTGCTCGTTGGGGCGGACATCCTGATCGTGGCGACCAGTGCGGGGGTCTGGCTCAGCCAAGATGCCGGCGCAACGGCTACCACCATCCTCGGTGGGGTTGACGTGGTCTCGGTGGATTATTGGTCCGAGGGGACAGAGCTCCTCGTGGCCGCGACGCTGACCGAGATCCACTACGTCGAGGATTGTTTCACGGCGCCGACGGTGACCGTGCATGCCAACGCCGGGGTCGGAGTGATCAACTTGGTGGCCTTTGTCGACGATCCGGATGGAGAGGGGAAACAATATCTGGTCGGTGGCACCCAAGGTTTGGTCATCAATCGCGACGCGACCAAGGGGAGCGCCGGGTTCGTCAATGCCTCCCAGTTGACCTCCTCCGATCTCACCTCCGTCGATTTCCACAAGGTGGTCGAAGGGGACGAGACCGTGTACCATCACCTGGTCGGGACGGCCAATTTCGGCGCCGTCCTGTTCTCCGAGACCTATCTCGACGAGGGCGGCACGCAAGCCCTAACCGCGGTCGAGCAGCGGTATTTCAATTCTCGGGCCTTGGCCGCCGAGTTCGATTTCGACGACCGGGTCAGTTCGGTCGCTTTCTGCAACCATCCGGCCACGCAGCTCGAGCAACTCGTCTTTTTGCTCGGGACGGCCGATGGCGCCTACCTGTCCTGGAATGGAGGGGCTACCCTCCTCCCGCTCGAGTACTCGGCCGAGATCTATCCCGAAGCCCGCTGGATCACTAGCGCACACTGCAAGATGGTGGGTGAGCAGGTGGTATGGTTGCTCGGCACGCGGCGAGGGGCCATCCACGGCACGAGTATCGCGGGCGAGATCGGAGAGGTCAACTACCTGCAAGCCTCGACCCATCTGGTACCGTCGAACAAGATCGTTACCGTCGCCCTCGCCGAGGACGATCCCACCGGTAGGACCTTCCTGCTCGGGACAGAGCTGGGTCTGACCCGTTCGGAAGACGGCGGCGCCACGTTCACGGCCTTCAATCTCCCGGTCCATCGCGTCGTAGACGTGCGCTTCTTCCAGGGCGATCCCAAACGCAAGACCTTTGCAGTCCTCCAGGACAGCGCGGGTTCCGGTCAGGCCGATGTCTTCTCGGTGACCAATGACGGAGGGAGAACCTTCACCACGGTCTCGCTCGGCGAGTTGCAACCCCTCGGGGCTCCGCCCGGCGATGCGATCACGGCCTTCGACTTCCGCCTGCGCAATACCTCCTGCGCCTTCCAGGGCAAACAGGTCGAGGCCCGCATGTTCCAACTCCTCGGCACCAGCAAGACCGGGGTATACATCACCCGGGACAATTGGACGACCTATGGCAGGTATCCCGTCGCGCCCGGGGTCGCGGTCAGCGATCTCTCCTGGGTCAACACCGACGCGGTGCTTTGCAAGTCCTTCATGGTCGGCACCGATGCCGGTCTCTACGTCAGTATCGACGGCGGTACCTCGTTCGTGCACATCGACGACACGACCTCGGACCTACCGAGCAACACCGTGCTCACGGTCACCGACGATCCCCTCCAGGATTTTGCCAAGGTCGAGACCGCTTATGACCTCAACTATCTCGCTTTGACCGAGAGCGGCACCTGCCTGCACGCCTTCGAGCCCAAGGAGGATGGACCGGGCACCCACCACTACCTGGTGGCGACCACGGAGACCTTGGGACTCGAGGACGCCACCTCGGATGGCGCGGCGTTCCGGGACTTGGACGCAATCTGGAAACGCGCTACCGGGAACGACGTCAACACTGCCTTCAAGGAGTTCGTCGTTCGAACCGATAAGGCCTTGTATTTTACAAATAACCAAGGGCGTTCCTTCAAGAAGGTCGATACCTCCAATGCCGATCTTCCCAGCAACGATGTTCGGGCGGTGCGGTTGCTGGCCAATCAGCAACTTATCGACGAGGTATTGGTCCAGGTGGGCACGAAAATCTATCACCTTGACGACTTCGACATCTTCCTGAGCGGGTCGAACTATCGCTTCGTAGATATGCAACTCGAGGCCGGCGAGACTCCGCTGACCTTCGATGTGTACGATTTCGTCACGACCTTCAGTGAAGCCCTGGTAGGCACTGGGGCCGGTGTCCTGCGCAGCACCATGTACGCCAAGGATCCGGTTACTGGAGAACCGCTCGACGTCGTGCGCAACACCCTCCGGAGTTTCTCCCTCGGGGGGTATTCCAACCTCGATGTCCCGGTGATTACCGCCTGTGACATGCTCGCGACCAATGATTTCGCCTGTGGCTATGGTCTGGACTCGTGCGTGGTCGTCCCGACGTTGGATGTCCCCGATCCCATTTGCGGTGTGGACGGATTGCCCCTGATCGGCGCAGGCTTGCTGGTCTCGGATCCCAGCGGCGATGCTTCCTCCTTCACCTTGTACGGTCTGACCGATTCCTCGACCGATGTCGTCCACGCGCTCGCTCTGGCGAGGACCGATCGAGCCGTGCTCGCCGTGGCCGACGAGGCCGGGGTCTATGCCCTCGATCGATCCACCGGGGTCTTGGGGAGCCGCACGTTGTCCACCTCGACCGATCCCTCCCTACCGAGCCCGGGGGTTCGTTCCCTGCGTTTCCTTGCCTCGAACGATCCCCAGGCCGAAGAGCTGCTGATCGGGACGGAACATGGACTGGTGGTTGTCAGTAGGTTCGATACGCTCACGACTGCCGCTCGGGTCTTCCAGGGCAACGAGGCTCTGGCGGAGAACCAGGAGGGCAACGAAGTCGTGGCCGTGGCGGTCGATGGGGACGATCGGTCCACCTTCGCCCTGGTTACAGCCGCCAGCCTGATGCTCAGCGAAGACAATGGAGCCACGTACCAGGTTCTGACCAAGGGGACGGGTATTCCCAATCTGGATTTCACCTCGCTCGACCTGATCGGGAGCGGGGCGGCTAGGCGTTTGTTGCTCGGCTCGACGATCGGTGCCGTCGTGCAGAGCGGAGGAGAGACGACGTTACTCACCCCGGACTGGGCATTACCCATGGGGATCGGTTCGGTCGCATTCCTGCCCGATACCTCTTCCGACTCGGCCACAGCGAGGTACCTCTTCGGTACGGTCCAGGGACTGGGGTTGACCCTCGACGGGGGGCAGAGCTTCCAGAGCTTCCTCGCGGATCCCGGTATCGGTCGGAACGTCCTCGAGGTGGTCACACCGCGGCTGATCCCTCAGCCGGGAACCTATTCGCTGGCGACGAGCCGGGCCGTGGCCTTGACCTCGAACGGGGGGGCGAGCTTCGTGGGTTTCGACCTCGATACCGACCTCGCCGCCGTCGAGGCGAGCTGCGATGCGGTTGCTCCGGGTGGGGACGAGGTCATCGTGGCCCTCTCCCAGATCGACGCCCAGAGCCTCTTCGCCCTGACCAGCCACCATGTGCTCTACACCCTTGATGCTGGAGCCCACTGGTTCCTCGTCGAGGTGGACGGGACAAGGACTCTCCGCGACCTCGACGTGCGTCGGAACGAGGCCGGGAACCTTGACGTCCTGATCGCGTCCGACAGCGCGGTCCTACGCTATCCCGCGGTTGGCCAAGAGGAACTCGAGGCCTGTCTGCCGAGGGCGGTCGTGGTGGTGAACGGTACTACCGAGCGGCAGGTGACCACGGTGAGTGGGTTGGAGGGCAGTGAGGCGATCTGGCTCTTTGGCGATGATGACGGGTATCACCTGACCTATCGCGGAGAGGCTACGACCGATGCCCTGGATTTCCTCGACACCCGCCGGCCGGCGATGCCGGGGGAAGGCGAGGTGGTCCTGCCGGACGACCGCATGCGCAAGGTCCGATTCCACCAGGCCGAGGCCACGGGCGGTAGCCTGTTCGCACTGACCGAGGGAGGGTTGTACCGCCGCAGCTATCTGTATACCGATGCCGCGAATCTCTACAATCTCGGTGCGACGAATCTCGCGCCGGCCTACGCCGTGGTCTCGGACCTGTTCCACGACGAGGGGCTGGAACAACCCCGTGCCGACCTTGCCGTGGTCAACAAGCTCGACGGTTCGGTCTATCTGTATCGCAACCTCGGCGATTGGCACTTTGCTTGGGAAGAAGAGCAGCTCCTCGATGCGGGTAATGATCCTGCCGGGGTGGTCGCCGCGAGGATCGACGACGACGAGTACGACGATCTCGTGGTTGTCGACAAGCAGCTCGATCAGCTCAGGGTCTTCCTGTACGACGTGGCCGAGGACGGTTTCGCCCCGGCGGTTCTGTACCCGCTGGGCCGAGCGCCCAATCACGTCGCCGCAGTGGACCTCGATCCGCTCA
>MGSU01000262.1 GCA_001799195.1 Deltaproteobacteria bacterium RIFOXYA12_FULL_61_11 | reverse complement strand
CGAAGCTGCGTTTCACCGTCCTTGCGGCCCCCGACACCCGTCCAGGATTGAAAGACCTCATCGTGGTCAACCCCGATGGTGGGACCGGGTACCTGCCCCGAACCTTCTTCGTCGGGTATCGGCCCGGCATCCTCTCCATCGAACCCTCGCAACTGTTCACCGGTACCGCGACCAGGTGCCTGCTCGAGACCGCCAATGTCGACCTCGACCCGAACGACTTGAATGTCGCGTTCGGTGAGGGCATTACCGTCGAGCATGTCGCTCTGATCGAACAATCGCCCATGTTGGTCGAGGTCTCGGTGCGCATCGAGAGTTCCGCTCCGCTGGGACCTCGGCCCGTCACCTTGTCCTCCGGGGAACAGATCCTGCGTCTCGAGGATAGGCTGGAGGTGAGGCCGCTGCCCTCGCTCATCAACGTGGACCCGAACTATCTCGATGCCGGGACCACGGTCAACGTGCGCCTCATCGGCGCCAATCTGGATTTCGACCCGGCCAACCTCCATCTCGACCTGGGCAGCGAACGCATCAGCGTGAACCGCATCGTGCGAACTACTCCGGAACTGCTCGAGCTCAATGTGACCGTCGATCGGGACCACCCTCCCGGGGAGCTCGATGTCACCCTGACCGTGGCGGACCGCAGCCAGCGCTGCGAGCGGTGCCTGCATATCCAGGACAATCCCGCCTTGGTGGCGGTCCTCCCCGACGAGGGACCGCAGGGGGCCACCTTCCAAGTCGAGTTGCTCGGATACCGGACCTCCTTCCTCTCCGGGATCACCGAGGTCTCCTTCGGCTCGGGCATCACCGTGCTCGAGGTGCTCCCCAAGAGCAATTCCCAGGTCCTAGTCACCGTGCGCACCGACGCAGGCACGGCCGGTGGCTTTCGCGACATCCTCGTGATCGATGACGGCTATCACCTCGTCCACGAAGGAGTATTCCGCATCGTTAATGCTCCTCGGATCGTCGAGGTAACCCCCGAGGAGGTTGCCCTGGATGACAGCAGCAACCTCACCGTGCATGGAGAAGGGACTGCGTTCTCGCTCGCCGACCTCCAGGTCGAGCTCGGTCAGGGGATAGCCGTCGAACAAGTCGCGGTCGTGGATGCCAAGACCCTCGAACTCAAACTCCTCGTGCGGAAGGATGCGGTGATCGGTTGGCGAGACTTGATCTTGCGAACTCCTGACGAAGAGCTCCGTCTCGAGCAGGCAGTTCGGGTCGTCCCGCGGTTGCGCGAGAGCGGGGGGTGTTTGGTTCGTACCGATGGCCTGATCGTGGGCTGGTTGATTTCCACCTGCTGGTTGATCGTGGGATATTTCCTCGTTCGCAGGGTGCGTTCCCGACGATCCGACTGAGCGTGCTCCTTACCGATGAACCGGATCCTACCGCGTGGCTTCCTCGCGCAGAGGGACGATGAGACCGTAGAGGGGAAACCCTCCTTCCTCAAGCAGGTCTTGCAGTTCGGGAGCATCGGCCAGGGGACTGGCCTCGGCGCCCAGCGCTATGGCCAACCCGTCGGGCAGCTCGAACAACTCACTAAGGACCCGCTCCTCGACCCAGGTCAGGGAGGCATTGATCGGGTTGTGGATGAGGATCCTCGTCTCGTTCCCTTCGCGTTCGAGTTCGAGGGCCAGGACGACATGCCTCATGGAGAACAGCAGGACAGGGTGTTCGGGAAACTCTTCCAGGGACGAGAGCAGCTCGGCCAGGGCTTCGATGCCGTTGGACGGGGTGGTCAGGCGATACCCACGTCCGCTCGAGGGGGTGAGGAAGTGCTGCGCGCCCGGCAGCATCTGCTCCGGGGAAACCCCGCCGAGCACATCGTCGGCATAGGGGTCGGCTTCGAACTCCTCCATGGTCTGAGAATGGTAGTGGCCACCGTGGAACCAGGCCATGATCTCCGTCTCTTGTCGGGCCGCGAGAGCCGCGTCCCCGCTGACCGCGAGAGCCAGGATCGGGTCGAGGGCAGTCATGGTCTCGAGCAGGGAGTGTCCGAAACAGGAATTGGGATAGCGCTGGGTAGTGCGGAGGACGAGGCGTTCGGCGAGCGTCCTCTCGTCCAAGGCTTCGATGGCAGCGCCGAACTCGACGAGAGTTCCGGCGGTCCGTCCGGGTACGTTGATCGCCTGGAGCATCGCGGTGCGGTGCAGAGGCGAGAGTGTCGCCACTTCGAGCAGGGCCTCGAGATCGGTTCCTTCCAGTCCCATGGTCGAGAGGGCTGCCGATAACTCGGGATCCGGGAGCGAGGTGTCCGAGGTGCAGCTCGGGGTACTGCTGCCGAGCAGGACGAGCAACCAGATGGTAATGGTGAACACAAGCAGCCGGTGCATCCACGACCTCGTTCGTTCCAGACCTCGAACCACGAGCAAAAGCGAAGCCAGCTCCCAAAGCCCGTGGTCCGAAAACGGAAAACTCGCGCGGGGCGTACCTCGGGGCGCTTCCGGAGGGTAGATCGACGACGAGAGGACGCTCTCCGGCTGGTATCGTTCTTGCCCTTCATCCTCTCGATCGCACCGATCCTGACACCAGGTCCAGGCCCCACATGGTTGAATGGCTCGCTTCGGCCCATATTCTGGGTGCGCTGTTCGGAAGTTCGATTCCGAGTCTCGAATCGCCGTGTGCCCTCGGGATCGCCGTCCTCGCCTGTCTTGTCGCCCTGCTCGGTCTGGCGCTTCGTCGAAAGGGACCGCTGCACGCCCTTTTCCTCTTCGTCCTCGCAGGAGCGAGTGCTCTCCAAACAGGGTGGACCGATCGGCTGAGTGACCCTCATCCCGACCTCGCCCCGGACACGAGCGTGGTCCTCGCCGGCCGCTGTCACGGACGAGTCTGGGTCGACCGCAACGGCAGCCGGATCGAGGTGGTGGTCCACCAGGTCGAGGGCCGGCCCATAGAACCCCGATCTCTGCTCCTCAGTGCGCCGGAGCTGTATCAGCCACCGGCTCCTGGAGATCTCGTTTTTGCCCGGGTACGCCTGTCCCGCTCGGAGAGCCGGTGCGGTCTCACCCGGAAACCGTGTCGCCGGGGACGCCTCGAGGATCCCGGTACCTTGGTCGTGGTGCGCTCGGAGGGCGTGGTGCGTGAGCTGTTCGAGGGTTGGCGGAACAATCTGGAGCACCACCTCGAAGTGCTCGACAGCACGGGGTTCATCACCGCCTTGCTCCTCGGCTCGCGGCACAGGCTTGCCGATGAACAACTCCAGGCGTTCTTCGAGAGCGGTCTCGGTCATTTCGTGGTCGTCTCGGGCCTGCACTTGGCCCTGGCCTGGGGACTTGCCTTCTCGCTCTGCGGAGGGCTCCTGCGCCTCGTGCCCTGGTCCTTCTTGTTCGTGCGGCGTTCGTTCTTGTGCAGTATTACCGCGTACTGCCTCTGTCTGGCCTACGGAGGTCTGACGAGCGCCCATCCCGCGACGTCGCGGTCTTTGTTGATCATCACTCTGTTCCTGGTGTGCTCGTTGCGTGGACGTCGGCACCGGCGGTTCGACACCGTGCTGCTCGCTCTCACCATCCAACACGCTATCATCGGTGAGGAATTGCTCGACGTCTCCCTCGTGCTCTCCTACCTCGCCTATGGGCTCGTGCTCCTCGCTCTACCGGCGACGAGACTGCCTGCCGTCGGTTTCTTCCAGCGCGTCTGGCGGACCTGTCGCGAGCACGGACGGCTGATCGTGATCGTCCAGCTCGGACTCGTCCCTATCAGTGCGCTGGTTTTCCAGCGGATCTGTCTGGCGGGTTTCTTCAACAACCTGCTCATCGGTCCGCTCTTCACCCTCGGTATCATCCCCGCGCATCTCGTGACCTTGGTCGTCGGGACGTGCCACCCGCCCACCCTTCCTCTCCTGCTCGGCTGGCTCGATGGTCTCGATCGCCTGCTCGTGGAGGTTCTGCTCCTCTTGCCGCGCGAGGTATTCTCCGTGGTGCTGAGCCCGGCCCAGACCCTTTGCCTCTACCTCGGCGGGGCAGCGCTCTTGGTCTTTCGCCCCTGGCCTCGGCGATGGCGTCCCGTGGTCACCGTGCTCCTGGGCTGTACGGTCGCCTGGGGGTTGGACGGGCGACCGGTCGATCCGGCCGAGGCAGAGGTCCATGTCCTCGATGTCGGTCACGGCGATGCCATCCTGGTCCTGCATCGCGGCCACGGGGCGGTCCTGATCGATGCCGGGGGGAGCCGCCTGGGAGCGGATCCAGGACGTACCCGCGTGCTGCCCCATCTCGCGCACCTCGGTCTGCGACGCCTTGAACTGGTGGTGGCAAGTCATGCAGACCTGGACCATTACGGCGGTCTGCGAGCCGTCCTTGAAGTGGTCGAGGTGGGGGAACTCTGGCTCGGGCCCAGTCCGGCCTCCGAACTCGCACCACTGGTCAAGACAGCGCTCGATCGGGGCGTGACCGTGCGCCGGGTGATGGCCGGCCGGCGCTGGTGCAGCACCGACGATGGGGGGGTGTGCTTGACCTTGCTTGCGCCGGAGGCTGCCTTTGCTCGTGCCCGGAGCGACAACGTCGGGGCCATGGCCATGGCCTGGGACCTCGTGGGCTACACCGTGATCTTGACCTCTGATTTGGAGGGTCGAGCGCTCGACCGGTTCATCGATCAATACGCGGGGTTGTTACGTTCGGCGGTCGTCCAGCTCCCCCACCACGGGAGTCGCAGGGCGGGGGCGCGGCCGGTGCTGAGTCGGCATCAACCTTTGCTCACGTTCACCAGTTCTCGAGAATGCCCGGAACCGGCACCCGGGTTGCCGCACGACCTCTGCACCGGCACTTCGGGGAGTATCTCCTTGGCGATAACGCCCGACGCTCTCTCGATCGGAGCCTGGGGGAGTGGGCGCGGTCCCTAGGGAGCCTTTTTGGGAGGGTGGACCTCGAGGACGGGCGCCAGCAAGCCGCACGCGGCCAACTCGACCTCGACCTCGGCCAGGCCTGCTTCGATGGTGGGCAACCAGGTCTCGAGTTCTTGAACGTCCTTGGCGAACGACCACGCTCGCTGGTAGACATGCTGGGCCTTCTTGGCCAGCAGACCCACCTCCTGGCGGAACTGGAGCCGTAGCCGGTCGGCCTCGGCTCTCGGCACTGATGCAGGTATGACCAAGGAAGGCAGCAGGAGGCGGTACAGGCCCAGGTACAACTCGGCGATACGCTGCAGGCTGCTCATGGCCATGCCCGTGTCACCGACCTCGATGGCCCTCCTGAAGTAATACTCGGCCCGCTCGGTCCAGTAGGCTCTATCCCCCAACACCTTGTCCGGCCCGGCCTCGGGGGCTCGTACCTCTTCGTGCAGCGCACGGTGGACCTGGATCTCTCCGAGGACGTGGTACGCTTTTGCCCGTTCCCAGTCTTCGATGGCAGGCAGGTAGGTGCGATAGGTGTCGATGTAGTCGAGGCAACGCAGGAGTTGCCGTTCCGAGTCCTCCAAGTGGCGCAGCCCGAAGGCATAAAAACCCCGGAGCAGGGCGAGTCGGACGGTGTCCTGGTTGCTCAGCAAGGAGTGTCCTTCGAGCTGATCCAGGTAGAAGAGGGCCTCGTGGTAGTGCTCGTCGGCAGCGTAGGCTTCCGCGGCGAAGAAGAAGTGACGGGGCGGTTCGAAGCGGTGGTCGCTCTGGCGCAAGTAGCGGGAGAAGTAGTCGGCGGCCTTGCCCGGTTCGTTCAATTCCCTACAGGTCAAGCCCAGCTTGAGATGCACTCTGGGCAGGAGTTCTCCCTCGGGATAGCGGCGCACGTATTCGCTGAGGAGCTCGTACGCCCGACCGTACTCGTGATGGTCGAAGGCCCGGCTGCCGTCGCGGTAGAGGAGGTGTGCCTTCCACAATGCTCCGTCGAAGAGGGCGCGGTTGAAGGACAGGGGCCGCGCGACCAGTTGGTCGATCTTTGCCCTGTACGTGGTCTGGCCGCACGCGGTGAGCAGAGAGAGGAGGATAGGTCCGAGCCACGGTCTCATGGTTCCTCCCCTGGGCCGGGGATAGTGCCGAAGAGAAAGTCGGTCAAGGTCCCCACGGCGTCGAGCTCGACGGGTTCGAGGTCGAGTTGGGGGATGCTGGTGAGTTGCATGGTGTCGGGGAGGGCACTTGCCAGAGCAGCGAGCTGCTCTGCATCCCTGCGGGCCAGGTCGGCCAAACGCTGGTGGGTCTTCTCACAGGCCGTGATCAAACGTCCGGCCCGTGCTGCTCCGAGGCCGAGGGTTTGCGAGAACAGGGCTTCGAGGGGCGGGAGCGGGCGTTCGGAAAAGGGATAGTCGAACACGCGGTTGACCAGGAGATGACGGTGTCTGAGCCCATAGTCGCGCATCTTCCGACCGAAGTACAGGGCCTCGTGCATGCTGCTGCGTCCGGGGCTGGCGATCAGGATGAAGGTCGTGCCGTCCTGGCGCAGGGTCGCCTGCACGTCCCGGACTCGTTCGCGGAACCCTCCGAAGAGTCCGGCCAGGGCTCCGAGGAACTCGGCGATCGGCCCGAGATTTCCTTGATCGACCACGCGGCCGAGCAGCCACAGCGCTCGCTCCCGGCCGAAACGGAGCAAACGGGAACCCTCGTCCTCGGGGACGAACCAACGGAAGATCCTCTCGTTACAGAAATCGAGCATGCGTTGGGGGGCATCCAGGAACCCGAGCGCATCGCGGGTCGGGGGGGTATCCAGCACGATATGGTCATAGGTGCCGTCGTGATGCAGTTCGTGGAGTTTCTCCAGAGCCATGTATTCGTGGGTACGGCTCAACGCCGTGGCCACATGTTCATAGAGGTGGCTCGTGCGAACTCTCTCGAATTCTTCTTTCGAACGGGCATGCCGAGCGAGACTTTCGTCGAACGTGAGCCGGCAATCCAGCATCATGGCTTCGAGCACCCCCCCGGCCGAGGTCCTCGTCGCTTCGACGATACGATTACCCTCGGGGGCGACGCCGAGGGCCTCGGCCAGCCGGCGGGCCGGGTCGATCGTCACCACCAGGACCCGTCTGCCGCGACGAGCGAGGAACAACGCCAGGGCCGCCGACAAGGTCGTCTTGCCCACACCTCCGCCGCCGGCGCAGACGATGAGGCGCCGACCGAGCAACTCTTCGGCCAAGGCACTGTTCACAGGACCTCCGCGAGGAGCCCGAGCTGGGCTCGATCGAGATCGCGACCCGGCAGGGCGGGCAAAGAGACCAGGGGGAGACCGAGTACTCCGAGCCTGTCGCGCTGCCTCGATTGTCGGTGCAGGGTGTTCCGCCAACGAGTGACCGCTCCTAGGAATTCCTCGGCCGGGGCTGTCCTACAGTTTGTGCGGAGGAAGGCGAACTCCTCGTCGTCGAAAGGGTCTTCCTCGCAGCGATTGAGCACGATCTTGCGCAGGGGGACGGGGATGCTCCGGCGCAAGGACGTTGCCAATTCCAAGGTTTCGCTCACCGGTAGTTCCTCGGGGAGCGTGACCACGTAGATCTGGGCCTGTTCGAGCATGGCGAGGACTCCCTCAACCAGCCGGCGAGGTCCGCCGAAGGTGACGAACTGGGCGAAGGCATAGGGGATGCGCAACAGGGTCAAGCCATGTCCGGTGGCGGGGGCGTCGAGGATCACTTGGTCCAGTTCCGGATGCTCCTGCAACAGGGCGTCGAGGGCGCCGAAGAGGAACATTTCATCGAGGCCGGGGGTGGCGCGGAGGAAGGAACGCAGAGCGCTGCTCTGGGCAACGAGGTTGAAGAGGAGCGGTAGGGGGAGTTGCCTGCGCAGGAAGCGTTCGGTGGCATCTGTGGCCAGGAGGTTGACGGCCCGGAACCGCGGAGCGAGTTCGACCGGTTCGGTGGGGAGTTTGCTCCGGCCGAGCAAGGTGCCGACCCCTGTCTGGGAGTCGAACTCGACCAACAGAACCTGGTGTCCTGCCGTGGCCAGACTCATCCCCAGGGCGACTGCCACCGTGGTCTTCCCCACGCCGCCCTTGCCCGTGACGATGGTCATCTCCGGTCTTGTCGTGCTCATCGCTCGCGCCCTCTCGACAAGGCACGGACCCTACCCCCTGAGCAGGGGAATGACAAGCGTACTCGTGCCCTTTCCGCCCCTGCTCGTTCCGCGGAGCTCACGGTTGGTGAATTTCGTCCTTTACTTTCTCGACGGTTTGCATTATGGTCGGGTTCGCTCAGCGTGTGAAAGGCTTGAGCTTCCTGCATCCAGACGAGGAGGGGTGGTATGAAATTCTTGGCGTGCGGTGTCGTTCTGGGCATCCTCTTGGGCCTTCCAGCCCTGGCCGAGCAGGCTCCCGTGACTCGGGTCATCGACCTCGACGATCTGTTCGTCAGCACCAGCTTCCAGGTTCGTGCCCCCTCGGTCGATTTCGCCGGCGTCGGTATTACCGAAGGTACTGATACCAAGTACACCGGTGTGGGCAGCAAGGTCGCCATCGCCATGCGGCGCATGCTCGACGGCAAGTCCAGTTTCAACTTCCTGCCCTCGAGTCTCTACCGGTTCATCGGGATCAATCCCGACATGATCATCAAGACCCTGCCCTTCTCCCATTATTTCTCGTACATCTTCGATATCACGAGCTATCTGCCCGTGAAGTCGACGAGCAAGCCGAGCGATCCCCTGTTCTCTATCTTCAAGATCCACACCGGCGACCCGGCCTGCAATTCCCATATCACCCGTCTCGCGCCCAAAATGATGATCCAGTTCAAAGAAATCAAAGAAGGGACCGTCGCGAAGGGCTATACCCTGGTCGACCCCGAGGGCAAAGAATATACCGCGCTAGAATACGGGTTCGCCGAGGTCATCTTCCATACCTCCTTCGCGTACTGGGGCGATGTGATCAATCGCATCAAGCAGTGGTTCAAGAAAGGCACCGGCGATGTCATCGACGACGTCAGCGAGAAGGTCGACCAAGAGCTCCGCACAGCCCTCGCCTCCGGAGATTACGACACCGTGCTCGCCGCGCTCGAAGCCAGCGAAGGCACCAATATTTTCTGGGAGATCTTCAAGGAGCTGAACGACGGTATCCACGTCAATACCGGCAATTTCAACGAACTCTTCGATATTATCAAGGATATCAGTCTCTCTGAAACCGTGGTCTCGGGTGTCGGCAAGGACGGTGCCCGCAGTGCGGGAATGCTCTACGAGATCGGAACGACTCTGCCCTTCCCCAACCTCGAGATGTTCGTCCACCTCATCAAGCAGATCGTCGCGGGCATCATCGGCATCCCCAAGCTCATCATCGGGTTCCCGAAGAACGACCTCCGCATCGCGGTGGTCACCCGCTACATCAGCGAGCAGTTCTACGAAGTGACCAGGATCTACATCGTGCCCAAGACCGCGGCCGAGATGTATTATCCGCCCTACACCCAGAACAGCGCAGGCCAACTCGTCATCCTCGACGATGGCGAACGCACCGATCCGCGCCTGCCGATCTCATCCTACGCGCGCTGAGACTCATCCTTACCCACCCACCCGCGCGGCTCTTCTCCGAGTTGTTCTCGGAAAAGGGGTCTGCTACGATGCACCGTCAATGACAAGAGCAGAGGATCTCATCATGCCATACTGTCCGAAATGCCGAGCCGAGTTCCACGAGGATGTCGCGATCTGTGCCGACTGTAACCTACCTCTCGTCGCGGTGCTTCCCGTCTCTACGGAAGATGACGATCGCGGTCTGGAATACCTCGATCTTTATCTGGCACCCGACAACATGGAAGCCGAGAACATCAAAGTCCTGCTCCAACGGGAGGATATCCCCGTGCTCCTCAAGGACCGGACGTGTTCTGCCCTGCCCATGAACATCGGCGAGCTCAGCGGCGTGACCGTGGCCGTCGCCGAGCAAGACCGCACGAAAGCCAAGGCCTTGCTCCAAGAAGCGATCCAAGACGAGTACATCTCTCCGAATGGCACGTTTTTCTAACCCCTCCTTGCTGCTCCGATGAGGTGCGGGTTCCCACGCTTCCTCCCTCAGAACCGAGCCCGCAGGCAAGAAAAACAATTCGGCGTTGACTTCCTTGTGCCCAGGGACCACAATGCCCTGTTTTGCATTCGTCGCCTCAAGGAGTTGGGCGTAGTTGGACGGGATCATGGACGAACAACGGTTGCAGCTCTCCTTCGAACTCGATGGCACGACCATCGAGCCTCGCGTGGTCCACTGCAGTGCCGACCGGATCGGCATCGAATGCGCGGCTGCTGGCCTCGAACACCTCGAGGTGCTCGAAATCGCCCTGCACTTCCCCACAACGCCGCATACCTTGTTTGTCGAGACCACTCCCCTGAACATCGAACCGGGTCGCTATGACCTCTTGCTCGAGGATCTAGACGCGGTCGAACGCGAACTCTACCAGGAATTCCTGTCCAAGGAGCCACCCGAAGCCGAGGATCGGCCGAGGACAGTGCGGCAAGAAGCTCTGGCACCGATGATCGACTTCCTTCTCGAAGATCCCTCGAGTCCCCCTGGCTCTTCCGGGATCAGAGACTCGGAACTCGAACGCACCGCGGAAACCCTGATGCGCAAGATACTCGCTCGACTTCCCTCCAGTTCGCAGCGAAAACCATCCCCCTCGCTGGCGAGTCCGGGAGGTGAACCTCCCGAGGCAGTTGACGAGCATTATCAGCAAGTCATTGCCATGATCGCGGGTGAAGAGGGTGGTGAGGAGGATCCCTCGTCTTTGGATCGTCTCGGCGAACCGATGAAAGAAGACTGGAAAGAAGACTGGACCTCGGGGGAGCTCGATCTCGGATCCTCTCCGGTCCCGCTTTCGTACGATCGACCTGCACAGCGTCCCCACAGTGGCACCGCGAGTGCAGCTCCGGCCGAAGAGATGGCCTGGACCGACGAGGGGATAGACCTTGGGGCCGAGGCCGATGCGCTGCTCGCCGACGCGAGTGTAGCCCCGGCCGAAGAGATTGTCTGGGCCGACGAGGGGATGGACCTCGGAGCCGAGGCCGATGCGCTGCTCGCCGACGCGGGGGCAGCCCCGGCCGAAGAGATGGCCTGGACCGACGAGGGGATGGACCTTGGGGCCGAAGCCGATGCGCTGCTCGCCGACGCGGGGGCAACTCCGGCCGAAGAGGCCACCTGGGCCGACGAGGGGGTGGACCTCGGTGCCGAGGCCGATGCGCTGCTTGCCGACGCGGGGACAGCCCCGGCCGAAGAGGCCACCTGGGCCGACGAGGGGATGGAGCTCGGGGCCGAGGCCGACGCGCTGCTCGCCGACGCGGGGGCAGCCCCGGCCGAAGAGGGCACCTGGGCCGACGAGGGGATGGAGCTCGGGGCCGAGGCCGACGCGCTGCTCGCCGACGCGGGGACAGCCCCGGCCGATCAGCGTGAGACGTTTGAAACCTGGGAGGATCACGGTCTCGGTTCCGACGAACCGCTCGATCCACACCTGGAACTCGATGCGCAACTCCACGGCTTACTCGGGGACGAGAACGAGTCAGGTTGGTCCGAAGCGGCCCCGGCTCACGAGAACTCCGAGGAGCACGAGGGGGACTGGCTCTCCTCGGACGATGCATCCCCAGCGGAAGATCCTCTTCCACCCTCCGACCCAGCTTCCCGGGAGGAGCTGGAGTTGCACGATCCGTTGAGCCTGCCCTCGGACGTTGAGCCCGTCCCGCCGGCCCCTGCCGAGCAGGATCTTGATGCCGAGATCGCCGAGCTCTTGGGCGGCCAGGCGGAGAACGAAGCCGTCCCGCCGCCTCCTAGAGAACAGGATCTTGATGCCGAGATTGCCGAGCTCCTGGGCGGCCAGGCGGAGAACGAAGCCGTCCCGCCGCCTCCTAGAGAACAGGATCTGGATACCGAGATTGCCGAGCTCCTGGGCGGCCAGGCGGAGAACGAAGCCGTCCCGCCGCCTCCTAGAGAACAGGATCTGGATACCGAGATCGCCGAGCTCCTGGGCGGCCAGGCGGAGAACGAAGCCGTCCCGCCGCCTCCTGCCGAGCCGAATTTGGATGCCGAGATCGAAGCCCTCCTGTCCGACCCAAAGGAGCCTCGCGATCCCTCGACGGAAGTTCCGTCCCAGCACCGGGACGACCCGTTGATCGAAGACCTCGTCGAGCTGGCTTCCAAGGACAGGAGCGGTCCGAGAACCCCACCCCTCGACGAACGCGCTATCGACGAACAGATACGCAGGACCATTGAGGCTCGGATGACCTCGGGAGCAACCCCCAAGCGTGCCGGCGTTTCTTCCGCGGTGCAACGCGTGAAAGTCATCCTGGTGGGCCTGCTCGCGGTGGTCCTGCTCGCCGTCATCCTGCTCGGCCTTCGCCATTTCCTCTCGGAACGCAGCCTCCTCCCCGGGAATACGGAGCAGTTGGAGGACCTGGAAGAACTCGAAACCGAAGCCGTCCTGCCCTTGCCCCATGAAGCCAAGGCCGAGAGCCCGGAAGTTTCTTCGGATCTTCCCCTGGGCGAGCAGATCGCCGCAGAACTCGCCGCTGAAGACACGCTGGAACCCGAGACCGACAGCCCCTCGAAAACCGGAGCGGTTCCGGCACGTGCCGAAGCTCCGGCCACCGGCGAGGTCGGCCTGGCCGGCGCAACGTCCCAGGCCGCGGTCCAGGAGAGCGCCGGGGGGGAGAAACTCCTCGAACTCTCCATTAAAACGTATAAACGGTACCAGGCGGTGACCATACCCATCAACGGTTCGAGCAGGAACATTTGGGCGGAGAAGCTCCCCGATAGGGTCTTGCTCCATTTGCGTGGGTTCACCTCCGCCCTCCCCGCGAACGAGTACCCGGTCAACAGTAGGAAATTGGGGGTAGTCCGGGTGGCCGAAGCGGGTGGAGAGGTCTCCCTCTCGATCGAGGTCCGGGGTACCTACCGCATGCGTCTCAAACGCACCGAGGGGAAGGAGGTCGAGGTCAGAGTCTGGTAGTCTGCTCTCGACCATCCGTATTCGATCGTAGTTTCACCACCCATACTTAGGACAATAGGAGCTCTGCAATGAACCCTCTCCTGTTCAGCTTGATCCTCGCAGCAGCCGGTCTAACGGCTTGTAGCCCTAGCGAGCCGGTCGGCACCGCTGCAAATGCGGCGACCCCGCAGGAGCGAACCACCCTCGGACCCGGGCCGAACTCGGGCAACTTGACCAAGGTGAGGATCCAGGTCCTCGAGCCGACCTCCTTCAGCCGGACCATCACCCTGAGTGGGGTGACCGACGCCGATCAGGACCTCACCTTCTCGGCCGAGACCGCGGGCCGTCTTGAGCAGCTCACCGTCGCGTTGGGGCAACGGGTGAAGAAAGGCCAGGAAATCGCGCGCATCGATTACGCCATGCAGAAGGCCCAGGCCGACCAGGCCGCGGTCTCCCTCACCCTGGCCAAACGGACCCACGAGCGCTTGACCACCTTGCGAGGGGAAGAGATGATCAGCGAACAGGCCATCGACGAAGCTCTGGCCCGGCTCCAATCGGCCGAAGCCCAGCACGAGATCGCCCGAGTCAACCTGGAGCGTAGCCGCCTCGTCTCCCCGATCGACGGTATCGTGGCCCGGACCTTTGCCGACCAAGGGGAATACGTCGCCCCGGGGATGCCCGTACTTCAGGTTGTCGATCACAGCACCATCGTGGTCAAGGCCCAACTCCCCGAGAACCAGATCGCAGAGGTGAAGCGAGGGGATCGGGCCACGGTCAGGATCGACGCGCTCGGGACCGACTTCGAGGGCAAGGTCCACGTGATCCTCCCAGCGGCCGATCCCCTGAGCAGGACCTTCCAGGTCCGGATCCTGGTGAAGAATCCCGAGTATCGCATCCGCGTGGGTATGGCCGCCACCGTGCACCTGCGCGTCCGCGATTTCAAGGAAGTCCTGGTGGCACCCCAGGACGTGGTGCTCGAGGAGTCGGCCGGGCGTGTGGTCTACCTCGAAGAGGGGGGCGTGGCGCGGCGTCGGGTGGTCGAGACAGCGCTCGCGGACGGTCAACGGGTCCTCTTCACCTCCGGGGTCGCGCCCGGCGATCGCCTGATCGTCCTCGGTCAGCGGGGGCTCTCCGATGGTCAGCAGATCCAGGTAGTCACCGACTGAGGAGCC
This sequence comes from Deltaproteobacteria bacterium RIFOXYA12_FULL_61_11, assembly GCA_001799195.1. GTDB lineage: Bacteria > Bdellovibrionota_F > JAHFAK01 > YA12-FULL-61-11 > YA12-FULL-61-11 > YA12-FULL-61-11. The sequence continues at coordinate 17,505 of MGSU01000262.1, read as the reverse complement.
CCTCGTGAGCATCACCTCCTACGCCGTCTCTCATAAACCCACCGCCTATGTCCTGGTGCTCCTGCTCTTCATCGCGGGAGTCAATGCGTACCGCGTGTTGCCGTTGGAGAGTGCCCCGGACATCGAAATTCCGATCATCTTGGTGCAGACCCTCTACCTCGGGGTGGCTCCCACCGACCTCGAGAAGTTGGTCACCAATGTGCTCGAGCGCGAGCTGAAGGACCTCAAGGACGTCAAGAAGCTTTCGTCCTCCAGCTCGGAGTCCGTCTCCATCATCACGATCGAGTTCGAGACCGATGTGGACATGGACGACGCCTACGAGAAGGTCCGCGACAAGGTCGACAAGGCCAAGGTGGACCTGCCTCGCGATGCCGAGGACCCGGTCCTGATCGAGATCAACATCTCGGAGTTCCCGATCATGCTGGTCAACGTGGCCGCGGATTACGGCATGGTCAGGCTCAAGCAGGTCGCCGAGGACATCGAGGACGTTGTCGAGCAAGTCCCGGGCGTGCTCGGCGTGGACATGGTCGGCGGCTTGGAACGGGAGATCCAGATCTATCTCGACCCGAACCGGATGGAGTTCTACGAGCTCGGGTTCGGTCAGGTCATCAGCCGTATCCAACAGGAGCACCTGACCACCCCGGCCGGGAACCTCGAACTGGGCCAGAGCAAATACACGGTGCGCATTCCCGGCGAATACAAGGATGTACGGCTCCTCGAGGACCTCGTGCTGAAGAGCCCCAATGGTAACCCCGTGAAGTTACGGGATATCGGTCGGGTAATCGACGGGTTCGCCGAGCGCACCACCATCTCGAGGACCGACGGGATCGAGAGCATCAACCTGCGGGTGGTCAAGCGCGCGGGCGAAGACGGCGTGCGCATGGCCGAGCGCATCCGGGCCGACCTCGCCGCGCTCTCGCCGACCCTGCCCACGGGTACCAAGGTCGAGGTGGTCAAGGACGAGAGCATCTATATCCGGGATATCGTCACCGACCTCGAGAACAACATCATCAGCGGGTTGCTCCTGGTGCTGCTCGTCTTGTTCGTGGCCATGGGATTGCTCAACGCGTCGTTCGTCGCCCTGGCCATTCCCCTCTCCATGTTGATCACCTTCATCGCCCTGCGCCTCCTGGGCGTTACCTTGAACATGGTGGTGTTGTTCTCGCTCATCCTGGCGCTGGGTATGCTGGTCGACAATTCCATCGTCATCATCGAGAACATCTATCGGCATGCCTCGGAAGGGACCGAACGCAACCTCGCCGCGATCGGTGCTACCTCCGAGGTGGCTTGGCCGGTGATCACCTCGACCCTGACCACGGTCGTGGCCTTCGCCCCGCTCTTGTTCTGGGAGGGGGTCATGGGGAGTTTCATGGGCTACCTCCCCAAGACCGTGATCATCGCCCTCTTCGCGTCCCTGTTCGTGGCCCTGGTCATCAATCCGGTCACAGCGAGCAGCTTCCTGCGCACGAGCGGGAAGAAGCTCTTCGACGACAGCGGCGTGCCGACCGGACCGGTCCTCGGGCGGTACCACCGGGTCCTGGCCTGGTCCCTGGACCATCCGTGGTGGCTGATCAGCGCGAGCAACCTCCTCCTGATCGTGACGGTTATGGCCTATGCCCGCTTCGGTTCGGGCATCGAGTTCTTCCCCTCCAGCACCCCGGAGCGGGCGCAGGTCTCGATCAAGGCCCCGCAGGGGACGACCCTGGCCACCACCGATGGGTACATGCGCCAGGTCGAAGCCTTTGCGCAGACAGAGGACAACGTGAAAATGACCATCGCCAACGTCGGGTACGGCGGCGGCATGCTCAATCTGCAGAGCGGCGGGGGCAACAGTCACCTGGCCGTGGCCGATGTCGAGTTCAAGGACCGGCACGAGCGGACGCACAGCACCTGGGATTCCATCGAGGCCTTCCGAGGTTTCCTCTCCGGCCTGGCGGGCGGCGAGTTCAAGGTCGACGTGGAGAAGCACGGCCCACCGACCGGCGCTGCGGTCTCGGTCGAAATCTCCGGCCCGGACTATGCCGTCAGCACCCGACTGACTCGCGAGGTCAAGGAACTCCTCGGGACCATCCAGGGGGTGGTCGACCTCAAGGACGATTACGAAGCCGGGAAGCCCGAGCTGGTCGTCGAGATCGATCGGGTCCAGGCCAAGCTCCGCGGGGTCGATACCCTGGTCATTTCCCAGGCCGTGCGGTCGGCGATCAACGGGACCAAGGTCAGCGTGCTGCGCGAAGGAGAAGAAGAGTACGATATCGTCGTCCGCTCCGACGAGCGCTTCCGGGCCTCCATCGCCGATCTGCTCGACCTCAGGGTCACGGGCAAGGACGACGTCCAGGTTCCCCTCCGGGATGTGGCCACGGTGCGCACGACCGGCGGTCTCGGCTCGATCAAGCACATCGACCGGAGGCGTACCATCCTTGTCAGCGCCGATGTCAGCGGCCGCAGTAGTTCCGAGGTGATGCTCGAGGTCAAGGCCTTGCTCGGGGAGAAACTCCAACTCCCGCCAGGGTATTTCGTGACTTACAGCGGTGAGGACGAACACCAGCAAGAAGCGGTCGAGTTCCTGTCCGAGGCCTTCCTCATCGGCCTCCTGCTCATCCTGATGATCCTGATCACCCAGTTCAATTCGGTCCTGCGGCCGGCGATCATCATGGGATCGGTGGTCATGTCGTTGATCGGCGTGCTGCTCGGACTCCTGCTGTTCCGGGAGAAGTTCGGCATCATCATGACCGGCATGGGGGTGATCTCCCTGGCTGGGGTGGTGGTCAACAATGCCATTGTGCTCATCGACTACACCGACCAGCTCTTGACGAAACATGGCCTTCCCTTGCGCGAGGCCCTGTTGCGCGCCGGCGTCACCCGGTTCCGACCCGTGCTCCTGACCGCGATCACGACCATCCTGGGGATGTTGCCGATGGCCCTCGGGATCAGCATCGACTTCACCACGTTCTCCATCGACACCGGTTCCTCGACGGTCGAGTGGTGGGGCCCCCTGGCCCGAGCCGTGAGCTTCGGCCTGTCCTTCGCCACGGTGCTGACCCTGATCATGGTGCCGGTGATGTATCTCGTCCAGGCCAGGGTCGTGGACGTCTCCCGCCGGCTGTTCGGCCGCATCCTCCCACGCCAGTCCTGATCGGAGGTCTCATGTTCCTCATCGCGTTGCTCCTGTGCTCGCTCTTCATTGCGGCGCCCCTCCAGGCCCGAGCCGACGAACTGGACCTGCCGAGTGCCCTGCAGTTGGCCAGAGAGCGCAACCCCGCGGCCGGCACGATCGAAGAGAGCCTGCATCAGGCAGAACTCCTCATCGACAAGGCCTGGGCCATCCTCCTGCCGAGGCTCAACCTCGATGGCAACCTGACCCGCAACGAACGCGAGATCGCTCTCGATTTCGGCGAACTGACGGCCGCGCTCTCGCAGCTCAGCGGCGATCCGGCGCCCGCGGCATCGTCGCGCACCGTGATCCAAGAGCTGTGGGGCAGGCACGCCGGCCTGAACGCCAGCATCTCTCTGTTCAATGCCCGTTCCCTGCCGCTCCTCCGCTACGCGTACCTTAATAAAGATGCGACCGCAGGGCAGGCGGGCCGCAGTCTCGAGACCCTGCTCTTTGCCGTCTCCTCGGCGTATCGCCAGGCCTATGCCTCGGGCGAGTTGATCGAGGCGGCCCGCGAGAACGAGAAGAATGCCCAGGCCTTCCATCGGCAAGCCATTGCCTTGACCTCTGCCGGGCAGGGGACCCGGATCGATGTCTTGCGAGCGGAGAGTCTGGCCCTCTCCGCCTCCCGAGACCTCGCCGACAGCAGCGACGGGAATGCCACGGCCCTCTCCGCTCTCGCCGCCCTCCTGGATCTCGACACGTCCCCCACGACCCTCGCCATGCCCGCGAAGCCGGTGCTCGAGCTCCCCGACGAAACCTCGGCCATCGACCGAGCCCTCGATCAGCGCTCAGACCTGCGCTCGGCCTCGATGCAGGTCTCGTTGGCCGGCTACTTGACCCAGGAGACCTGGATGAAGTGGGCTCCCAACGTCGACCTCACCTATGCGTGGGCCTGGGATTCCGCCACCGGCTTCTCGGGCGAGCACGATACCTGGAGAATCATCCTCGGAGCCTCGTGGCAGCTCTTCGACGGCGGTCTGCGCTCCGCGGAACTGGCCGAACGGGAGTCCGCCCTGCGCGTGGCCAGGAACCAGCACCGCCAGCTCTACCTCTCGGTCCGCGAGGAGGTCCGCAAGGCCTGGCTGGAGGTGAAAAAACGCGAACGGCATGTCGGGCTCGCCGAGAAGCAACTCGAACTCGCGACCGAGAACCACCGTCTGGTGCATCTGCAGTACGAGGTCGGCCTGGCCACCAGCCTGGAGGTCAGCGATGCGGCGGCCAAGCTGGCTTCCGCTCGTACCGGCGTGATTCTGGAACGCTTGCAACGCGATCTGGCCGTACTGGCGCTCGGGACGGCCATGGGGCGGCAAGAGGGGTGAAGCACCGCTGGGGGTTCTTCCGCTCGAGCAGCCAAGAACCCCCTTGTCCGAGACGATCATGAACGCGGGAAGCGGAGCGTGAAGCAGGTGCCCTGACCCGTTGCACTGATCACCGTGACTTCTCCACCGTGGCTCTCCACGATCTTCTTCACGATGGCCAGCCCAAGGCCGACCCCTCGTCGCTTGTCGGAGGTGTAGCGGGAAAAAGGATCCTCTCCCTCGCCAAGGGGCATGCCAGGACCATTGTCCTCGACCACGAGGAGGACCTCGTTCTCCACGGGTTCGACCCTGAGCTCGACCTTTCCGTCGGCGCGTCCTTGCAGGGCTTCCTCGGCATTCTTGACAAGATTGGCCAGGGCACGTTCGACCATGAAGGCATCGAGTCGGAGGACCACCTGCTCCGGAGGTGTGACCAACCCGATACTGCAACCGCCGGTGCGGAACGGTGCCAAGACCCGTTCGAGGAAGGAATGCAGTTCGACCGGCACGAGAGCCGGTGCTCGCGGGGTACCGAGGGTGGCGAGATCCTGGGCGAAGCGTTCGAGATTGCACAACTCGGCCCCGAGGATGTCGGCCAGCGTTCGTTCCTCGGTATTCAGCTTCTTCTTGTTGAAGAGTGTGAGACAATGTCCAATGTTTATCAAAGGCTTGCGAAGATCATGCACCAGGCCCGAAGCGATGCGTCCGAGCAAGGCTTCCCGTTCTCCCTTGCGGATGCGGTGGGTGAGTTCCTCGAGTTGGTCGGTCATGGTGTTCAAGGCCGCACCGAGCTGGCCGATCTCGTTGAACCACGGTACCCGTGGGCGTTCACGCCATTGCCCCCGACCGATGGCCGAGGTGAAGGCAAGCAGCACCGCGACAGGGCGGAGGAACAGGGTATTGCTCACCAACCAGCCCAGCCCCAAGGCAACCAATCCGACCAGGAACAAGGACCAGAACAACCTGCTCCGCAGGGCCAGGAGGTGCTCGAACGCCTCCTCCACGTCCTCGGTGAAGATGATCGTCCACTGCAAGCGGTCATCCTTCGTGATCCGAACGAAGACCTCCCGGCCTTCCTGGACCATGGTGCCGCTACCGTCGCGAGCGATCCTCTGCAAGACCTCCAGCTCGGTCGGCGGAAGCGCCCTGAACAGCGAGCGTTTACGCCGCGGATCACCCGCGGCCACCAGGATATCGCCCACGATGAGCTGCAGCCGGCCGCTCCGTCCGACCTTGAGCCCGTCGATCAGCCCCCAGACGAAGACGAGATCGAGTTCGGCGGCAAGGAGGAAGTTCTCGTCCCTCCTCAGGTACCATGCCCGCGGCAGGCGGCCATGTTCCAATTCGATCGGAGTCAGGGTACCGTCCGGCCAGTCCCGCCACACCTCGGGTAAGGGATGGTCGGCCGCGACCGGCCCCGACCCCTGGAACCCGCTCCCCCCTGTCTCATAGACCTGGAGGCTGAGAAACATGTCCTTGCCTTGGAGGAGGTATTCGTCGAGGAGTTGAGCCCGGCGCTCAGGAGCGACGACATTGCGTCGGAGCAGGGCAAAGAGTCCGTCCACCTGACGGGTCATGCGCAAGGTTGTTTCTTCTATCACCTTGCCGAACAGATCGGACAGTACGATGCGGTTGCGCTCGAACTCCCGCAACGCCGTCTGTTCGGCCGCTGCCATCGCTGACCAGCCGAGTACGCCCAGTGGGAGCACCCCGACCAAGCACAACAGGATGGCCATCTGGACGGCAAAACGGCGCATCGTCCCCCCTCGAGACAGCTCCCAACGAACCATCCGGCGCTTCGGTACCAGGTCAAGGTTTCGGCCGTAAAGGACAAGATTTCGTCACATCGTGCCGAACCGCGCTGCCTCCCGACCTGGCTCCACGTGGCGGGCTCCGCAGGCAGGCACGAGGCAAAATGTTAGCTCGAAACCATCGTTTGGACAAGGTAGCATTCATATAACATGTTGTCATTATGTATTCTAATAATCATTTTGCCGTTCCCTTCCTGGCATCGATCTTCCACTAGGCGTTGCCCAGTTCGACCTCTCGGTGATCCCGGTCATGCACGCATCGCAATTCAATATCGTCCTGCCCGGTCCGACCGATAGGACATTCGTCTACAACAGCTTTACCGATCACTGCTGCGAGCTCGACGCCGAGCTGGCCGACTTGTATCGCCCCGGTGCCCCGTTCGACGGGGCTCCCCTCCCGGCTGAGCACGAGAGCTTCTTCGAAGCGGACGGACACGACGAGGTCGGTGAATACGAAGGCATGCTCGAACAGACCTTGGCCGACGACTCGGAACTCCAGTTCACCATTGCCACCACGCTAGCGTGCAATTTCGCCTGTTCGTACTGCTATCAACATTCCATGCAACACCGACCGTCGATGACTCGCGCGACCGCCAGTGAGGTTGCGGCGTGGATGCTGACCCGCATCGCCTGCCATCAGCCCGAGCGGGTGGTCTGCAAATTCATCGGGGGAGAACCCCTGCTCAACAGTGAGGCCATGTTCCACATCCTCACAGCGCTGGCTCAGCCCCTACGAGAAGCCGACATCGAACTCACCCTCTCCATGACCACCAACGGCTGGTTCCTCGAACCCGCCTTGATCTCGCGCTTACAGGCCTTCGCGCCTCTTACCGTCGTTGTGACCCTCGACGGCGTCGGTGATGCCCATAACCGCACAAGACCCTTGCGGAACGGGCAACCGACCTTTGCCCGCATCATGAAGAACCTCGTCCGCTTGCGCGGGATATGCCGACCCATCATCAACGGGCTCTATCTGGACGACCCGCAACCTCTCTTCAAACTGGTCGATTACCTGGCCGACCATGCTCTGCAAGACCATATCGCAGCGATACGCCTTGGACCGGCCACCCCCGGCCTGGCTCATCCCGATTGGGCGAACGACTTCGCAGCGGCCAACTGCGTGCAAAAAACATGTGAGATCATAGCATTACATCGGCACATCCTCGAGGCCGGCTTTTGCGTCGCCGATCAGATCGCGTGCGGCCCTTGCCAAGCCCTGCGCAAACACTCCTATGCCCTCGATCCGATCGGCGACCTCTACCTGTGCGCAGAAACCTACGGTCGCCCTGAATTCAGACTCGGGTCGATCGCTTCTGCTTCTCAGCTCCGGGAAAAAGATCGACCCCCGCTCCGGGCAGGCTGTCGCCGCTGCGAATACCTACCCCTGTGCGGCGGTGGTTGTCCCTCGGAGCACACCATGCGGTTGCACCGGTCGGCGCCGCCCCCCTGCAACAAACCCTACCTGGAAACGGTAGGTTTGTACCTGATCAGGGAACGCCACCTCGGTCAGGATGTGCCAAACCCTTTCACCGAAGGAGTCCTCCATGGAAACCCGCAAGAAGCAGCCTCGTAAACACATCGTTCTCTCCTACTGCAGACCCTATCAACTTTACTGAAAAGCTTGGCGAAGCCGTAGCACCCACGGTAGGATGGGCGGGTGAGAATCATCGCCCGTACCATCCTCCTGGTGCTTGCTTTTGCCCCTCAGCGACTCTACCTGCCCACGCCGAAAACCGTGACCATTGGTTGTCTCGGCAGCTTCGACCATCTCGATCCCAGAGACGAAGACCATGGCTGGGCCGCCATGGTCGCGGAGCTGGTGTACGAGGGTTTCTACCGTCTCGACAAGCACTACCGGGTCGTTCCGGCCCTTCTCGAGTCGGCCCAGTCCGACGGCGCAGGCCGGACGGTGTTGACTCTGCGGCCCGACGCGCACTTCCACGACGGCTCGCCGGTCCGGGCCGCCGACGCAGCCGCTACGATCGACGCGTATCGGCGTGGCGACTACCTCGTCTCGCTGGCCTCGCTGCGCTTCGGTCAGGTCGAGGTGATCGATGAGCGCACTCTGGCCGTGGAGCTCTCGCCACCGCTCCCGGAGGCGGCGTTGGACCTGACCATGCTCGGTATCTTACCCCGGCACCTGCTTGTCGACGGTGACCGCGAACTCCGCGCCGCCCCGCCCGGGACAGGACCGTTCCGGGTAGTCAGCGCCACGGAAGCCTCGATACTCCTTGTCCGCAACCCCTTGTACTATGGACGCTTACCCCGACTCGATCGCGTCCTGCTCACGAGTCTGCCCGATGAAACCCGCATCTTTACGGCGCTGATTCGCGGTGACCTGGAGTACTATCCGGCCCTGTCAGCCGGAGCGGCGGCTCGTCTCTCCACCCTCCCCTCGTGCAAGGTTGTACAGGTCTTTCTCCCGGCTACGGTCATGGTGGCCCTGAACAACCGCGTGCCCTTCTTCGCTGCTCCCTTGGTCAGGAGAGCACTGGACCTGGGGGTGGACAAAGCCGGCATTCTCGCGGCTATCGCTCCCGGCGAAGCCTACCTCGCGGACTCCCTGCTCAGCCCGGCCCATCCGCACTACCGACCCGGACCGGTTCGTACCTACGATCCCGCGGCGGCTCGGACTCTTCTGATCGAGGCCGGCGCGATCCGGCGCAACGAGGGGCTCTACGTGGGAGATTGCCGTCTTGGGGTCCTGTTGGACCGGTCCCAGGAACAGACCCCCGACCTAGCCGCGGCCATGCGCTACCTCGGCAACGACCTGCTCAATCTCGGTTTCGCCGTGCGCGATCGCGGGGTGACGCTCGACCCGAAGGACGCGGCATGCACGGCCGAGGCCACCCTGCTCAATGTGCCGAGCTTCCCCGCGGCGGGTACGGACTGGTTGAACTTGCTGTTCGATCATGACCTCATCGGCTACGCCAATCGGGAGGCGTTGTCCTTGTTCCGCTTCCTGCGCGCCTCTGTCCCCGACACCCCGGACCTCGCCGCCGCCTACCAGCGCCTGCAAGAGGTCCTCAGAGAGGACCCGCCGGGTATCGTCCTCTATTGGCGAACCGGCCACCTGGCGCATCACGTGAGGTTGATCGGACCTGACCCCGGAGAACGACCCTTCTTCGGTTTGCCGGATTGGGACGTCGTGTCGCGATGAGAGCTTTCGGTCTCGTTCCTCGGCGTGGCGTGCAAGCCGAGTTTGGCGAGCCGAAATTTCAAGGTCGAGAGAGGTACCCCCAATCGTGCCGCGGCTCGTCGTCGATGCCCACGGCATTGTTCGAGTACCCGGCGCAATAGCTCCCGTTCGTAGGACTCCATGCTCGTGCGGTACTCTCCGCACCTGCTTTTTGGGTCGGCGCATGCACCTCGGAGATAATATTCCAGCGGCAGGTCGTGGAGACCCAACAAACCGTCCCCGTTCAGGACGATCAACCTCTCGACGAGGTTCTCGAGCTCGCGTACGTTGCCGGGCCAGGGATAACACCGCAAGGCCGCCATCGCTTCTTCGTTCAGACCAATGACCTTCCTCGACAAGATGCGATTGTGCTTGTCCAGGAAATGCGCGATCAGCATCGGGAGATCTTCCAATCGCTCCCGGAGCGGTGGGAGTTCGATCGGTACCACGTTGATGCGGTAGAAAAGATCCTCCCGGAACGTCCCCCGCGCGACCATGGTCCGCAGGTCGCGATTGGTCGCAGTGATGATCCTGCAACGTACGGGGATGCGTGCTTCCCCGCCGACCCGTTCGAACGATCGCTCCTGTAGTACGCGCAGGAGCTTGACCTGGGTATCCTGCCGGAGATCCCCGACCTCGTCCAGGAAGAGGCTCCCCGACCTGACTTGCTCGAAACACCCTCGTTTGGTCCTGGTCGCACCGGTAAAGGAACCGCGCTCATGTCCGAACAAGGTGGATTCGACCAAGTTGTCGGGAATTGCGCACACATTCACGGCGAGGAACGGTTCTCTGGAGCGTGGGCTCAGGAGATGGAGTTCCCGGGCCACCATTTCTTTGCCCACCCCACTTTCTCCGGTCAACAGAACGGAGGACGGCGCCGCCGAGGCCCGCACGACTTGCGAGCGTACGGTCTGCATGCGCTCGGAACAACCCCAGTGCAGGCGATGGAAGGGGAAACGTTGCACCTCCAGGCGCAGCGTTTCCAACTCCAACTTTTGGCGGCGATGCATGACGGCCCGTCTGACCACCTCCTCGAGCAGAGAGAAATCCAGGTCTTTGGTAAGGTAATCGTAGGCGCCGGCTTTCATCGCCCGTACTACCTCGGGTATTTCTCGAACCACTGTGAGGATAATCACCTCGATCGTGGCATCGAGGTGGTGCACCTCCTCGAGAAGATTCAAACCGTTGTGGTGCGGGAGCTTGAGATCGAGCAGGAGTACGTCCACTCCCTCTCCGGCCAGGACGTCCCGTAGGCGATCCCCCTGATGGTCGTGGATCAGGCGATAGCGGCTGCCGAGAGCGAGGTCGACGAAACGGTGGAAGTTCTCGTCGTCGTCGATCACCAGGACGGTCGCGGCCTCGGGTTTCAAAACGCGACCGCTGCGCCGAGAAAGATTTCCCGCGGCGAGGGAGCATAGCCGGCTACCTCGGAACTGCGCTCGTCGAAGGCGTTCAGGAGCTTGGTGCGAAGCTCGAGCGTTTCGCCGATAACCTTACGGAAACGGTACGCGAGGGTGAGATCCAGGCGATTGTGGGCACCGCCGCGGGTTCCGAGGGGGACCCCGTCAAGGCCGGGGGTACCGATGACATAGGGGTGGTTGACCGAGGATCCTATGACCCGATACTCGACGAACCCCCTCCAGGCGTCCAGTTCGCCCCGGGCCGCAACCGACCAGGTCAGCCGCGGCTGGAAGGGCAGTTCCTCTGGTTGGCCTTCCGCCGCGAGGAGATCCCGCGCCAGGATTGCCTTGCAGCCACTGCGTAGCTGCCACCCGCGCCACGGTTGCAACGAGACCTGCAGGTCGATGCCATCCACGTCTACCCGGCCGAGGTTCTCCAAGCGTTCGGTCCCGGGGTCGAGCTGAATGAGGCCGCGATGTCGAGCGTGGAAGGCCTCTGCGTCGAACTGGAGGCGCTCCGAGAACAGCGCTTGGCGAAGGCCTGCCAGGACTTCAATACTCTGTTCCGGCTCGAGCGAGGCATTGGCGACGGGCGAGGCGGAGAGCTCCAACGGCGACGGCGCTCGAAAGCCTTTGCCGACAGCCACGACCACGGCGGTGCCGGTCGAGGTCAGCCGATACTCGGCACCGGCACGAGGAGTGACTTCGGGAAACCCGGCATAGTGATCGAAACGCACCCCGGTCTCGAGAGTCAACCCCGAGAGGGGGCGATAGCGATCGACCACGGAATAGGCAGGGATCGTCTTCGCTGCCGGAGCGAGTCCCTGATCGACATACTCGGCCGAAGCAGCGACCGCGCTCTCGACCCGATCGTGCTGGACCTCGAGTTCCGCGCGTAGGAGGTGGTCCGCCGCGAGTTGCACCTCGGCGACGACCTCGGCGGCGTAGCGATAGCCTCGGTCGCGAGTACCAAAGGCCGCTCCATCGTCTGCCTCGGGACCGTCTCGCAGGGTGGTGCCATCGAAGAGCCACCCGGCTCGTGCCTTGATCGTCGCCTCATCGCCGAAGAGCACGTCGTAACCGACCCCGGCGAGGGCGAAGATGCGTTGCAGCTCCCGATCTCGGTCACGCACAAAACCGGCGGGCCCGAGTTCTACCGCGACACCTTTCTCGAGGGCTGACCCCAGGGAAAAAGCAGAGAAGCGATGTTGGCCGCGGACCAGTTCAGCCTGGAGGGCGAACCCTGTGGCGTTGGACCGGTCGTTCGAGCCGACCCCTGCGCTGTCGTGCCTGGCCGCACCGAGGAACAACCCACCCTCTTCGAGGGCCGTACCACCATAGGCCTGTTCGTACAAGGTCGGCCGCGCACCTGCCAGGACCGCGAGGGCCAGCGGTTCACTCACCCGTGCCCGTGGGACCAGCACGATGGCCCCGCCGGCCGAGTCGCTGCCGTAGAGCACCGACCACGGTCCCCCCAGCACCTCGATCCGTTCAAAGGCGAAGGCTTGTAATATGTTGAAATCGAACGAATGATCAAGGGGCGAGTTCAAGCGGAACCCTTCGTAGGACACGGCAATCCGGCGATCATCGACCCCGTGCAGACGGACCTTGCTGCTTTCGCCCACGGTTCCGGCCGCGGCAAGGTCGAGTTGGGGATGGCCCCGTAAGACCTCGTCGACCTGCACGGCAGCGCGATCATCGAAGTCCTCGCGTTCGATAACCGAGCTGCGACGTGGCCAAATCCGGTCTGGAGCGACTTCGGGTTCCAGCACCACGCGCCGGGGTTCTCGCAGGGTCTGCTCGTCCTCGACTGCAGCACCACCGAGCGCACTCCACATGCCAAGCACCATTGCCCAGAGGAAGCGAGGCGGGGAGAAGAGGGCCTCACTCTGCTGGCAGCGTAGTATCACAATCCCATGCTCCTTTCTGTTCATGCAACATCCGGTAATAGGTCGAGCGCGCCAAGCCGAGGTAGCGCAAGGCTTCGCTGCGGGAAATGTCGCGTTCGGCGGCCAAGTGCTCCACGATACCGATCACCCCGACCGTGAGGAAACGATCGAGGCGGGCGCAGAGGTGTCGTTGGCGTTCGAAGAGCTCCAGCAAGGCGATGGGGTCGGAGGCGCTGTAGCGAGGTTGACCGGAGGCGCACAAGTTGGCCAGCCGGCGCACGAGCAGCGTTTCTTGCACGTTCTTGTCCCAGGCATCGACGACATTCGGCATTTCCAGGAAGTCCTCGACCACGCTGTCGTGGAGATGAGCGCTGAGCAGGACGACCTTCAGGAACGGGTACTGTGCGGAGATTGCCGACACGAACGCGCGACTCGAGGTTGGCCGTACTCCATCGAGCAACAGGTCGACCAGAACCAGGTCTACCGGTCGTGCGGAGAGGAGGGTCAAAGCATCCTCGCCCCGCGTGCACCAGAGTAGGGAGTAGTGTTCCGGCAACACGAGGCGCAGCAGCCGGAAGAAATTCGGATCGTCATCGAGGAGGAGTATGATCCGCTCGCCTTGCTCCTGCTCTCCCGTGGTCATGACCTTCTTCCAGGTGCCGTACCGCAAGGTATCTCTTTCCAATGCTCGAAACCACAAGTCAACCGTGTGCGCAACTTGTCAGTTCAGTCGTGGGTGGATCGAGGGGTCCTGTCGCCTCGCACCCCGACTCCGCTGCATCCTACGCGGCGCTGGAGGTCCGCATCCTTGCGGCCGCCCCCACCATGCTCATCCTTGCGCGTGGCGGGGGACCCCCGTCGGCGCCACCCCGTCGCGGTGATGACCACTTTCTGCAATGTGGGCATCGTTTCGTTCCTGCCATGGATGCAAAATTCCGTTGCTCTCGTAACCTGAAACATCCCTCCTGCTCGTCGACAAACTGTCCCATTTTGGGACAACTTTTCGACTTTGCGCAAACGAGTTGTCCCATTTTGGGACAACTTCATGTTTGTATTGCTACTTTGTTCTTCCACCCGTACAATGGCTGGGAGTGACGACCAAGGCCAGCCACCATGCTCGACCTGCACAGAGCCGATCGAGAGATTCTATTCAGGGAACTCGAGCACCGCGTCTTCAACAATCTCCAACTCGTCGACTCGTTGCTCAATCATGCTCTTCGCGTCTACCTCAACGTTCCGGAAACAACCTGCCTCGACGAGACCCGCAGCCGCATCAAGCTGATAAGTCAGACCCTGAGACGCGTGTATAAGGCTTCCCACCTCGATCGGGTTGCTCTCACTACCCTGTTGCCGCACCTGTTGCTCGATAACCAGAACCTGATACCTGACCTTGCGTGTTTCTCAGGGGCAGAGCTCAAATTCCTGCACGAACCCGAACATGTACCCGCCGATCTGGCGCAACCCATGATGCTGCTGTTCCACGAGCTGTTGCTCGTCAGCAGACGATGTTCCCTGAGTCGTTTGGAAGCGCCTATCGTTATCGAGGTGCGGACCGCCCCCGGAGATGGTCTTGAACTCTTGTATAGTGATCCGTGCTACCCCGGGGATCCGCCTTGGTACCTCTGGTGCCCCAAACACCAACTCGCGCTGATCACGGTACTAGCTTCCCAACTCGGTGGGGTGGTCGACCGTCGGCACAGCTTCAGCTTTTCGCTCGGGTTGAGCATTCCCCGCGTGGTTGTCAACGCGCACGTCGAAACCTGAGAACTCCTGGCGGGGGCTCAATCCCCGGTCAGGTTTTCGCCGAAATAGTATTCTTCGGCTTCTTCCGGTTGCGCGGTGAATTTCTTGTAGTAGGTGCCCTTGCCGTTGATGTCGACGTGGAAGTGATTGGCGTGGACCGAGTTGTAGGCCGGGGTGAGTACGGTATTGAACAGCTTCTGTTGGTGCATCTCTTCGCCGAGCCAGCGCAGGAAGGCGCCGCGTTCGTCATTGTCCCAATAATGCTTGACCAGGTTGTACTCCTTTCCGTCGGCGTCCTTGAACCAGGCCAGGTCGATGGCATTGGCGTTGGCGTGATTGCTCCAGCTCGAGGAACCGGCGATCTTCCGGCAATTGTACGTTCCGTACTGCCCGATCTCGACGATGCGGCGGGCTTTAACCAACATGGTCAGGAGGTAGATCCGGCGTCCGAGTTCGCAGGAGGCCAGCATGCCGTTGCCCGAGAACTTGATCCCGTTCACGTTGGAGGAGAGCTTGATCGGATGGGCGATCTGGCAATGGCTGTCGCTCGAGGACTGCCCCTGGGTTGTGTAGTCGACCCCCGCACTGTCGAGCACGTCGAAGCAACCCCCGTTGAGCCCTGCCGCGACGGAACGGGGGGCGGTCTGGTCGGCAGGTTCTCCGGCAGCGGCGGCGACCACGAGCGGTTGGGCGGTCTGCACCGGCTGCGGGTTGACGACGGGCATGGTCGGCAGGAGGTGCGCATTGCTCGGCAGGGCTTGCTCGGCTCCGCTGGCGGGCGCGGTCACGGGTTGGGGAACCGAGAGCGAGGGGCGGACGTGTTGTTGGGCGGGATACATGGGAATTGCCTCGCCGGGAGCCTCGTAGTCCTCGTACTCGTCATAGGCCATTTCACCGCAGGAACTCACTCCGAGGAGTGCTGCCGTGAGCAGGCTGACGAGGAGGGTGGCGGCCATCGAGTACTCCAGAACAACGTAACGCGGAAATACTAAGCAGTATTCGTGCCATATTGAACATTTACATGCAATACTGTAATAAATTGATATTAATTATATATTGAATTCAGCCTGCGGTCACGAAGGTGCTCGTGCGTGTACGGAATGCATAACAATTCTGCAAAACAAGCAAAGGATGCCAGGTGGGTGTAACCCTTCTAGGAAGAGCCAGGGAACAAGGTAATAGTCCTGTCTTGGGTGTGTTGCCCTGGCGTGACTCTACCTCGACGGGGTGGCGCCGACGGGGGGCTTCTCCTGGAGTACCACCGAGCTTACGGCAGGTACTGATAGTCCACGCGGAGCTGGAGGGCGTCGAAATAATACTCGCTCGGGACCACGACGCTGACCACCTCGCCGTCCTTGGGCTGCACGCTGATTTCCACGGGCTCGGCCAGCGGCACGCCGTTCACGGCCATGATGAAGGCGGCGAGGGTCTCGGGGATCGGCTCGTGGTCGAGGGTCACGTCCACGGCCACCGAACCGGCCACGGCGCCGAGCTTGACCATGGATTCGCTGAAGTCCACGGCACCCGTCTTGATCTCGAGCATGTCGACGACGTGACCGAGGAAAGCCTCGTCGAGGTCGTCGAGGTCCGGGTTGCCCAGGCTGACCTTGATGGCCTCTTTGTAGCCGCGGCCGGTCTGGTTCTCGCCGTTGAGGCCGAGCCCCGGGTACAGCGCCGGGTTGTCCATGTCGCGGAAGATGATGCCGGACATGCTCACCGGGCGGTCGCCTTTGAGCGCCACGGTGTTGGAGTAGATGGTCTCCGCGGTGGTGGTGCGCGCGGCGGGGTGCCGCTGCAATACCGGCGTGGCGGAGTTGAAGCACAGGCTGAAGTAGGACGAGCACTCGTTGCTGTTGTCCGTGTCCTGGCCGAAGAAGTCGACGTGGGTGCGGTGGTTGGTACACAGCCAGTTGATATCGGAACTGGTGTAGGTCACCGCCGAATTGATGCCGTACCGGTAGCAGACGTCGTTCTCGTCGGCTAGCCAGATCACGTTCAGCGTGGCGTCCTGGCGGAAGAACTCGCGCAGGGTCTCGATACCCGCCACCGACCCCGGGTTGGGGGCGCCGAGGAGGTCGACCACGGCCTTGTTGTAAGAGTACAGCCCGGCCTCACCGCCATCGGGCTGGCCGCTGACGTAGTGCTCGAAGTTCATCGCGAAGGCGGCCTGGAGAGCCGTCACGTTCACTGAACCGTCGAGATTTTGATAATTGATCTTCTTGAGGATCTTCGGCGCCGTACCGTAGTTGTAGAGTCGGCCGGACCAGTCACCGCTGCTGTGGGCCAACAGCAGGGCGATCTGGAAGTCGAGGTGCTCGTCGAGTTGGGCGAGGAAGTCGCCTAGGAAGTCGGAGATGCCCGAGGCCACGTAGTCCATGGAACCCGAGGTGTCCAGGACGAAGAGGATATCCACCTTCAGACTGGCATTGCCCTGCAGGTCGACCGTATTGGTGGCGTCCTGGGGACCGGCTTCATCCACGGTCAGGCTGAAGGTCTCGCTGTCCGTGGCGCTGCCGTCGCTGACGGTCGCGGTGATGCCGCTGTAGACCCCGGCGTGCCCGGGTTGCGGCGAGAAGGTGAGGATCCGGGTACCGGCGTTGAAGCTGGCGAACCCGGGCAGCCCGGTGACCGTGTAGGTCAGGGTCTGGCCCGCGTCGGGATCGGTGGCCGAGAGCGTGAGGACGAGCGGTACCAACTCGACTGCGGTCCGGTTGCCGATGGCGGCGAGCACCGGGGCCGCATTGACGTTCAAGATCGTGAAACTCCTCGGGTAGGGGACGTCGATCACGCCGTCGCCCACGGTCAGGGTGAAGTTGACCGGACTGTCGGCAGCCACCTCGGGCACGGTGTACTCGACGCGGCGATTGCCGTTGGTCAGGATCATCCCGCTCGGACCGGCCAAGGCGACCGTCGGGGTGGTTCCGTCGGGATCGGACACGGTGAAATCACAGCGGAAGACCGAGTAGACCCAGATGCCGTTGATTTGCGCCTTTTCGACGATTGTGGTCGGACAGGTGCCGAAGGTCAGGGTC
>MGSU01000261.1 GCA_001799195.1 Deltaproteobacteria bacterium RIFOXYA12_FULL_61_11 | reverse complement strand
AGACGTTCATCTACAATATCACACCGCCAGGAAAGGTCAAGCACCTATCCCCTCTTTGCTGACGCACACCCTCCGGCTGTAGCCCATTTGACCCGCTATCGATGAAATGGTAGGAGGAACATCCGGCCAACCCCTACGTCGGGTTAGGGTCACCGCACCAAGATCAACAAAAGACGGACCACCGAGGAGCGAGGCAACATGGCTCAAGACCGCCGGACCAAACCCCAACTCCTCGCCGAACTCGATCGCCTTACTCTCCAAGTCGGGGAATTGCGCACCCGTTTAGATGGGTTAAGCGGGATGGACAAGTCGGTCCGGGACGGCGAGCGCATGTTGCACAACCTCTTCGAGGGCTCGAGGGATGCCATTTATGTGACGTCCCGCGACGGACGTTTTGTCGACATCAACCGCGCCGGATTGGAGCTCTTCGGTTATTCCCGCGAGGACATCATCGGCCGCGAGGCCTCGCAGCTCTATCACTGTCCCCATGACCGGGCCCGGTTCCAGTCAGAGATAGAACAGAAGGGTTTCGTCCGCGAATACGAGGTGAAGCTCAAGCACAAGAATGGCAAGCTGCTCGATTGTCTCCTCACCTCCACGGTGTGGCTCTCGGACGACCATGAGCCCATGGGCTACCAGGGCATCATCCGCGACATCACCGCGCACAAGCAGCAGGAAGAGAACCTGAGGCAGAGCTTCGTCAAGATGCAGCGGACCATGGAGGGCATCATCCATGCGATCTCCTTGACCCTCGAGATCCGAGATCCCTATACGGCCGGACACCAGCGCCGCGTTTCTGACCTCGCCCAGGCCATCGCCCAAGAGATGCAACTCCCCGAGAAACGGGTCGAGGGCATCCGCCTCGCGGGCATCATCCACGATATCGGCAAGATCTACATCCCGGCCGAGATCCTGTCGAAACCGGGCAGGATCAGCGAGATCGAGTTTAATATCATCAAACTCCACCCCGAGGTCGGCTACGACATCCTCAAGAACATCGAGTTCCCCTGGCCGATCGCCCCGAGCGTGTTGCAGCACCACGAACGTTGGAACGGTTCGGGTTACCCGGCTGGCCTCGTCGGTGAAGCGATCCTGCTCGAGGCCCGCATCCTCTGCGTGGCCGACGTGATCGAGGTCATGGCCTCGCATCGCCCCTACCGTCCCGCCCTCGGTCTCGACAAGGCCCTCGAAGAGATCTTGCGCAACCGCGGTGAACTCTACGACCCCGCGGTGGTCGACGTGGCCATCAGGCTCTTCGAGGAAAAGCACTACACCTTCAATTTCGCCCCGTGGTGAGTTGGTTCACGAGTTGGTTGGCTTCGATGCAGGGGAGCGTGTTCGTCCTATTCCCCTTTACCTAAATAATCACAGACTGTTGCGCAGCATCAGGTCGGCCGGATAGGGCGAGAGATACACCTGACGGGCGAGATAGGTCACCTCGTACTTGCGCACGTACTGTTGGATCAGGGTGAGCGGCACGATCAAAGGCACCTGAGAACGGCGATAGGTTTCGAAGGTTTCGAGCAGTTCGCGTTTCTCGTCTCCGCTGAGTTGTTCCTTGAAGAAGCCGAGCAGGTGTTGCAGGACGTCGAGAACCTTCTTCACCGTACTCGGTTGGGCCAGAGTTGCCATGAACATCTTTTCGTAGGTCGCGAACAGGGTTTGCGGTTCGTAGTCCTTGGCAGCGGCGACCAACCGACCCAGTTCGGTATACCCGCGGCGACCATGCGATAGGAGGAGGAACTTGTGCTCGGTGTGGAACTCAACCAAGGTGCCGCGATCGGGTCCCGAGGCCATCAGATCGAGCCAGCGCCGTCGGCAGAAGAGCCTCTCGATGAAGGCCTCGCGCAACCGAGCATCGCGCAAACGGCCTTCTTCTTCCACCGGGATCAGGGGAAAGCGCCGTAGGAAGGCAGCCGTAAAAAGTCCCGAACCTGTGCCGGCAGCCCGGCCTTGCTCGTCATAGATGTGTACCTGGGTCATACCCGAGCTGGGCGAATTGGACTTGCACACATAGCCGCACAACTCGATCGCCTCGAGGGCCGCCAGTTTTCTCTCTATGAAACGCTGCATCTGTTCGGTCAGATCAGCCCCGGTACGGCTGATGAGCCGTGGGGCGGCAGCTTCGCCGATAAGCCGCATCGGGGGTCGCGGGATGGGCATACCGCTGTCCCGCTCGGGGCAAATGCCCTCCCACACGACATGGCGCCCTAACTGTTCCACCAGGAAGGCGTCGTACGTGTGCTTCCCGTCGTACCGAACCTCTTCGCCGAGGAGACAGGCGCTGACCAACACGCGGACCGGACCGAGGGGAGAGGCTTCCATCGTTCACCCGTCGGTGCGCGGCCGACCGATCCTCGTGCACAACCCCAGGCCGGCCATGGCTCCGAGACAACCCCAGTCGGCGAGCAGGTTGTAGGTCCAGGCGCATTCGTAGGTACAGTGACAACGGGTCGTCGCGATCCAAGTGCGCATGGCCTCGGCCTTGGAATCGTGCCACAAGTCAATGAATTCGTAATAATAATCCCGCACATTACCCAGAGAACGCGGCACCAATTCACAGGGAAAAACCTCGCCGCTCGGCCCGAGGATGCCGAAGAGCGCCGCGGCCCGGCACGCGAGCACATAGCCCGGCTGGCGTCGCTGGTTCTCGAGGAACTGGGTCTGGAGTCGGTTCTTGGCCTCGTGCATGGTGGCCAAGAGGCCGCTCGCCTCCGACGGACTCTCGAGACGTCCGGCCCGTCGGTCCTTCCGGAGGAAGCCTTGCACTGCTTCGAGCGTGGCCAGGACTTCCGCCTCCAAGCCCTTGGAGGCGGTGTAGAAACCCTCGTTCCTGGCCATCCCGAGGGTGAGGTTCCGCACGCCGCAATCCCGGATGAGGTGATGATACGCGGCCGCAGCGCTGCGGTAGTTGTACTCGGACACAGTCAGGTTGATCAGGCAACGCACGTTGGAGGCAACCTCCCTCGCGCGATGGTAGGTCGCGAGTGCGTTTTCGAAGAGGCCGGGGATCCCTCTGGCGCGGTCGTGCCGCTCGGGCAAGTCGTCCAAGGAGATGGACAGGAAGAGCACGCGGTCAGGATACTCCACGGCGACCATCCTGGCCAACGAGAGGGCGCGTTCGGGAAAACTGCCGTTGGTGCTGACAAAGAGGGAAGCCGCCCCTCCGAGTCCGAGGTAGGCTCGGCCGATGGCCTCGAGGTCCTCGCGCAGGAAGGGCTCGCCGCCGCTGAGGTTGACATTGAACAGGCAAGGACCGAGGTGCCGAGCGAGCTGCTCGAGCTCATCGAGGCGCAACTCGGCGTCACCGGGATGTGAGAACAAGCCGGTTCGAGCGGTCTGTTCGACCTCGCGGCCGTATCCGTGGAAGCAATGGGCACACTTCGCGTTGCAGCGGTTGGTCACGAAGTGGATCAAGCCCATCGGCGAACGTCGGTTCACCAAACAGTTCCAGGCTATCGGCAAAAACCGCGAGCGCCGCTCAGCGGGGTTCCGGTTGTTCATCCTTCATCCTGCGTCCACGAGTGGGTACATCGCTCCTTCCATCCTGCTTCCAGAGAGCGTAATCCTGGGCTAATCTAATCGCTCTTCGGCCGTTCGGCAAGGTTCGTCCGGTTGAGCTGTCGAGAACGACCGTGGTCGCACGACTTGTCAGAGTCCTGCTCTTTAGGCTACCTTACCCCCAGTTGTAACTCTTCGAGGAACCCTGCCATGAAGACCCTCTTGGCCTTCGCGCTCGCTCTCGGGTTGACCTACGGCTGCGAACCGGCCTCCGAGGATGGGGACCGCACCAGTGGCAACAATGCCCTCCCCTCCTCGATGACGAATAATCAAGATACGTCCACCGCGCAGACGTACCCCCCCCCCCCTAGTGGACTGCCGGACGAGGGTACACCGGAGCCCGGCCTGGCCCGCGCGGCCTCAGCCGTGGTTACGGCAGAAGTAGTGGAAGTGACCCTCGATACGATCTTTGAACAGGGGCCGAACGACCCCGCCGACAGTGCCAAGGTCGAGATCACGGCCCTCGATCGCGCCGAGGATCCCCAATCCGTGCTGCGCCTGAGCGTGGGGCAAGAACTCACCCTCCGGTTGCGCTACAGCGCCCGCCCTGCCAAACTGCGCCGCATTCTGGAAGGAACCGAGACGACCCAAGGGAACACGGTCTCATACACGCCGCCAAAAGAGGGAGGGATCGGGCTCGAGGGTGAGTACTATATCTACCACCTCCTCGCCGGCTATGGTGCGGAGGAAACCGTACTGCCCGGGCTGAACAAGGGGGACCGTATCTCCTTCACCGTCTCCGAGGTCGATCTCCTCGGCCAACAGGGCACGGCAGAGGTCGGGGAGTACCAGGTCCTCCCCACGAGTGATTGAACTCAGGGAAAGCACCATGGACTGCGGGAGTGTAACGCACCACCTCGTCACCTGGCTCTGCCGGCAGGTGCGGGAGGCCGGGCAGCACGGCCTCGTCATCGGCGTTTCTGGGGGCATCGATTCGGCGGTCTGCTCGACCCTGTGCGGCCACACCGGCCTGCCGGTCACCGCCCTCAGCCTACCGATCCACCAAGCTCCCGGCCAACTCGCTCTGGCCTCCGAGCATCTCACCTTCCTGGACACGACCTTCGTGAACGTCACCCCAAGGACCCTCGACCTCACCTTGACCTTCGATCGACTGACCGAGGACCTGCCCGAGGACTTTCGAACTCCTCTGGCCCTGGCGAACGCCCGCTCGCGCCTGCGCATGACCGCGCTCTATGCCGCGGCCAATGCCTCCTCGGCTCTGGTGTGCGGCACCGGCAATAAGATCGAGGACTTCGGGGTCGGTTTCTTCACCAAGTACGGGGACGGGGGCGTGGACCTCTCGCCCATCGGCGACCTCGTCAAATCCGAGGTCTACGAACTCGGCGCCTTTCTCGGGGTTTCCGAGGGTATTCGCCGGGCCGCGCCCACGGACGGCCTCTGGGAAGGAAGCCCCAGCGACGAGGAACAAATCGGCGCGAGCTACGCCGAGTTGGAGTGGGCCCTGACCCTCCAGAACAGTCATCCCGGTCTGACTCTGCAAGGGCTCCAAGAAATCCCAGGTCTTTCCTCTCGGCAATGCGAGGTGGCACAACTCTACCTGCGACGGCACCTCGCCAGCGCCCACAAACTCCGCATGCCACCGATATGTTCATTGAAAGGGGTGAAGTAACTGCCTGCGGGAACCTGGCGGATTACTGGAACTTCTTCCCGAGGCGCACACCTTGGTAGGCCACGAAATCGACCTTCTTCCTCGTACCGTCGCGGTTGGTGATCACCCCATGGGTCCTGGTAAAGCCTTGCCAAACCTGACGAATGAGGTCGATGGTGGCCCGGTTGTACTTGGTGCCCATGACCGTGGCCTTGTAACGACCCTGGTAATTGGCACAGGCGAGCGGACGGATGATGGTCTGCACGGTTTCTTTCGTGCGCTTCGTGTCGTTCGACATGGTCAAGGTCCCCTTGGTCGTGCGCTTGCCACTCCCCAAGGTGATGTCGAGCCGTTCGCGTTTCCTGGTCAGGGGCACCACAGCAGTTGTGGTACTGGAAACCGCAACATCCCCCTGTTCTTCTGCCCTGAGGAAGTCGGGCAAGTTCGTGGTGGTCACGGGGGCCGGATAGATCAGGACCAGGGCCATGGTGCCTTCGTCGTTGATGGGGCAACCGTCGCCCTTGCGTTTGATCTCGAAGCTGCCGCTGCGGCGACGCCCCTTCCGGTCTAGTCCTTTGAATTCGCCCTTGTCCACCCCGGCGGTACGGGTGAAGGTGGTGATGTGCTGGCGGATACTGCCGTTGGTAAAGACGACGCGCCGGGTTACCTCGCCGGTACCGACTCCTTCGCCATTCGTCTGATAGGTGCGGAGGTTGACGATGCGTTCGACCCCGGGCCGGGGCTTTTGCAACACCCTGCGCACATTGAGATAGGCGCGTGCTTTGCGGTCCTCGAAATGTTCGTTGTGGATGATCTCTTTCAGATTTCCGTGTTCGAAGCGGATCAGCCTCGTGACTTTCGCGAAGACCCAGAACGGCTTCCCCGGGTTGTCGGCGTTGTTCGGACGGTAGGCAGTGGTGAGATTGCGATCTCCGTCGCGGGCCCCGCGTACCGAGGAATAGGTAAAGTGCTTCTCCACGACCACCGAGCGGGCCGGGGCCACACCGCGGGTCAGGACCCAGACTACTTTCTTGACCCTGCACGGTTTGGTCGTGCAGGGGTAGAGTACTCGCTCGCGAACCTTCTTGGCGGGGTCCAGGGCTCGCCGGCCCTCAGCATCGAAGGCCGGTTCCGCATCCTCGGCGGTGAGGAAGTAACTGGCCGCGACGTCCTCGCCGAGGAAATCGTCGGCGTCGACGACGTCCTCAAGCAGATCGGCCTGGAGCTGGTCGGCTTCCTCTCCGGCCGCTTCGTCGTCCCCCAACTCTTCGACGAAGTTCGTGTCCG
>MGSU01000260.1 GCA_001799195.1 Deltaproteobacteria bacterium RIFOXYA12_FULL_61_11 | reverse complement strand
GGATGGGCGGCATTACCGAGAATTCTTTCGCAAGAGTACGGCCTTTCTCACGCGGGCGGACGAGTTCGACCGCCTGCGCGTGGAGACCGACCGGCGGGACTATGTCCTCGGAGAGGAGGTACAGGTCGAGGTCACTGCCAGGAACTGGGACTTCCAACCCCATCGCGGCGCCATCGAACTCCAACTCGTCTCCCAGGGACGGGTAGAGGCCGTGCATCGGGCAGAAGGCAATGAAGAGGGCATGGTTCGTTGGCGCCTCCCGCTGGTGGAACCCGGGGTGTATACCGTCGAAGCGGCGGTCACCATGGAGGGCGAGCTCCGCCAGGCCAGGACCCGGTTCCTGTGTCGGGGCGGAGGGCGAGAGGCCGACGTCGTGCTCTCCGACCCACGTCTCTTCCTGCGGTTGGCAGCCGAGAACGAGGTGCTCCACGTGCGACCGGGGAGTACCCTCGCCTCCGTGCTCGAGGAACTCCCGCCTCGTTTCCAGGTCCGGGCCGGCCAGGTGTTCGGAGTATGGGATACACCTTGGTTCGTCCTCCTGCTCTGTGTGCTCTTCGCCCTCGGGTGGGTGGGGCGCAAGTTCAACGGGTTACCCTGAGACGGCTCATGACGAGGTCGGGCCGAGGCACGGTAGCGGCGCTCCTCCGGGCGATGTTCCTCGTCGTCTGGTGGGCTTCGATCGTGCGCGCTGAAGCTCCGCCGGAGTTGGAGCTCGGGGGGTTTGATCCCGTCCTGCAAGCCGGCGGTGATCGCTATCTCGGTCCCCGTGCGGGAGCCCGTTATGGCGAGGTGCTGGGCTTCCTGCTCTTCAACAGCAGCGAATACCTGTTGCAGGGGAGGCTCAGCACTCCTTGGCTGCGCTTGTTGAAACTGGTGGCTGTCGACCTCGCGTTGGCCTCCTGGACCGTCATGGTCATCCACGAGGTTTTCGGACACTCAGCTCGCGGTCGCGAACTCGGGGTGTCGGGCTTGCGGGTCCGGCTCGGCCTGCCTGCCCCCTATGTCTATGTGTTCGACAACAGCTATCTTGGTCTGACCGGCTATCTCGGTACCTTGAGTCCCGTGGAGAACCAATTGTTCAGTCTGGGTGGGTTCGAGGCCAGCGCCGTGGCTTCCGACCGTTTGGCAGAGAGCATGGTCGATTGGAGAGAGGTGCGCCTCAATCCCGGCGACACCTATGGGCTCAGCCGGGGGCTGCTCCTCCTGACCGCTTTGTCCGCCGGAGGAGGTTCGAGGAACAACGATGTCAACGCAGTACTCGAGGTTAGGGCCGAGGTAGCCCGGCAGACCGGGCGTGCGGTGGCCGGCCCTTCGGTCGCAGGAGTCGGCGCGAGGGCTCTGCTCAATCTCGTGGATCCCCTCTTGCTCCAGGCGCTCTGGCTGGATTTCGAGTACCTCGCCACCGGCGCGATGGATCGGCCCCTGGCGTGGCCTCTGCCCGTGGTTCCGCGGTTCGGCTATGCCTTGGTGCCGTTCGGAGAGCGTTATGTTCTCGATCTGTTGATGCCCATGGCGCCCGGAACGGGTTGGCTCGGCTTCGAGGTCCTCTCGCACGAACGCCCCGATAGCGCTCTTGTCAGGGTGGATTGGCCGGTCCGGTTCCTCGGGACGTGGACCCTCGCCACCAAGGTCGGCCTTGTGCGCGAGGTCGATCCGGACCGGACGACCTTCCTCGACCGGCGACCCTACGGCAGGGTCAGGGGTATCTGGCGCAGCCCGTCGATCCGGGGATGGTTC
Source organism: Deltaproteobacteria bacterium RIFOXYA12_FULL_61_11 (assembly GCA_001799195.1). GTDB lineage: Bacteria > Bdellovibrionota_F > JAHFAK01 > YA12-FULL-61-11 > YA12-FULL-61-11 > YA12-FULL-61-11. The sequence continues at coordinate 4,559 of MGSU01000260.1, read as the reverse complement.
GGAGAGCTCGAGGCCGGCTGGAAGACCCGTGGGTATGAGGCCGATGCTCCCTTGGGAGAGGGCTTCTTGCTCGGTGCTTACCTCGGGTACCGGTTCGCCCAGGCCGGTGGATCCTGAGTCTGGAGCCACGTACTTGCGGGATGCGGGTGGTCGAGCTACCATCAACTCGTTGCTCAGGAGGAACGATTATGCGGCCGGTTCCCTATGTTCTCTTCCTCTTCATTGGTTGCTGCGGCCTCGTGGCGTGCGAGGACGACCAGAAGAGCGCGGAACCCGAGGAGGTCCTTTTCGAGGGAGAAGCCAGTTCCGACCTCGCGAGTACCCCGACCACCCCGAGACCCTCTCTCGGGACTCTCCCCACAGCGCCTACTTCCACACCCGAGCAAAGACCCCAGAGCGGTGCTCCCGCGCTCAACCTCGGTAAGGTCGAGGTGACCGAACTCGAGACCGAGGAAACTCCCCTCCCGCCTATCGACCCCCAAGGAGAGGCCCCCGCGGATCCTCCGGCGCCGCCGCCGCTCAATCCCAACCCCTATCTAGCCGAGTTGGAGTGGAGCACGGGGCGCAGCGCAACGAGTTTCGGAGAGCTCGAGGCCATCTCGTCGCGGGGGTTGCACATCCTCGAGGACACGCCGCTCGTGACCAATGACCGGGTGGTCGGCCTGGCCGCCGAGTACGAGATGACCGGCATGTGCTACGGCATGGCCTATCTGGTCGGACATCTGTCCCAGCACGGGCGGTATCACCCTGAAGCTGACAAGACGGGGATCTCCCAGGACAACCTCACCGCGTCCCTGGTCAGCGGCGGACTGATCAAGCTCGACGTGAATGGGTATGCCACGCTCCGGGACTACACCACGGCCATGCCCGACCAATTCTACGAGCTGTCCTCGCTCCTCCAGGTCGAGCGCAACACCGTCGGCTCACAGATCGTCGAATTGCGCGACTTCCTCGAGACGTCGCTCTTTTCGCCGCCCGGTACCGATCTCACCGAGCCGGCCGTGGTGGTCGAGCGGTTGTGGGAACGGCTGCGGCGCAAACAGATGCCCCTGCTCGGACTGGCCAGCGCCACGTATGCCCACGCCGTGCTGGTCTACCGAATGATCCGCTGCAGCCGAGCCGACCTGATCTTCGTCTATGACCCCAACGAGCGTTATGACGAGACAAGTATGCATGCCACTATCATCGCCTATGACCGCGAGAAGGAACTGTTCGCCTGGGACCTCTACCGGGGCGGCAGCTCGGACATGGGTTACAACGAGTTCCAGATGTTAGCGGTGGTACCGTGAGAGGGGGCCGCGGGCTCAGGGCGTCTTGGCCTCGTCCTCCAAAGCCAGGTCGAGGGGGCAGTTGCTCAGCAGCAGGCATAAAAGGTTACGTTTGAATTCCTCCAGGCCGTAAACCAAGCCGTCGGTGATGCGTGCCGGTCTCTCGCTGAACCTGGCCGACCAGGCAGCGATGCCGAGGTCGACGATCTCGTCGTAGCTGGCGCGGGTGAAGAACTCGCGGTAGACTTGGTGCTCAGAGGTATCGCTCACGGCCAGGGAGTCGCGCAGGTACAGACCGGCTTCGTCCCAGCCGACCACGACCATGACGTGCCAAATAAAGCCACCCCACTCGGTCACCGAGAGGAGCACCGGCGCGTGATTGGCGACCATGTCTTCTTTGATCTCCACGATGTGCTCCGCGGTGTAGGCCCCCTCGGACCAGTCGCGGTTACCGGTGTCGTTGATGAGGTAGGGCTCGAAGGTGATGCGGCGCTGTACCATCGGACGCGAGGCCGGCGGATCATACCAAGGGTCTTCTTGGTCGTAGGGGTGGTCGGCTTCGGCGACCATGCCGTCGTTGAGTAGCGCGACGGTCTTGAGCGCGGTGCCGGTATGGCCGGTGGCCATGATCTTCCAGGGCGCGGTGGTGAAGCGGTAGGCCAGGTACTGTTGCGAGGCGTCGAAACGCTCGCCGAAGAGCAGATACCAGGCATACTCGAAGAAGTGGGTGGTGCCGAAGATCATGCAGTCGCCGCGACCTTGAATGAGCTTCGGCGAGGTCTCGATCAGGAACTCCTCGCTGCGCTCGGGCGGCTGTGTCCCGGGTAGGGGGACGAAGTCGGGTTGGTCGTCGCGCTGCAGCGAGAAGCGCAGCGGCAGGTGGTCTCGGTGGTAGAGGCGGAGCTCTCGGGCGTACTTGCCGTCGGGGGTGGGATCGGGAGCTTCGGCGACGTCACAGGCAAGAACGAGGAAGAGGGGCCAGCAGAGGAGCAGTGCCCGGACCATGCAAGACCTCCACGAGTATGGCCTCGGCTGTACCACAAATGACGCGGCAGGTCAAGTTCGGCCTGCAACCTGGTGTAACCCTTCACTCTTGGGTGAATTGCAGGTTATTGTTGTTACCTCGTTGGGGTGACGCCGACGGGGGTCCCCCGCCACGCGCAAGTATGAGCATGGTGGGGGTGAGAGGCGACAGGACCCCTTGCCCCACCCAAGACTGAATACTTACAACCTGGCTTCGATCGCGGCCAGGACGGTCTCGGTGCTGGTGCGGACCCGAGCGCGGAGGTCTTCTGCCTCGGTCTTGGCAGCGGTGGCGAAGGCCTTGTCGGCCAGGCCCGGCAGGTTGATCAGCACGTTGAGGTAGGCGCCTTCGGCACACGCCCTGGCCGTGATCGCGGCGACGCCTGCGTCCGAGAGCGAGTTCGGGTTGCCGTTCGTCGCCACGAATTCCGCGTAGGTGAGGGCCTGCAGCGAGCGGCGCAGTACGCCGAGCGGCACCGAGGTCGCGGCGAGGTTGGCGGCGGCTAGGCGGGAAGCCTTCTCCTCGGACGGTGCTAAGAGAGCGGCCATGACCTGGTTGAAGGCGCGGGTGTCCTCGTCCACGTCAGAGAGGAAGGTATCTTTGAGTGTTTGGCCCTCTTCGGCGAGCAGGCGCAGCTCTTTCTTGACCTGCTTGAAGCCCTTCTTAGTGTAGGTGAGATTGGCGACCATGGTGGAGAGCGCGCACGATAGGGCGCCGCAGAGCGCGGCCACGCTGCCGCCGCCGGGAGCGGGGGAGTCCGAGGCCACTTCATTGGCGAACTCGCGCAGGTTCATGCCGAGGAGCAAGGGCGGTTCGGCGATGACGTATTCGATGACCTTTTTCTTCGGGTCGAAGGGGTAGAGTTCATTCAGCCCGAGGGAGCGCACCGCGGTCTCGACGAGTTCTTCCTCGCTGACCCCGGTGCTGCGGTTCATCCGGTGCAGGTAGAACTTCCCGGCCTCGAGCAGCGCGGTCTTAGGGATGAGTCCGACCAGCTCCGAACCGGTGACGACGAGTCCCAGTTCGGCGGCCACCTTGCGTGTTGTCTCGACCAGTTCGTGGAGGGGGGTGACCTTGTAGTTGGTCAGGTTCACCGAGACCTGGGCGGTGCGGTACTGCTCAAGGTACCACCCCGTGGCCTTGACGCACGAGAGGAGTCCCTTGGTGTAGCGTTTGGCGCCCTGTTCGTCGAGGAGGTCCTTGCCTACCTCGTCCTTCTCTACCTTGCTTTGCTCGCGGATGGCCACGGCGACGCGGTTGGCCAGCTTGGAGTCCTTGGTGTTGAGGTTGAGGTTGTAGGCGATGAGGAACTCGCGGGCGCCAATGGCGATGGCCCCGGAGCGGGGATTGAAGACCGCGGGGCCGAAGTCGGGCACGAAAGCGGGATCGATCAGTTTTGCAGGCAACCCCTCGTACTCGCCTTGGCGCACATAGGCCAGGTTGCGGCGCCGCGGCTCGGAGGCCGCCGCTTCGTAGAGGTAGACCGGGATGCCCAACTCCTCTCCAACGCGGGAGCCGAGCCTGCGAGCCAAAGCGACGCACTCTTCCATGGTCACACCGCTCACCGGGACGAAGGGGCAGACGTCGGTGGCCCCCTGCCGGGCGTGCTCGCCGCGATGCATGCGCATATCGATCACCTCTGCGGCTTTCTGTATAGCCAGGAAGGCGGCTTCGAGCACGGCCTCGGGATCCCCGACGAAGGTGACCACGGTGCGGTTGGTATTGCGGCCCGGATCGACGTCGAGGAGACGGATGCCGGGCACGGCCTCGATCGCGGCCGTGATGGCCCTGATCTTCGACTCGTCTCGGCCTTCGCTGAAGTTGGGAACGCATTCGACCAGTTTCATCTTTGCTGTTTCCCTCGCATAGTCTCCCTGTGGGCAGGTTGTCGCTCATCGGGCAGAGGAATGCAAGACGTCGCCTCATACCTGTTATCAAAGAGATATCGTACTGAGCTGGAGTCCTCCACGAGGGCAGTCACGGGCTGTACTGGCTACCGTCTTGACGGGGAATAGCGTGAATTAAAGCCCCGCGGCGGATCCGAGGCGGCGGGCGAATTCCTCGTTGGAGGGGATGGCGTTGGTGCGGCGGTACTGCTCGAGCTTCATCGCCATGCTCTTGGGGATGATCTCGGGATAGGCCTTGGCGGCCCTGAGGATGAGCTGGCGACGCAGGTTCTTGTCCTGGAGGATCCCAGGGGAAAGATCCTTGAGCACGTTGTCCAGGGTGAAGAGGGACTTGGAGAAAAGGCTGAGTTCGATGGGTAC
>MGSU01000259.1 GCA_001799195.1 Deltaproteobacteria bacterium RIFOXYA12_FULL_61_11 | reverse complement strand
CCAGCGTCGCAGTTGTTGAAACGAGTTCTTGCTGAAAAGAGTCGGCGAGCAGGCCGCGGCGAACGCGCTGATGAAGAACAAGGATCGCCCCCCGACGATGAGGCATTCGAGGTTCCAGTGAACTGGGAATGGATCGGTGCCACGACACCCACAGTCATGGTGTCAGACCAAAGCAAGAAGGTACAAACCAAGGACATTCTGGAGGCAGGGAAGTACCCAGTAATCGACCAGGGCAAGATGTTCATCCGTGGGTACTGCGATGACTCCGACAGAGTGATTAGCGTTGCAGAACCGATTGTTTTGTTTGGCGATCACACTCGGGAAACAAAATTCATAGATTTTGATTTCGTTGTCGGTGCAGACGGCGTGAAGCTACTCCAACCGATTTGCATCGACCCACGTTTTTACTACTTGGTGCTCCGCTGGCTGCCGTTGGAAAGCCGAGGCTATGCCCGGCATTTCAAACTGCTGAGGGCCGCAAGGATCCCACTCCCACCCCTCGCCGAACAGAAGCGGATCGTGGCGAAGGTGGATGAGTTGATGGCGTTGTGTGATCGGCTGGAGGCGCAGCAGCAGGAACGGGAGACGCGACACGCCGCACTCGCCCGCGCGTCACTGGCACGCTTTGCCGACGCGCCCACCCCGGCCAACCTCCCATTCCTCTTCCACCCGTCCTACGCCATCCCCCCCGCTGACCTGCGCAAATCCATCCTCACCCTCGCCGTCCAAGGCAAACTCGTCCCCCAAGACCCCAACGACGAACCGGCGGAGGATTCTAACGATAGCGAGGACCCGTTCGACTTGCCGCAGAACTGGTCGTGGAAATCGCTCTCCGAAGTCGGCATCTGTAGGACGGGGAAGACGCCACCCACAAGTGAATCTGCGAACTACGGGGCAGGATTCCCTTTCATTGGCCCAGGTCAGATTACATTTTCTGGTGTCATACTTCCCGCTGACAAAGAGATTACCGCTCTGGGGCTCTCCAATAGCACCGAGGCAATCGCTGATGACATTCTCATGGTCTGCATCGGGGGTTCTATTGGAAAAGCGGCGATTTGTCGCTACACGCTTGGCTTCAATCAGCAAATTAACTCAATTAGATCACAGCGGGATTGTCCAGCGTTCCTCTGTCTCGCACTCATATCAGGTTACTTTCAAGATCAGGTGTTCGCCCGCGCTTCGGGTTCGGCCACGCCCATCATTAACAAAGGTAAGTGGGAGCAGATTCGCATCCCACTCCCACCCCTCGCCGAACAACGCCGGATTGTGGCGAAGGTGGACGAACTGATGGCCTTGGTGGATGAGTTGGAAACACAGCTCGCCGCCTCCCGCGCCACCGGGGAAAAGCTGCTCGTCGCGCTCGTCGCTGAATTGACGGCCGGAAAGGAGCCCCATGCCGCCGCTTAGCTTCGACCCCGAAACCACCGTTGAGGAGATCGCCTGTATTGGCCGCCATCCCCGGTTTGACGCGGTGATTGATGACATGCTCAATGGGCCGAGCAGGACCTGATCATCCTAGAAATCCCATCTATAACAGGCAAGCCCCTGAGTTTGGTTGGACGAAAAGTTGGATGTATTCGAGACCAGGGCTCTCGCTCTCTCGTGAGGGATGCCTTGCATCGAGCAATGCCGGGGAGCCTATTGCCGCTCAAGTCTGTGGCTGCTGCCTGGTCAAGGGACATCAAGGATCTGATGTTCTTGAGTAAAGGATGTCAGAGATCCCCTCTGCGCCGCTCGAAGTTCACGAATGAGAAGGTAGACCCGACTACCGGGGTTCTTTGGCCACTGCTGCTGTTTATCACACCCATCGAGGCGAGCTGCCCGTTGACAGGCCGCCTCGATGCCAACGAGGAGTTGTTCCAGGGGCGGATTGGTCTTCTTGTAGGAGCCGCCAAGTGCACGCCGTAATCGGGCCTTCACCGCAACGCTCGTCATCTCCTTGCCGCCTTCCACCTCAGATAGGTGAAGGAGGAGCCAAAGTTCGAAGTTGGGGTTCGAGAGTGCGATTCGGATTTTTTTTGTCCTCGCTTCTTGCTGCACCCTGGTCAGTGCCTTTTCGGTCCAACGGTCGCGATCGATGACCAGCCAGCATTGGTCATAACCGTAACGGTACACTTCGCTTTTTTCAGTTTCTGTTCCAAGGTTTCGAGGACATGCACGGGCGCTGATCGATGCTCTTCGCAAGGACACAGGACAACCTCCACCCGCGAAGATTGAAAGGACTTATGACCAAAATAGAGCGGTTCGGTCTTCTCGCCTTCGGTAGCGATGAAGAAGAGGCGGCAATCGCGCCGCACTCCTGTCTCTCGATAGGTCCTTTGGCGAATTTGCTTCATCTTCGTCATGCCTCGGCCTCGAGGATCTGGATGGGATTGCCAAGGTAGGGGATAGCGCCGAAGCGACCGTGGAGATAACCCTTGTCGATGCGCAGGTCACTGCGGGTGTTGTAGGAAGCCAGTGAGGTCACGTGACTGGCGCCCTGGTTGTCTTTCTCGAAGAAGTGGATCTCATCGCTGCGCAGGACCTCTAGGTCGAGGAGAGAGGTCTCATGGGTGTTGACCATGAGCTGACCGCAAGCGTCCGGCTGGCGAATGGCCAGAAAGGTCGTGAGCAGGTGCTTAGAGAGGAGGGGATGGAGACTGGTGTCCAGCTCGTCGATGAACAGGATGCGCCCTTGGTTGCACACGTCGAGGAGGGCGGGAATGAGGTGGAGCAAGCGCTGGGTGCCCCGGGATTCCTCGTGCTCGAGAAACTCGGCGGTCTGATTCCTTTGGTGCTGGAAGATGAGATCGACCCGTCGGAGCAGGTGTGGGTCGTCGGTATCCTTCAGATAATACCGCATCGATCCGCCAGGAGACCCCAGAAAGGAGATCTGAGGAGAATCGATCCTTCCGAGGGTGTCGGAGAGTTGTGCTCTGGCTGTTGGTGGTAAGGCAGCGAATTCCTGTTCGAAACTCACTGTTTCTGGTCGGGTGCGCGTAGAGAAGCACGACACTCCGGTATCGGCGCTGATGAGGAATCGCAGGAATTCTGCAGGGTTCTCCTGTGCGGCAAAGGGTAGGTTCAGAGCATGGGAATCAGGAGTGAGAAAGAGCAGCTTGTTGCGGAACCAGCGCAGGGCGAGGGCGGCGAGCGGCACGTTCCGTCCCTCTGCTTCGGTCAAGAAGGGTTGATTGGGCCTGGTTCCCTGGGCCACGAAGGTCAGGAACTCTTTGCTCTGTCCCAGCAATTTCACATTAGCCGCGAAGGTCAACTCGGTCGTGCCGTCAGGCTGGGTTTCGCGCTGGAACAACCGGGCCAACTTCCCACCCCCCTGGCTGCCGTAGAGCCATTCCTCGGAGATGAGGGTCTCGGTGCAGCTCAGGCCATAAGAGAAGAGCCAGCCCTCGTGCTTGAAGCGCCATTCGAAGCTGCTCACCTGGTCCTTGCGACCCGGCTCGAGCTTGAAGCAGCGGCGGCCGATCGGTAGATCCTGAGAGCGACCAGTAAGCACAAGGTCACGACAGAACATCATCGCCTTGAAGAGATTGGATTTTCCCGACGCATTTGCACCAAAACACACCGCCATGGGTAACGCCTTGATCTTCTCAACAGGGGGCGAAACGAGAAGGTGGTCGGGATGCTGCTTGCACCCCTTGGCGGGCAGCAAGGAGAAAACGGTCTCGTCACGGAAGGAGAGGTAATTGCTGACTTTGAATTCTAGAAGCATAGAACACCCCATCCTTGCATCTTTCGTTCTGAAACGAAAATATCGCGTAAAATCGAAGATGCAAGAGTATTTATCCGGACCAACCTAATTCTTCACCGAAAAATTCAGCCCACTGACGCTAGTACCACTTTCAATACCACATGAACGTCGTTAACGTCGGCGCTACCCCCTATCGGAGTTTGCTGAGGGTTTCTTTATCTGCTCCGTTTGGCCGACGAGAAGGGTTGACCGTGCCGAGGGCGCGTGCATTACAGCTCGGCTTTGACCTGCTTCAAGACCTCGAGGATGCGATCTCGATTTCCCGCAGCGCGGTTCACGTATTTGGGACTGGGATGCGGCATTTTTCTTTACTATGAGGAGGGAGGTGGATGGCACATGGGTGAGCGTGAGGAATGGGTGGCTTTCATTTCCCCCGCGCACAATCTTGATCGACACCTATGGACCGTCTAGGATGGTGCGCAGTCCAATCTGCTTGCGAACGCCATGAAAGCACGCTCTTTCGCCTTTTCTCCGTGGTTGTCCCTGGGTTTTCTCCTATTCCTCGGCGCTCTGCTGACAGGGGTATCGGCGTTGGCCCAGGATCGTTTTTCACTCGCCGAGGAGCTGCAGAAGCCCGGGGTGAAGCTGGTGGTGTTGGAGTTCTACGCCTCGTGGTGCATGCCGTGCAGGGCGGCGGTGAAGGACTGGGATCTCTTGCACCAGCAATACCAGGCCAAGGGTTTGCGCTTCGTGGTGGTCACCGTGGGCGAGGAGGGCGGCTGCACGAACCCGGGCTGGGCGCCGGACCGGGTCATTTGTGACAAGGACGGCTACTGGCAGAAGAAGTATGGGGTGGAAAAACTGCCGCAAGCCTTTCTCTACACCTGGCAAGGCGAGCTAATCTCGGAGCGCGCTCACGTCGAGCAGGTCGAGAAGGCCATTGGGCGCTTCTTCAAGGAGACCCAACTGCGCATGACCATCGACCAACCCGAGGTGATCGGCGACAAGTATGCCATCGGCAGCAACCCGGAGTGGGTGCGTGATTATGTTCGCGGCGAGGTGCGCAAGGGGAGCAAGTTCGACGTGGTGGACGAGGCGACCAAGGCCCTGCCCAAGCAGCTCGAGGGCGGGCAGTGCAGCGTCTCGTTCCCGCCGAACAGCGACTTGCGCATCAAGCTCTTTGGCGACGGTGAGGGGCAGCGCAGCCTGACCCTGACCTTGGAGAAGGATGGTTGCGTCCTGGCCAGTTCGCAGCAGCCCTACAAGGGCCAGGGGTTCAAGGAGGATGCGGATTCCTTGAAGTGGGCGATGCGCGAAGCGGTCAAGGAGGTGCTGGCCACGGTGACCAAGGTGAAGCTGCCGAGGCCGATGGTCCTTGGCAAGCCTGGTGGGGAGGACTGGTTCGAGGAGGTGGAGGTAGCGGTGGTCTCCTTCGAGCCGAGCCCCAAGGGGGTGGTCATGGTGGACGGCAAGCTCCTCTGCGCCGAGACGCCGTGCAGCAAGTCGCTGACCCCCGGCTCCCATGAGGTGACGATCTCAGCCGAGAACTACGTCACCCGGACCGAGACGCTGAACGCCAAGAATGGTCTGAAGGTGGACTGGAAGCTGGTGCCGGACTTCGGCCTGCTCAGCGTGACCACGGTGCCTGAGGGCCTGGAGATCCTGATCGATAAGCTGCCGGCGGGAAAGAGCCCGCTGCGCAACCATAGGGTCGACCCAGGGAAGCACCTGATCGAGAGCCAATCGGCGTGTCATTACCCCGCGAGCACCAGCGAGAGCTTCGCCCGGGGCGACCAGCGCGAGGTGACGCTCAAGCCCGAACCGATCCTGGGCGGGCTGGAGGTTGCGGTCAAGGACGAAAAGGGCAACGACGTGCTGGCCGAGGCCTCGCTGGATGGCGAGCCGCTGGGCCAGGCACCGGGCCGGTTCAAGGTCTCGGTGTGCGGGAAGGTACTGAAGGTGAGCGCACCTGGATATACAGATGAAACAGTCCAGGCGGAGGTCCGTGAGAAAAAGATGGTCAAGGTCGCGGTCACCCTAGCAGAGGCAAAAGATGCACCACATGAGACTAGGAATGTTTACCCGGGAGAAGTGTTACGGCGCAAGTCCGATGTAGAGGTGAAAGAACTTACGCACATGGACACCCAGATTGCCAGTCATTATCATGTCAGCTCAGGCGATGATGGAGAGGAAATCGTTTTCGATGAACGGACCAAGCTCACCTGGACCGGGCGGTGGTGGAAAGATGTAACCTGGCACAGGGCCTTCAGCGGGTGTAAGGAGTTGATGTATGCAGGTCATAGCGGCTGGCGTTTACCGCACAAGGCAGAACTCGAGGCCCTACTAGACAAGGGTTTGAGCAAAGCGCCATACTCGACCTTCCCCCAAATGCCTGCAACGTGGTTCTGGACCTCGACCGCTTACAACTCCTTCAACTTCAGCGATAATCGCGCGTGGTACGTTGACTTCGTTCGCGGTGATGCTAGCAACCGATTTATTACCGCCAGACTTGCGGCGCGTTGTGTGCGGCCGTGATCAGTTTTTGACCTTTGATCCTTTCCCCACCCGAGCGGAGCGAGGGCGGCGACCTTTCCTCGCCCGTTCGCTCGAGCAGGTGCGGTACCCCTCTCCTTGTGTAAGGAAAGGGGTGGTTGGCTACCGGTATGGCACGTGTGTCGGGATGAGGTGGAAGAGCGGTACCGGTCGGCCCGGGAACGATCGACGGGGTGAGATGGATCGATCTCACCCCGAGTGGGCATTGATGGTCAAAGAACCTACAACCGATCAAGGTC
>MGSU01000258.1 GCA_001799195.1 Deltaproteobacteria bacterium RIFOXYA12_FULL_61_11 | reverse complement strand
CTCGGTGGTCAAGCGCCTCGAGTTCGAGCGCCCGGCCTATTCGTTGGAGACGCGCTACGTGCGGGATAAGGGCCTCGTCATATACCTGTGCACGGCACGCAAGACCTTCGGCCACACCTGCAATGAATTGCAGGGTGACGCCGACCTGGAGGAAGAAGTCCCAAGCGAAGAAGAAACCGCGGAGAAGCAATGACCGCAAGGTTTTGATTATCTACCGAGCAGAATGCCTCGATTTTCGCCAAGCGCTCGCACGAGAACCTGTTGGAGAAGGTCTGGCGCAAGCAGGGTGAGTGAAGGTGAATAGGTCTTTCGGGGAGAATGGGTTATGAACACGAACGTCCTCGTCCTCCTTTCGATCTGCGTCGCACTCTTCAGCGTCCCCGGAGCACGAGCCAATGTCCTGGCCAGCATCTCTGCCGACTGCGCCGAAATAGTGAAACGCCACGACGTCCCTGCAGAACCGTCCATCTGCTCCGCGATTCGCAGCTTGCCCGCTCTGTCCTGTTTCAGTATCGCGGCAGGTCACCTGGATGAACTCGACCTCGCCGAGGTCGCAGAACGCTGCTCATCGGTACAGCGCATTGAGGTCCCTGCTTGTATGGACCTAGCGGCCGAGAGTCGCGTAGGTCTCAATGCTGACGCCTTCGAGACCTGCCTCAAGAGCGGCGGCTATTTCCCCGAACTCCTCGATGAGGCCCAAGTAGAGGCGGCGCTAGCCAAGGTCCTCACCACGGCACAACGCAAAGACCTCGAGAGGGTATTGGAGCGCGACCACGCCTTGTTGAGAAGCAACGGTAGACAACTCAAGCTCGGCACGGTCGCCGCGGGGATCATGTTCGGCATACCCCTGGCCATGATGCTAGTCGTTGCCGGCAGCGCTGGTTTCGTAGGCGGTGACCAGATCATCGCCTTCCTCAACCAAAACCTCGACCTCATTTCGAGGTTGGCAGTCTACAGCCTGGTCCCACTCGTAACGTTCGCCCCACGGGCTATTGCCAACGCCATCGAACAGCAGGGCAGCCGTTCGTACAGTCAAGCTGCTGGTAATGTCGCCCTGCTCGAGTCCACCTTCCTGGAACTCTTCAACCGCTTCCTCGCACAGGACCCTCGCCTCTTTGAAACCTACGGGCCGGTGTCGGACATCTCCTTCAAGTTCCTCGACCGTGGTAAACTCGTCTTCTACGTCAAGGAACTGCGCTTCGAGCGCTCCCCCACCTACCGTATCGTGCCGGTCTTCGACCCGCAGCGCGGCATGGTCTTCACGATCGTGGGCAAGCGTCTGGGTCTCTTCCCTTACAAGCTCGACGAGATTGCCATCCAGAGTCCGGACCAGGGTTAACCGTCTTTCGACGCGCCGCCGAGGACATGTCAGCCGAATGGACGTCGCGGCGCCTGAGCCGGCCGGATGCCGGAGCGACGGGGCTCGATGCAGGAGGCAGAGGTCCCGGCGCCGGCCGGAAGAATCGAAGTCCTACAGGGTAAGTTGATGATGGGTTGATTGATTGACTCATTGGATCCCCAACTCGACAATGGAGAAACTAACCACAAGGGATCCTTCCATGCCCGGCAGGAAAGAATTTATTAAAACCCATCAGACAATGCCCAGCCCTCGTCGAGTGGATCAAATCATCCTCCTTGTTGTGAGCATCTTCCTCGCGGGATGTTCCGAAGAACCCTACAGAGAAGAAGGGTATTGGACCTCGGAAACCATCACCGGTTATCGGTTCGATTTTTCGAACCACTGTGTAGACAAGTTACAAAGAGTGGACGAAGTATTCCATTGTACCAACTGCCAGTGCATTCCAGAGGGTCAACCTGGGGTTATCTACAATGATTCCAATTATACATGTTGGAATTCCCCCCCTCAGTCTCCTTGTTCATATTTGCAAAACGGACCAAAAGAGCTGGGTGTCAACAACCTTTTTGCGCTATGTTTACTCCCATGGGATTTTCCGTTTCCAATACCATATTATGGCTATGTGGCGCTATTTCCTTATACTTATTATGGCTATGAGGTACTCTTTCCTTCAAACGATGGCGCACCTATTGATGCCGCGACAACACCGTATCTCTGCCCAATGGATGTCCAGAGTAGCAATGACGAAAACGAGCATGAGGTGTCCGGTGATGTGTGTTCAACGCTAACTATCGCAGACTGTTACCTTGAGCCTTGGTGCCAACCGGTCAGCGTCCTGTTGCGGCCTGCCGTGACAAAAAATGACGCTGTCATGGTGGAGAGCGATTTCTGTTCAACCTTTGAAATGGTTGGTTGTATGGCTCGCAAAGATTGCGGGCAGGACACCCGTACAGTGCGACGGGAAGACGGCAGATACTTCACCTATGCTACCGATTGTCCACCACCTGCGTATCAAGAATGGCTGGCCACAGTCGATAAACCCGAGCACTACCAGGAACCTGAAGATCCCTACCATGTCTGTTCCGGTGAGTATCTCTCTCGAACGACCGATAAGGTACGTGCCATTGAAAGTCGCCTTTGTACCAATTCTCTGAAAAGATTGTTTTCAAATACCACACACATGGAACAGGAAAAAAACCAGTATCGACCCTTTGCGCACGGTCCTTCACCTTTTGAGCAGGCAAAGGTACTGAGCGGCTCCAATCACAATATGCCATTAACAGTTCAACATACTAACAACAACGGCGTGGCGTTATTATTCAAGGAAGTCAACGCGAAGGAGGCTACCTTCGCGCTTCGGTTAGCTCTCTTCGATTCGAGCTTGAAGATGGTCGAGAATCGCCTGCTCAGCACTGACGAGAGCGGCGAGTACTTTCATTTGATCCCGCTAACAGATGATCAAGGGTTTGCCATTTTGGGTAGTCGACCTGGAACCGCGACACCTGATTCTCGCTTCTGGATCATGAAAACGGATCGTTTGGGGAAGGTGTTATGGAAAAAGGAACATGTTGAACAGGTTCTCGACCGGATTGAAAGAGCCATACTGACCGCTGATGGAGGATTGATTTTACTCGGAGAAAGGACCGGGAATTACAGCACAGATAACCACGATCTGTGGATGATACGTCTCGATACCTCCGGGGACACGATGTGGATGATGCCCGTCGGTAAAAAATCTCCTGGCACGTCCAGCATACTCATTCCTTCGCCGAACGGTGATTATACCGTATTGTACTTCCTACAATCTGAGAACACAGACGACTATCATCTTGTCCTTGCTCGGTTTTCCTCCAGTGGTGATCTACAATGGAACACGAGTCTGGCGCGAACCTCCTGGAAGAAAGCCATTAGCTTGCTTGCTCTGCCTGAACATTCGTTCAGTATGTCGCACTATAGTTTCTTTCAATATCTCTTCGGCACTTTCGACGGTATCGTCATACGAGGGAAGGACTTCGGTGGACTCGTCTGGCCGGAACCGTGCAACAGAACGGAATTTGTTATTCAGGACTATCTCCTCGGCACCGATGACAGCATCACGGTCACTGGTGAAGATGATTACGTAGTGTTTGATGAGGAGATGCCTACAGAAGCCCCTTTGATCGAGTGTGATCGGGTGGTCACAACACTCTCGGCAAGCAGCATTGACGGTTATTACATCTTGATACAATTGAACTCAAGCGATCCCGAGTCAAGCCAATCTTGGCTCGAACTGGCGCGTTTCGACTCTTCCGGCGATCTTACCTGGAATGATGAGTACAATTGTGAGAGATTTGCTTCTGCGGTCGACCTTTTTCCCTTGACCGACGGCGGCGTGGTGGTTCTCGGGACAACCGAGAAATACGAACCGGTTGGTTCCGATATCTTTCTCCTCGTTTCCGATGGCAAGCGCGAAAACGTCTGGCACAAAACCTACGGTAGCGAAGGCAATGAAAAGGCCTTCGCGGTCGTTCCATGGCAGTCGGGTGGTTTACTTCTCCTCGGTACGACCTCGAGCGGTGCTTCCGGCGAAAGCGATAGCCTACTCTATCAACTTGATGCTCATGGCGACGTTGTGCAGAAGAACGCACCGAGTCAATAATGTCGAAGAAACAACATCTTTTCGGTAAACGGGAAGGAATGTCAAGCAGAGGCAAAAGCGCCGCCACAGCACCGACTTGTCTCTCACCAGCCATGGTGACATTGATGTCGAGCGAGCGACAGTGTATCCTCCACGCGGGTTTCCTGGTTCCGCTATCATGCAAGGAAAATAGTCGTTCGCCCTCAACTTGCCGATGGCGCCACCCAATGCTACCCTTGCCAGTATCAAGAGGATAGTCAGGAAAGCGGGGTGTGCAAACCGAGTCCGGGTTTGGATGGGTTTGGATGATTGCCTTTGGATTGACCTCGCGCAAAGGCAGGATAATGAGAGGCACTCCTATGTATCGTCTTTTTCCTTTCGCTACAACCCTACGGAGGTCATCCACAATGTTGCTCGGCGTGCTGAGCATCCTTGTGGTGGCCTGTATCCCCGAATCCACCAGCGAGACCCTTATCCCGTCCTGCGGCGATGGCACTTGTGACAATGCCGAAACCTGCACCACCTGTCCGCAGGATTGTTCGTCTTCATGCCAGAGTGGTGACTCTCGCAACACGGATGCTGTGACCTCTCAACCAAGTGAAGCGCAGGGACCCTCAACGCCTACGATCACAGAGGGGGTAGACGACCTATCGGTGCCGACGATCGAGGATCCGTCCGCTGTGAGTGCTGATCAGTCCCATGATGTGGGCAACGGCAGCATGACGTACCAGGATCAGTCGAATGATGCCCCCGACCATTCCAACACCGATCCAACATCCGATACCTGTTATAACCACATGTGCGAACAGGAACTCGGCGAGAGTTGTACGACCTGCCCAGCGGACTGTGGGCCTTGTCAATCCGAGCCGACCGGTGGGACCTTTCCTTTCGGCTTGTGGGATATGGAAGTGAACGAGTACCAAAACGCCGACTTTCCGTCGGTCTACAACGCGGCCATACCGTACATCAACTATCGCGAACCCTCTTCGGCCATCGAACAGCTCGATGGATATAAAGCCCTGGGCGGCCACATGTTTCTCAACCCCATGCAGAGCTATTCCCGGGCTAAAAATCCGGATGGAACCTTTAGCTTTGATCTCTGGAAACAATACGTGATCGACCCCTATAGCGACCTCGACTTCGAGCCCTACCTCGAGGACGGGACCCTGCTTGGCTTGGTCATGATCGACGATATCAAATCCGGTTGGGCCGAACCGATAACTCCACAGCAAATCGACGACATGGGTGCCTACGTCAAGGCGATCTGGCCCACCATGCCCACGGCCGCCCGTGCAAGGCCTGATAATTTTAACGGTTTTTCTTTTCAATATCTTGACATTGCATGGGCGCAGTACGCCTCATACCGAGGAGATGTCGGGGAGTGGATCAAGAAGCAGGTTGACTTGGCCAAACAGCTCAACCTTGCCCTGGTCGCGGGAATGAATGTCCTCGATGGGGGGGACGGCCGAAGCGGTATTCCTGGGTATTCTGATGATACCTATGCGATGACGAACGAAGAGGTGATGGAGTACGGTACGGTCATCCTATCCCAGCCAACTATTTGCGCGTTCATCTCTTGGCGCATCGACACCGAGTACAATTTCCCGGATATTCATGGCGGAATGAAAACCTTGAAAGACGTGGCAGCAGCGCACCCCTTCGTACCCTGCCGTCGCCGCGAGTAAGAGGAATCAGGCAAAGGGGATTTCCCACATCCTCGTTGCATTTCCAACCTCGAAGGTTACAATCCCCCCTTCGGCGCTTCGACCCGGTCAACGCCAGGGAGAGTCCTCACCATGCTCCGCTTGCTCCTCGGCCTGCTCGTCACCATCGGCGCCCTTTACTATGCCCTTCGCGACATCGACTGTTCGACCCTGCTGAACCACCTGTTCGAGGCCGATCCCCTCTGGATGTTCCTGGCTCTGCTCGTCTTTCTGTTGCACTATCCCTTCAAGGCTCTGCGCTGGAACCTCCTCGTCGCTGATTACAGCCCGATGAGCTTCCGCGAGAGCCTGACCCTGAACACCGCGTCGGTCTTCTGCGTCATGGTCATCCCCTTCCGCATCGGCGAATTCTTCAGACCCTTCGCCATGCAGCGCCGTCAAGGCGCCAACCCCTTCACCGTCTTCGTTTCGTGCATGATGGAACGCGTGCTCGACGGCCTCGTCCTGGCCTTGTTCTTCTTCCTCACCCTGGCCTTCGGCGACATGACCATCGAGAGCATCCCGGGCACCACCCTCTCCCTGACCGGGTTCGGTTACCTTGCCCTGGGCGGTTTCGGCGCGGTGCTGATCTTGTTCGTGCTCTTCGCGGCCTTTGGCGAAACCTCCCTCGCGATCTTGCACCGCCTGGCGCACTACCTGCCCACCCGCCTAGCCGCGACCACCGAGCGTACCGGAGAGGGGCTGCTGGTCGGGGTGAAGATCCTGGCGCGCCGAGGTCGTTTTATCGGGGTCATCCTCTATACCTTTTTGTTCTGGCTCAACTTGGCGGTCTTCACCGCAATCTGCATGCAGGCCATGGGTATCGTCCCGACCTGGTC
>MGSU01000257.1 GCA_001799195.1 Deltaproteobacteria bacterium RIFOXYA12_FULL_61_11 | reverse complement strand
ACATCGGGCTGCGCCTGCCCTTCGGCATCTGTTACTACATCCCCGATTCCCCACTCGACTTCTTCGTCGAGCTGGCCCCCGAACTGATCTTCGCGCAGGACTTCAACGCCGCCCTCGGCGGAGTCCTCGGCATGCGCAGCTTCTTCTGACCGATCGGCACAACCTAGCGTGTTTGTCCCAACCCGCTTCGAGCCGGGTTCCCGACGGTAGCCGCCAGAAGCACCCCGACCAGGACCAGTCCGGTACCGACCAGTGCCTTCGTATCCAGGCGTTCGTCCAGGACGAGGAAACCGATGAGTACCGCCACCACGGGAATAAGGTAGGTGACCAAGGAACTGTAGGGCGAACCCGCGTCGCGCAAGAGAGCCAGCCAGACCAACATGGCCGCGGCGGAACAGATCAAGCCCAGGTGGAGCAGAGAGAGGAACACCCAGGGAGTCGGCCAGGCCGGGAGGGGGTCTTGCACCACCACCATGGCCAAGGTGGCCCAGAGCGCGGCGAGGCCAAACTGAAAGAGGTTGAGCACCACGGTATCCAGGTGAAGGAGCCAGCGCTGGGTGACCACCGTGCCCAGGGCATAGCAAAAAGCGGCCAGAACCACGAAGAGAGCCGGCCAGGGCGGAGCCGCGCTCCAATCGCCATCAGGGGGAGCGCTGAGCACGACCACGCCGACAAAGCCGAGCAGCACGCCGAGAAGGCGGAGCGGCCTGGTCGGCTCCTGCAACAAAAAGAAGGATAAAGGCAGTACGAACAACGGCATGGTGCTGTTGAGGATCGAGGTCACGGCGGTATCGAGGTGCAAGATCGCCCAGTTGACCATCCAGAAGGGAATGGTCAGACCGACCAGCGACAAGAAGACCAGCACCGCGAAGTCCCTCCACCTCACCGCGAGCGGGTGCCGCTGCCGTCGGACTAGGGCCAAGGGCAGCAAGGCGAGGGTGGTCAACCCCAGGCGCGAGACCAACAGCCAGGAAGGCGTCAAGGCCGTCGAGGCGGTCTTCAGGGACACGAAGGCCGACCCCCACACCACACCGAGCAGTACCAACCGAAGGTGATTATAGGAAGAAGGTTTCATCGAAGGAGCACCATCGTTGGATCGCCGGCCTGGACATGCGCCTGGCGGGGGGTGTTGTCAAGCCTCGGTTCGGGAGGTGGATAGTGGTACTTCCTGCTTCATGGACAAAGTGACGCCATGCAATCGACACAAAGACGAACAGGTACGAGCAATCAGACAAGTGAACGTGCGACGGTTTCTCTTGTCAGCCCCTCGGCGAAGGGGGTACACATACGCTTCCAGCATAGGTCCTCTCCATTCCCTGGAGGTGCGATGTCCCCTACCCTGCTCCTCGCGTGTGCCCTTCTCCTCCCCCTGACACTCCTGGCAAAACCAGCACCGCTCGAGCAATCGGTGGTCAAGCTGCACAACCATGCCCAGGACTGGGACGTCTACAGTCCCTGGAACACCAACGACGTGGAGCATTTCACCGGTTCGGGTTTCGTCCTCGAGGGCGGCCGTATCCTGACCAACGCCCATGTGGTGAGCTGGGCGAAACGCCTGGAGCTGGAACGCAGACTCGACCCGCGACGTTGGGCCGCCACGGTCGAGTTCGTGAGTCACGAGGCTGACCTCGCCGTGGTCAAACCCGAGGACCCTGCCTTCCTCGAGGGTCTCAAACCACTGCCGCTCGGGGATCTACCTGCCCTGCACTCGGTAGTCACCACCTACGGCTACCCCGCGGGTGGTCAATCCCTCTCCATGACCAAGGGCGTGGTCTCGCGCATCGAATACAACCTCTACGTCCACCCCGGGTCCATGTACCTGCTCTCGGTGCAGACCGACGCCGCGATCAATCCCGGCAACAGCGGAGGTCCGGTGGTCCAGGACGGCAAGGTAGTAGGGGTCGCCTTCCAGGGTATCGGCAGCCTCGAGAACGTCGGGTTCTTCATCCCCATCCCCGTGGTCCGGCACGTCCTCGAGGACATTGCCGACGGCCGCTACGACGGCTTCCCGGACCTCGGGTTGCGCTATTCCGAATTGCAGAGCAAGGCCTACCGCGAGTTTTTAGCATTGCCTCCCTCGGTCGGCGGAGTGATCGTCGACCAGATCCTGCCGAACAGCCCCGAGTCGAAGCTGTTCCGTCCGGGCGACGTCCTCGTCTCGCTCGGAGGGAAGGCCATCGGTAATGACGGCAAGATCCTGTACCGCGGTCACCGGCTACCCTTCACCCTCGTCCTCGACGAGGCCCAACTCGGCAAGGAACTGCCCTGCGAGGTGTGGAGGGAGGGGAAGCTCCAGCGCTTCACCCTGACCACCTATCGCGACCTCGATCGCTACCGCAAGTACTCCAACCTCTATGACCTCCAGCCGCGCTACCTGGTCTATGCCGGCCTAGTGTTCATGCCGTTGCAGCGCGAATTTCTCCAGTTGTTCGGTCCTCACTGGTATGTCGGAGCCGAGGACGAGCTCTTGCACCACTTCTTCACCCTGCCCCTCTTGGAACCGGAAGCCGAGCTGCGGGAACCGGTCGTGCTGACCAGAGTCCTCCCAGACAGGGTCAACGCCAGACTCAGCTACACCTCCAACATGATCGTGGACAAGGTCAACGGCCGGCGCATCGACGGTCTCGCCGAGTTGGCCGCGGCGCTGGAGCAGCAGGTCCCCCGCCACGTCCTCGAATACAGCATCCCGGGTTCCATCGACGTCCTCGACGCGGAGGAGGCTCGCCGCCGACACCCCGAGATCCTCACCCTCTACGGCCTCAGCAAGGACCGCAATCTATGAGAACAATCCCCTGGATACTCCTGCTCGCCTCCCTCTCGGTCGAGGCCTCGGCCGAACGTCCGTTGCCCTGGTTGTGCCGGCTAACCGCGACGACCCAGGACTTCGACGACCACCGTCCCTGGATCAAGGCCGACCCGGTGCAGAGGAGCGGCGCGGGGGTGGTCATTCGTCCCGGTCTGGTGCTCACGACCGCCTCGCTGGTGCGGAGTTCCACCTATATCCGCGTTTTCCTCGACGAGGTCGTCCACTACACCGGTCTTTTAGAGCGCGTCGATTTTTACACCGATCTCGCCCTGGTGCGGGTAGAGGACGGTCGCTTTGCTCGCTCCACCTCGCCGATCCACCTCGATCCCGCTCTCCCCGTGGAGGAAGATACGCTCGTCGCCCACTGGCTCGAAGGTCAGACCAGACGCAGCGACCGATTAGGCTTGATCCGCTGCGAGCCCGAATGGTCGACCTTCGGCGGCATCAAGCTACCTGCTTGTCAGCTCGAGGCCAAGAGCAGCGGGGTCCCCACGGGTAGCCCCGTCTCGGCAGGAAACCGCATCCTCGGTATCATCTCCGGGTATGAGAACGATGCGCTCCAGCTCGTTCCCTCCCGCTTGATCGAAGACCGACTGGCCGAGTTCGAGAACGGTAAGGACCGAGGCTTCGCACGGCTCGGGGTCCGTTACCAAGAGATCCATGATCCTACGCTGGCTACTCACCTCGGTCTTCCCGGTGAACCGGCCGGTGTACTCCTCCGCGAGGTCGTCCCCGGCACTCCGGCCCACGGCGTGCTCCTCCCCGGAGATATCTTACTCCGCGCGGGCGGCTTCGCGCTCGACTCCTCGGGCATGTACCGCGACCCGGTCTTCGGACCCATTCCCTTCGGGGGTTACCTCAACCACTGGAACCACCGCGGACAGTCATTCAAGGTGACGGTGTTCCGGGGAGGACGCGAGCTGGAACTAACCATCCCGTGGAAAACCTTCGAGTACCGCCAGGACCTCGTCCCCCAGCATGCTCTCGATCCCCAGCCCCGCTACGCCGTTCGCGGTGGTCTGGTCTTTCGCGAACTGGACCTGCGCTATCTCGAGCAATGGCAGACCTGGTGGAAGAGCGCACCGCCGCGCCTCCGTTACCTCGCCGATCGGAGCGCCCCGCAGGACGACCTCGCCCGCAAGGTGGTGATCATCACCCACATCCTCCCGGACGACTACACCAGCGGTTACGAAAACCTGGAGAACGAGGTGATAGCCGGTCTGAACGGGCGGCCTGTCCACGGTCTCGACAATATCCTGACCGGGTTCGAACACCCTCTCGGGGACTTCCACGTCCTTGAGCTCGAGACCCCGGCCGGCCGGCGGGTCGTGCTCGATGGTCGGAAGTATGCCGAAGCCCAGCGCCGTATCCTGGACCACTATCACATCGATCAGCCGGAACACGCACCCGGAGTGGATGCCGGCAGGTAAACCGAGGTCGGGAGGAAAGTCCCGACCTTCGCACCTCCTGGGTTGCCGGTACCAGAGTGGGTTGGATGCATCATCGACGGGGCGGTCAGGCGCCTATCGGCCAGCTCCGGCGATCGGTAGGAGCGGAGGTCTCAGCCGGGTACGACCCGCCTCTGACAGTCGGCTCGACCCCGACATTAGCCAACATGCAACGAATACCCTCCTCGGAGAAGAGGGGGGCGAGGTGCCCGAACTGGTCGAGCACGCATCGGCGAACCTGGGGAATTGCCAACCGTTCAGAATAATTATTAATTCTCGACTGAGAGGCCCCTTTGCGGGAATTGAACAGCAGGGTACTGCCGGGAAGAGCATAGAGCCAATCCTCGAGGCGCCCCATGGAATGAGGATGAGTGAACCGGTTGAACACCATGTAGTCAAAGATCCCGGCCCGGACGATGGTGTAGGCAGTAGCGGCCTCGCCATCATCCAACCCGGGCAATTCCAACGAGTGGATCCGCTTGAGGAAATCTGAATACGGTTTGAGTTCGCGGCCACCGGTCAACCGAATCCCCAGGCCAAGACAAGGAGCGCGGAAAAGGTCTTCGATCAGTGCGGCATACGTGCCATTGTGGGGAGAGGCGACGCACACCACGTGGGACACGTGAAAAGGTCCACTGGCTGGAGCGACCTTCTCGAAGAGACGGTTCTTCATGTACATGTTCAGGATGATGCCGCCCTTGCTGTGGCCTACCGCGGCGAACTGATGAAGTTCCCTCCCCGCTCTCCGGTTGATGAGGTGCATGGTTTCGCGGATCTGCCTCGCGATGCTGCGGCCGTTGGTGTCGATCTTCTTGAAGAAATAATACCCCAACGGCAGGGGTAAGATTTTCTGGCCGTACAGGTTCCGCTGGTTGGCCCGTTCGATGTGGGCATTGACCTCGCGCCAGATATGGGGGGTCTGGAGATAACCGTGGAGTTGGAACACGATCTTGATACGTTCGTCGGGCAGGTCGGGGTAAGCCTCGAAGAAGCGCTCGATCGCTTCGCGATTCAGGGTTTCCTGGTAACGCCAACCCTCGCGCTTCTGCTCTCGCATATAGGCGCGAAGATATCTCAACCGGGTCTCGGCGGTGTGCTCCTCGATGCCCTCGTGACTGAGCTCCAGATCGATCCCCTGGATCATCAACTCGACATCCCTGCGAATGAAGCGCCACTCCTCTTCCAGCGCTGCCGCGACTTGCTTCGAGCGGCGACTCCATTTCATCGCCCACTCCAGCCGTTCCCGCAAGGCGCGCATGGATGACCTCCGCGTGTCGCACCGAGAATTCGCCCGGACGGTATTGTAGGTCGCAGGCAAGAACGAAGCAACAAAAAGGGGTTGCAGAAAACCGATTGCCTTGAACTTGCATGTCGTAATTCTTGTGTGTACAATGAGATAGATGTTGACCAGACCAGACCTGGTTTTTTTCGAGGTGGAGGCTGGAATGTATGTGACCAATGTATCCGAGGCGAAAACGCAGCTCTCCCAACTCTTGGAGCGGGTGCGCAACGGCGAAGAGATCATTCTCGGCAAGGCGGGTAAACCGGTGGCCAAGCTTGTTCCCTACACCTCCCAACCGTTGGCACGGGTACCCGGTCAATTGACCGGGAAGATCACTATTGCCGACGACTTTAACGAACTTCCCAAGGAGCTCGCACTGGTGTTGGGGATGCAGCCATGACCTTGCTGCTCGATACCCACGTCCTGTTGTGGTGGCTGAGTGACGTGAGCAAGTTGAGTACCCGAGCGGGTGATGCAATCGCCGATCCTTCCAAGGTGGTACTGCTCAGTGCCGTGGTGGTGTGGGAATGCCGCATCAAAGAAGCGCTCGGTAAGCTCACCTTGCCCATAGATTTCGAGATGGTGCTTGAGGCTCAGCCCTTCGTGCCGCTTTCCATCACGGCCGCGCATGCTCATGGATTGAAGTCCCTGCCCGACCTGCACCGTGACCCCTTCGATCGACTGCTGATCAGCCAAGCCAAGCATGAAGGTCTCACCTTGGTGACCGCAGACCCGGCCATTGCCAGGTATCCGATTGCAACTTTGTGGTAACTCCGGTGTGGAAGGCGAAGTCCGGCTGGGAATGTTCGCTCGGCGACGCAGTTACTCTCGGTTTCAGGGCCGGAAAGCGTTTGCCCTGAAGAGGACTTCCACCTCTCTGACAGTGTGCGCTTGAAGGCGCACTA
>MGSU01000256.1 GCA_001799195.1 Deltaproteobacteria bacterium RIFOXYA12_FULL_61_11 | reverse complement strand
GAAACCCATGACGATGTGGGCCTGCTTCTTGTTCTTGATCAGTTCGGCCGTGCGTGGTTCGTCGACCCCTAAGTCGCTCTGCTCGGGGAGGATCAGCGGCGAAGGAGAGGTCAGGGCCGAGAAACGATCACCGACCAGGCGCAACGTCGCCTCGGGGTCGAGGTCGCCTACCAGGGTCAGCACCGCACCCTCGGGTCGGATGATGCGACGATAATACTCCTCGAGGTCCGTTCGGTCGAGCGGTTCGAGGCTGGCGCGGGTCCCCAGGAGGGGCAACCCGAAGGGATGCTCGGCAAACAAGGTTCGGTTGAACAGCTTGAAGGCCAGGGCAGGTAAATTGTCTTCCTGGGCCAAGATCTCCTGGTAGATCGATTGCTTCTCCTTCTCCACAGTATCGGGCTGGAAAGAGGGATTGAAGAGGATATCGGTGAACACCTCGATCCCTTGGAGGAAATACCGGCTCAGGAGGTCCATGTGCAGGAAGAAGCTGTTCCTGCCCGCCCCGCTCTTGATGGAACCTCCCATGCTCTCGATCTGCTGGGCGATGTCCAGGGCGCTGCGCTCGAGGGTTCCCTTGGTTAAGGTCGAAGCGATCAAGTTGTTGATGCCATTGCATGCAGGGGTTTCGTAGCGCAACCCGGCGAGGAAGGACAGCTTGACCGAGACCAACGGGACATGCCGGTTCGGCTTGACGATGACCCTGAGGCCGTTCTCCAGGGTGAGCATCTGGGGACCGTTGCTGGGGGCCGACCGTTTCGCCGCCGGTTGTGCCCGGTACCGCTCGATCGGTTCCCGTAGAACTGCCAGGTCGACCTCGGGCTCGCTCTCCGGCCCCAAAACCACCACGGTCAGGTTATCGGGCGTGAAGTACTGCTCCGCAACGCTGCGGACATCCTCTCTGCCCAAGGATGCGAGCTTCTGGAGATACTGTTCCTCGAACCGATAGTCGTGCATCACGCTCTCGAAATAGCCCATTTTCCGGGCTTGGCCCTGCACGGTCTCCCGTTGGTAGGTGTAATCCTTCTCGACGATGGTCCTGGCGCGTTGGAACTCCTGATCGCTGATCTCACCGTGTTTGAGCCGGTCGATCTGTTCCAGGACCGCGTCGACCACCTTATACAGGTTCTTCCCGGCAAGGGTCGCGGAAACCATGAAGATGCCGGGGTCTTTGGGGACGAACGCGCAGGAGAAGATGGCGTTGATGAGGTTCCGCTCGGTCTTGAGCGAGTGGTATAACCAAGAACTGTCCCCTTGTCCGAGGATGATAGAGAGCAGATCGAGGGGATAGGTGTCGGGATGATGGGCATCGGGCAGGTGCCAACACAGATCGAGATGAGTCTCGTTGATCGACTGTCTCCGCGTGACCATCCGCGGCTCGCGCTGCGGAGGTTCGACCACGCTGCGGCGAATCGCCTGGAGAGGGCCGGGCACGAGGGCGAAACGGTCCTCGATGACCCGCAAGAAATCCTCTGCGCGGAAATCCCCAGCCGCGGCCAGGATCATGTTCTCGGCGCGATACCAGGTGCTGAAAAACGCTCGCAACCCCGCCTCGTCGACACTGCGGATGACCTCTTCATAGCCGATCACCGGCCTGCGATAGGGGTGCAGAGTGTAGGCGGTGCGGAAGAGCAGCTTGGACGCAACCTGGGAGGGAGAATCTTCGGAACGCTTGATCTCCTCGAGAATGACCTCTCGCTCCTTGTCGATTTCTTCCGGGGCGAAACGGGGATTGATCAAGGCATCGGCGAGGACCTCCATGGCCTTGCCGGCGAAGCGGCTGGCCACCACCACCTGGTAGACGGTGTGGTCGAAAGAGGTGAAGGCATTGATGTCCCCGCCCGAGGCCTCGATTTCCCTGGCCACGTCACCGACGCCGCGAGTCTCGGTGCCCTTGAAGAGCATGTGCTCGACGACATGGGAGAGGCCGGCCTGGGCCTCGGTCTCGTCCGCGCTGCCGACGTTGACCCACATTTGCATGGCCACCACCGGGGAATGGTGTTGCTCTTTGAGAACCACGGTGAGGCCATTGGGGAGGGTTGTCTTCACGAAGGGGGGTCTCCAGGAAGGGCGAGCCCTTTCCTGTACAGGAATTCCCTCGACCTGTCAAGACTAACAGGTCCGGGCAACAGTGCGCCGCACAGCCTCTCCGGCCGCGATCTCCCGGGGATTTACGCAGCAACGGCCATCGCACAGGTTATCCCATCGATGCACCAGATCGCCGTCGTGGAGCTACAGGTCGCAGTACGAAACAACCAAGGCCCCCCTTTTGGACTTTACCCTGTCCTTCGTCCCGAGGACGTGCTAGTAGATCTCTTTTCTTTTCAAGGTTCGATCCATGTTTGAACGTTTTGGTCTCGATACGCGGCTCCTCAGAGCCATCGCCGACTGCGGGTACGTCACCCCGACCCCCATTCAGGAGCAGGCACTCCCCCCGGTATTGGAGGGTAAAGACGTTCTCGGTCTGGCCCAGACCGGCACCGGCAAGACAGCGGTCTTCGCTCTCCCCATTCTGCAACGCCTCCTGCAGGGGCCGCGGCAGGTGATCCGCGCCCTGGTCCTTGCGCCGACCAGAGAACTGGCCCTGCAGATCGACGCGGATTTCCGCTCCCTCGGTCGTCACACCCCGGTGAAGACCACCACCATCTTCGGCGGCGTGGGCAAAGTTCCCCAACTCACGCGCCTCCGGCAAGGCGTCGAAGTGGTCGTGGCCTGCCCAGGACGCTTGCTGGATCACCTCGGTCAGGGAGCCATCGATCTGTCCCGGGTCGAGGTCCTGGTCCTGGACGAAGCTGACCGCATGTGCGACATGGGCTTCCTGCCGGACATCCGCAGAATCCTGGCCAAGGTGCCCGCACAACGGCAAACCCTGTTCTTCTCGGCCACCATGCCCGAAGAGATCAATCAACTCTCGCGCGACATCCTCCATCAACCGGTGCGCGTGGCCGTGGCCGCCGACCGTCCGGCCTGCACCGTTGCCCACGCTCTGTACCCGGTTCCCCACCACCTCAAGACCCGGTTCCTGCTCACCCTGCTCCAGCACACCCCCACGGCGCAGGTGCTGGTCTTCACCAGGACCAAGTATCGAGCCCGCCGTCTGGCAGCGGTCCTGGAACGGGCGGGCTACCGCTCCGCTGCCCTGCAGGGCAACATGAGCCAGAACGCCAGGCAGAAATCCCTTCTCGGTTTCCGCACTAACGAGGTCGACATCCTGGTGGCCACGGACATCGCCGCCCGCGGGCTCGACATCTCGGACATCAGCCACGTCATCAACTTCGACATGCCAGCCACGGTCGAGGACTACACGCACCGCATCGGCCGCACCGGGAGGGCCGAGGCCGAAGGCGAAGCCTATACCCTGATCACCGACGACGATCTGCCCCTAGTCCAACGGATCGAACAACTCCTCGGCGAGAAACTGAACCGGCGGACCTTCCCCGACTTCGACTACAAAGCGTCTCCCGAGGGCGCGGCCCGGGACGTCGATGCCCGCGACAAGACCGATCGAGGTCCTTATGGCCAACGATCGCCCAGGCAACGGCCTGCCCTCGAACAGGCAAAACAGTCCCATCCCGTGGGCCTCCCGACCTCTTCCAGAGTCCAACGACCTTTGCAGGATTTCCTGCGGCCAAAAGCTACTGCGCCGGGATCGCGCCAGCCAAGACCCCAGCGGCGAGGTCCTCGCGGTGGACGTGGTTGAACGAAGGGCCCCGCGGCCTGCCCCACGTCAGACCTCTCCTTCCCTTCCTCCCTGCCCGACGTGCGGACAGGCCACTGTCTTCCTCTTGGAAGCTCAAGACCCCTGCGCCCCCGACGGCCCGAGGTATCAAGTCCACTGGTGCCCGCCTTGTGCCCAAGGCTACACCCGTCCTGCCGGTGACCCTGCAGCATCCTATGGCGACGCCTTCTATCTAAGCCCTCGGGCCGAGACCCTGTTGGCCCCCCTCTACCGATTGTTCCACGGGCATAGGCTCGGACCGCTGCTCCGGCATGCGGGGAGCGGACCCTGGCTCGATTGGGGAGCGGGGAACGGCGCCTTCGCCGCCTACGTCGAACGCCGCACCGACAGGCGTTGTCTCTTCCACGAACCCTCGACCGCGGGTCGCCGGCTCGCGCTGGCAAGGCAACTCCTCGAAGTCGACCTGGAGCGGGACGGTCCCTTCGGGGCGATCTCCTTGTGGCATGTCCTCGAACACCTCGAGCGGCCTCGGGACCTCCTCGACCGTTTGCGTTCCCACCTAGCCCCGGACGGGGTCCTCGTCGTGAGCGTTCCCAACCTCGCGTCGCTCCAGGCCGTGCTCTTCGGCAGTCGCTGGTTCCACCTGGACGTGCCCCGGCATCGGAGGCATTTCTCGCCGCGCGGTCTTCGCGGCCTCCTGGTCGAGGCCGGCTTTGCCGTAGTCGAGGAACTCCCCGCTCTGCTCGAGTATGAAGGCTCCGGCAGCCTGCAGAGCCTGCTCAACCTGCTCCAGCGAAGGCCCAACGAACTCTACCGTGGCCTCAAAGGCGATGTTGCAGCTCTCCGGCGCAGTGTCGGGTATCTCTTGCCCGCCTCCATCGCGGCAGCGCTGCTCACCGCGGGCGGTTCGTTCCCGGGGGCAGGAGCGGCCCTGACCATGGTGGCGCGTCCCCGGGTGTAGGAGGCAACCTCTCGCGCCCAACTGCCTCGGGTCCGCAGGATCACTGCCGGCCACCCGGTTGGATGGCCTCCGAGGAACTGTCAGGGAAGGTCCCCGCCAACCAGGCTTCGAACAGCTCGATATAGACCTCGCGTTCCAGGTCAAAGATGGTCCCGTGGTCTGCTTTTTTATGCAATAACAAATGTTTAGGACTTCTCACCAGCCGGAATAGCTCGAGCCCGTGCCGGGACTCGACCACCCCGTCGCAGATGCCGTGAGCGACGATCACTGGCGCCTGGATCGAGGAGACCTTCGAAGCGTTGTCGTACTTGTTGCCCACCAACCGGTACACGGCGAACCAGCCGAAGAAGTCCCGGCCGACCTCGCGCGTCGAGAGGAAGGCTGCCTGGAGTACAACCAGCCCGGGTTTTTCCCGAGCCGCGAGCTCGACCACTGGGCCTGACCCGAGGGAAAATCCGAACAGCACGATCGAGGCAGGGTCGAGCCCACGCTCGACGACAAGATGCCTCCAACAGGCCTCGATGTCCCGGTACAAGCCCTGTTCGCTCGGCTTCCCGGTGCTCTTCCCATAGCCGCGGAAATCGAAGGTTAGCACCGAATACCCGTGCCGCCAGAACCACCAGGCCGCGGGCAGGGTGTCAGACACGTTCTCGGCATTGCCGTGGGCCATGAGCACCGTGGCCTTGGCTTGCTCGGCCGGCATGAACCAGGCGAAGATGGTCTCCCCGTCGGTGGTGGGGAGGTGGAGTTCCTCGGAGGGCATGCCGAGCCCTTCCGGGTTGGTGTGCAGGTCGGCCGGGGGATGATAGAGCATCGCGTCCTCGAGCAGGCCGAACAAGCTGAAAGCGATCATGGCCATAAGCAACAACAAAAGGGTGGTTCTCATGCGGGGATCCTTCCATCCGAGCCCCTGCCTGTCAACCTCGCTGCACTACCAGCGGAATGCCTTCAGTCTCGGGGTGGATTGCAGGTTGTTCGTACCACCTTGGGGTGGCGCCGACGGGGGTCCCCCGCCACGCGCAAGCATGAGCATGGTGGGGGTGAGAGGCGACAGGACCCCTTACCCCACACCCAAGACTGAAGGAATACCTACCACCTTCCCTTCCCTCTTGCCAATTCGCGCGCGCTGAGCCATGGTCCTGCTCCGCTCACCGCGAAGGTGCTCGCATGAACCGAATCCTCTCCCCTTTTCTCGATCGGCTTCCCCTGCCGCTGCGCTCCACCCTCGAACTCCGCCTGCTCGCCGGCCTGCACATCCCCATGTTGGCCTTCGCCTCTCCGCGCATCCTCCACCTCGATGAACACTCCCTCGAGGCCATGATTCCCTTGACCTGGAGAACGCGCAATCACCTCGGTTGCATGTATTTCGCGGCCCTCGCCGCCGGAGCCGATTGCGCCGCCGGCCTGCTCGCCCTGCATCTCTGCAGATCCCGCGCTCCGGGAACTTCCATCATTTTCAAGTCCTTCTCCGCGAACTTCCTGCGCCGCTCCGAGGGCGACGTCCTCTTCCTCTGCTCGGCAGGGCAGGCCATTGCCGCGGCCATCGACGAACTGGTGCAGAGCGGCAAACGGGTCAACCTCCCGGTGGAGGTCCTCGCCAGCGTGCCCTCGAAAGGCCCGGAACCGACCGCGCGTTTCGTCCTCGAACTGTCGCTCAAGGGGAAGGGTTGAGGATACGGGAAGCCTGAGGGGAACCGGGAAGTCAGGGGAGAGCGGCGCCGAAGCGGGTGAAGGAATCTTTGATCATCTCGAGGAGCCGGTTGTCGCCAAGAATCCAAAGCCGGACTCGGTTTCTACACCAGGTCCGGCGATGGCAATGCTTGCCGGCTAGCCGACCATCCTCACGAACTCGGCAATGACCGCGACCTGGTCTTCGCTCTCGGCGGTGAGTACGAGAGAGCGGTAGCGCGGATTGAGCGGTTCGAGCGTGATGGTGAGGTGGCGCCACGAGCCGTCGGACTCTTGTT
>MGSU01000255.1 GCA_001799195.1 Deltaproteobacteria bacterium RIFOXYA12_FULL_61_11 | reverse complement strand
GCCCCCGGCATCCGCGTGATTGTCGATGGCAGACCCAATCGCTTCCGCTCCGCGGGACGGCCGCAAAACACCTTCGCGCCGAAGAGCGCGCGGGTCATACGCTGGCTGCTGATCCACGCGTCCGAGTCGCTCACCCAGAGGCAGATCGCTCGTGCCACCGATATGACGGAGGGGTACGTCAGCCGGATTGTCGGGCGACTCGACCGCGAGGGTTATCTCGTTCGTGAGGAAAGTGGCGCTGTCCGTCCGAAGGACCCCGCGCTGCTACTCGACGCCTGGCGTGAAGTATATCAGTTCTCCAAACACACCATCCACCAGGGCCATGTCGCCGCGCGATCGGGGGACGCCCTCCTGCAGTTCGTTGGGGACACCCTTTTGGAGCAGGGGATTGAGCATGCGGCCACCGGCCTCGCCGGCGCGTGGGCACTAACCCGCTTTGCCGCGTTCCGGATCGCGACGCTCTACCTGCCGACGGACCCGTCGCCCGCGCTCCTCGACCGGCTCGGATGTCGGGAGGAACCGCGCGGCGCGAATCTCTGGCTGGTGGTACCGAACGACGCGGGCGTGTTCCAGGGCGCCGTCGAGAAGGACGGCGTTCGATGCGTTCACCCGGTACAGGTTTACCTCGACCTCAAGGAACACCCCGAACGGGCTCCCGAGGCTGCCGAACACCTCCGCACCGAGCTGCTGACCTGGAGGCATGATGGCTGACAAGCCCAAACAAGCGTCAGAGTATAAGAGCGAGCAGGTCGAGCTCGTGCGAGCGACCTGCCTCTATGTCGCGACCAAGCTCGGCGACATGATGGACGACCTCATCATCGTCGGTGGGCTCGTGCCCTCCCTCATCGTCGATCAGACGACGCTGCCGCAGGATGTCGATACCCACGTGGGTACGATGGACCTCGACGTTGGCCTGCAACTCGCGCTGCTCGACGAGGGGCGCTACCGCAAGCTCACCGAGCGCCTGCGCGATGCCGGCTTCGCGATGGACAAGAACGACGACGGGAACCCGACCCGCCAGCGGTGGACGATCACCAACTCCGGCACCGTAACGGTCGACTTTCTCATTCCGCCTTCGCGCGAAGGCGACCGCCCAGGCAAGCTCCGCGACATCGAGCCTGACTTCGCGGCGATCATCGCCCCCGGCCTTCGCTGCGCATTTCGAGACCGGCAGCACATTACCCTCCAGGGGCGCACGCTCTTCGGTGAGAAGGCTGAGCGCGACGTCTGGGTCTGCGGAGCCGGGGCCTACGTCGTGCTCAAGGCGCTCGCCTTCGACAGCCGTGGTGAGAACAAAGACGCCTACGACCTGTTCTACATCGTCCGCAACTTCGGAGCCGGCATAAAGGACGTCGTCGCTAAGCTCCAACCTCTGCTCGACGACGAGGAGGCCCGTAAAGCCCTCGACGTGCTGAGACGCGACTTCACCGATCCAGAGGGCATCGGCCCAATGCGCGTCGCCGAGTTCATCACGGGGAGACCGGACGATGAAATCCAGGCGGACGTGGTCGGTTTCGTGACGGCGCTGCTTGACCGTTGCGGCTGACGAGAGGACGGGGCCGATGGCGGCGAACAAGATGTTGCCGCTGGATCAGGCCGACTTCGCAGGGAGCAGCACCACAGCCTCGCCGGAGAGCACCACGACCCCTGCTTGGTTGGTACACACGGTCTCGAGCGTCGCGATCGGTTTGTCGGCGCGGAGGATTTTCACCCGAATCGTGGCGGTGATGGTGTCGCCGAGATACACCGGTTTCTCGAAGCGCAGGGACTGGCTCAGGTAGATGGTGCCCGGACCGGGCAAGTGCGTACCAATAGTCGCCGAGATGAGGCCCGCGGTCAGGATGCCGTGGGCGATGCGATGCTTGAAGACCGTGCCGGCGGCATAGGCCTCGTCGAGATGTACCGGGTTGGCATCCCCGCTGATCACGGCGAAGGCCTCAACATCTTCCGCACTCAGGGTTTTCGTGAAGGAGGCCTCCTGGCCGATAGTCAGACTGTGCATGGGTTTGGTCCCCCTGGATGATGGATCACTGACCCGTGTGTATCCCCGCCTCGGCACTCTACGTCAAGACCTTTCCTCCATGACCGGCCGTTGCGTGCACCGCTTCCTAGCCGAGCGGGAATGAACCTCCTCTACGTCGATACCTCGGCCCTGCTTGCGGTCATGCTCGGGGAACCGCAGACCGATCCCCTGCGTCAAACGCTCTTTTTATTCTATTTAATTGCAGTTTTTACAAACCATTACGTAGCTTGCAGGACCCTGGTCAGGCCGTGGAGGGGCAGGGCGGTGATGGTCTCGGCGAGGCGGTATTCCTGGCTGCCGGGATAGACCACGAAGAGGTGCTCGAGACCAAGATCCGCGATGGCGACGTGCATCGAACGGGTCGTGCCCGGCGCATCGGCGTATTTGCACTCGACCCCGTAGGTCTTGCCGTTCACCGTGAGCACCATATCCAGTTCCGCACCACCGTGGGTGGCCCAGAAGAAGAGGTCCCTGGAACGGGTCAGAGCGAAGAGTTGTTCGAGCACCAGCCCTTCCCATGAGGCGCCAACCATGGGATGCCCTTGGAGGTCCGCCATGGTCCGGAGTCCGAGAAAGGCGTGCAGGAGGCCGCTGTCGCGCAGGTAGACCTTCGGGGCCTTGACCTGGCGCTTGCGCAGGTTCACGTACCAGGGTTGCAACACCCTGACCATGTGCGTGCCGGCGAGCACGTCGAGATAACGCCGCACCGTCGGCTCGGTGACCCCGAGGGAGCGCGCGAACTGGGCGGCGTTCCAGATCCGGCCATGATAATGAGCCACCATGGTCCATAACCGTCGCATGGTCTCGGGGGGTAAGGCCACCCCGAGCTGGGCCAGGTCCCGTTCGAGAAAAGTCCGGATGAAGGCGTCGCGCCAGTCGAGGCTGGCCCGGTCATCCGGCGCCAAGAACGAGCGGGGGAAACCGCCGCGCAGCCAACGATCGAAGAGCCGCTCGGCACCGACCTCTTCCAGCGTGAACCCGGAAAGGTCGAGGAAACCGAGCCGTCCGGCCAGAGATTCCGAAGCCCCCCTGACCAGTTCGGGCGAAGCGGACCCGAGCAGCAGAAAGCAGGCCGGGTTATCCAATCGATCGCACAGGACCCGCAGGACCGGCCATAGCTCCGGCAAACGTTGGGCTTCGTCGATGACCACCAAGCCCCGGAGCGGGTCCAATGCCAACATGGGCGCCTGCAGACGCTGCAAGTCGACCGGATTCTCGAGATCAAAATACGCGCCGGGTTTTTCCTGAGCAAAGCCCCGCGCCAGCGTGGTCTTCCCGCATTGCCGCGGCCCGAGGACCACCACCGCCGGGTGGATGCGGAAGGCCTGGTCCAGCCGGGCGAGCGCTTGTAGACGTTCGATCATACTCCCAAGGTTATCCTTGAAAATCGAAAATGCAAGATTCGATTTTCAAGGATATTGCATTTCGTTGATACGCAGCAGCGGCGGATTGGCTTGCAGGAGCGGTCCTGATCACGCAGGGCGCTGCTTCAGTCTCTTGGAAGTCACGCCGACCACGTGGGCTCTCTGCCAGGTCGGCACCAGACCTTGATTTAGTATTATTACATTATGTTATAGTAAATTCCTATGCAAAGCCATGATTGTTTCTTGCATTTACATGCTTTTTGTCTAGTATTGCTTTGTTTCTATTGAATGGCAGCCGACGATGTTCGAACGTACCCTGGCCCGCTACTTGATCGAACTCGGGACCTCCTACCCGGTTCTCACGATGACCGGACCGCGACAGTCGGGCAAGACCACCCTCTGTCGAGCGTGCTACCCAGACCTGCCCTATCGCAACCTCGAGGATCCCGAACAGCGCGAATGGGCTCTCAGCGACCCCAAGGGTTTTCTGGCCACGATCCCGGACGGCGCTGTCCTCGACGAGCTCCAACGGGTGCCGGAGTTGCTCTCCTCGGTGCAGGTACACGTGGACGAGCCGGGCTTCCGCGGGCTTTTCGTCCTCACCGGCAGCCAGCATTTCGCACTGAATTCGGCGCTTAGCCAATCCCTGGCGGGCCGTAGCGCCGTCCTGTCCCTCCTGCCCCTATCCCTCGGCGAACGCCCGGATCGCGACGCGTCGGTCGACGACCTGATCTTCACCGGGGGCTACCCCCGCCTGCATGACCGGAACCTCGCCCCGCACCGCGCCATGGCCGACTATGTCGCGACCTATCTCGAACGCGACCTGCGTCAACTCAGCATGGTGCGGGACCTCGGTCTCTTCCAGCGCTTCGTTCGCCTGTGCAGCGGCCGGATCGGCCAACTCCTCAACCTGCAGCACCTGGCCGCGGATACTGGCGTCTCGCAGCAGACCGCCCGGCAGTGGCTGACATTGCTCGAAGCGAGCTACCTTGTCTTCAGGTTGCCGCCCTTCCACGCCAACCTCCGGAAACGGCTCGTCAAGATGCCCAAGCTGTACTTCCACGACACCGGGTTGGCCTGCTATCTCCTCGGGATCGAGCACGCCCGGCAGCTCGCCACCCACCCCCTGCGCGGTGCGCTCTTCGAGAACCTGGTCATCGGCGAGGTGCTCAAGTCTCGCTACCATGGAGGCAAGGACAACAACCTCAGTTTCTACCGCGACAGCAACGGCACCGAGGTCGACCTCCTCTACGCCGTGGCCGGACAGCACGTGCCCGTGGAAATCAAGGCCGGCAGCACTTTGCACCGAGAGTTTTGGAAGGGCATCCTGCGCTGGCGCGAGGCCGTCGGAGAACAGACACGAGGGATCCTGGTCTACACCGGAGAACTCCGCGGCCTGCGCGACGAGGTCGTCCTTGCCTCTCCGCGGGACATGCTGGGCCACCTCCACGCGATCGCCGAGAGCCTATTCCCCTAACCCAAGCGACCACGACCTGTGGACATATGCTACGAGCGGGGCTCGATCCAGAAAAACGAGGAACCACCCATAGCTTGCAGGACCCTTGCCAGGCCGTAAAAAGGCAAGACGGTGAAAGAGTCGTTCAAAAACCGCTGGGGGTCGGCGCCCGTCTCGATCTCGAGAAGAACACGACTCCCCGGTCGCCAAAAGCCACGGCGAAGGTCGAGGGCGTGGTGCAGAGGCTCATGATCAACTCCGGCACGATCATCGGCCCGTGGAGGGAGATGCCGGCATCGTCGGAAACCTCCAGACGGTACAAGGCCTCCCCGGAATGGCCGAAGAACTCCGTCTCGCCCTGCGGCGGAACGCGATCGAATTCAATGAATTGTTGTAGTTCGATCCTCTTCAATTCGGCAAACGAGTCGAAATCGAAGACCGATACCGCGTTCTGCTCGTCCTCACCATACGTGGACCAGTGGACCACCAGCCTTCCGTGCGGCAAGAAATGGATAAAATTGCCCGAACCCGAACTACGATCCTCGATCTTCATCTCAAGGGTCCGGCCCTCTTCGAGGCGCCCACTCGATGCGCCGAGGGCTTCGATGATATCGGAAAAGTATCCATCGCCAATCATGAGATGATCATCCGTGAGGTCGAAATCCACAACGTGGCCGAACCTAACCATCCATGATTGAGAACGCGGTTTGATCTCGTGCATCGCAGTGGGATCCGACACCTCGAGGGCCCGAACGGCCACTCTACCTGCACGCACCGTCAGGATATCGCCCCGGAGTACCATCTCGGCAACCTCATCATCACAGCCCTCATACAGGTTATTGCCCGCTCGCACTAACGCCACCCTGCTCAGCTCCACCGGCGAGGTACCCGACTCCTCCAGGTCGTACGCGATGATGTGCGCGGTGCTGGTTGCGGTGCAAGCCGTCCCAACGTAGAGGTTCTTCCCCTCCACAATCGCAGAGGTCACCGGATGCGGCAGGAAGAACGATCGAACCGGCTTCTCAGGGACCTGTGCCGTGGGTGAGTAGACCCGCACCAGCGATCCGACCCTCGTATCCCGGGAAGGCACGTCGGTCACCACTGCCACGGCATCGGTATCCGTCCCATCTGGGAACGGGAACACCCTGTCTGCCAAGATAGGAAGCGGCTTGCTCCAGACGAGGCCGAGTTCGGTCATGGATGTTTGTTGTTCCTCGAGGGTCACGGTCGTGCTTTTCTGCGGAGAGACCGATCCCTTGGTCCTCGTTTCCGGCCCGACCAGGTCATCCTTGAAGCGAGCCCGTACGCCGGGCACGACCTTCACATCGGCCGTCACGTCCTCGATGACGGCACCAAAGTCGGTTCCGGGCACG
>MGSU01000254.1 GCA_001799195.1 Deltaproteobacteria bacterium RIFOXYA12_FULL_61_11 | reverse complement strand
GACGGCAACGCGATCACCTCCCGGCTGGCCTTCGGGCCCCAAGGCATGACCCACGACGCCGTCACCCGCACCCTGACCTGGACCGTACCCAACGTGGTTACGCAGCACGAGGTCACCTTCGAGGTGGCGGCAAGTGACGGTCAGGTCGAGGTCCGGGCGAGCCGGTCGGTCACGGTGACCCCGGTCAACGATCCGCCGACCCTGACCTTCACCGATTGCCCGGCCACGGTGCCCGAGGACCAGGAGTTCGTGTGCCGCTACACCACGGCCGACATCGACGGCAATGCCTTGACCGTGGTCCTCTTCGCCGGACCCGACGGTATGTCCCACGACCCCGCTGCCCAGACGGTGCGGTACCGCTCACCTCGCTTGACCCAGGATACCCCCCGGAGCTTCACCCTGACCGTGGACGACGCTACCGTGGTCCTGCCCTTCGAACGGAGCTTCACGGTCTTGCACGTCAACCACCCGCCCGTGCTCGCCCCCATCGGGGACCAGACCGTCGAGACCGAGGCGATCTTGACCTTTACCCTCTCGGCCACGGACCAGGACGGCGATGCCCTGACCTTCTCGGTGACCGGCCTACCCAATTGGGCCACCTTCGACCAGGGAGCCAGGACCATCACCCTGTCGCCGTTCGACGACGACGGCGGCCTCTACCCCGGGATCACGGTCACGGTCAGCGACGGCGAGGCCAACGACAGCGAGACCTTCTCGCTCATCGTGGCCAGCGAGGGCAACGTACCGGCGACCCAGGCAGCCCTGGTGCCCGCCCACACCTCGCTCAAGACCGACATCCTCTTCGTCATGGAAACCTCGGGTTCCAAGAGTTGGATCACCCAGGGCGTAGGTGACAACATCGAACGCCTCATCGACCAACTCGAACTCCAGAACGAGTTCCAGGTTGCTCTGCTCCTGGCCCATGACGGGGGCCGGTATGCCGGCCGACTCTATGCCGCGGGAGGGAACGAACGCATCCTGACCCGGGAGACCTTGGGCAATTTCCAGTCCCGGCTTACCAGCACCTCGAAGTCCTCGCCCGACGGCGGTGATGCCGGGTTGTTCTCGCTGAACAAGGCGCTCGACGATCTCCTCGCCGCGCGCGCGGCAGGTACGGTCCAGAGCGATCCGGACCTGGTCGATCTCGACCGTTTCTTCAGACCGGACGCGGGTTTGACGGTGATCTACCTGGCCGAGGAGAACGACATCTGCTACCGCACTAACTACTCCCCGACCAACCCCTATGGCGACGACACCGACAGCCATCTCGAGGAGCTGCCCGCCTACCTGCGCGACTGTTTTCCCTCCGCACTGCCCGACGCTGACAAGACCCTCGACCGGCGCAACCTGACCGTAGAGGCCATCTACGACAAGCTCGTCGCGGTGAAGGGCGACCAGCCGATCAATCTCGGCGGTATCTTCTACAAGAACCTCGAGCCGGGCAGCCCCTATTACGTCCAACTCGGTCTGGGGGCCGAGGACCAGACCGGTCGGGGGTACAAACAGGCCATCAAGTATGCCCTCGGCGACCTCAACCTCGACGATGCCGACCCTGACTTCAACGCTCACCTCATCGACCTGCTCTCCATCAAACTCAACACCGTGAATATCGGCGACGGCATGGAAGTCCTGGGCGGCACCATCCCCGAGACAGAGATCGAGATACTGCTCGAGCACGCTCCGGTTCCCGAGACCCTGAGCGTCGAGCTGACCGCGGTGGACGGCGTGTCGTTGCCCGAGCCGGTCCTCCTGATCCATGAGCTGCTCGATGCGGTCACGGTCCAGGTGACTATCCCGGTGGCCTATTACTTCTCCGAGCTCGAACTCGCCCTCTATTACGAGTACCAAGCCGAATAAGCCCTCTCCCCACCCGCCGCCATCCCCCTGTTCCACCTCGCTTGCAGCTATCGATGAGGGCTGCTACTATCCGTCCGCTGTTCTCCGGGTTGATCCTTAAAGGAGCATCGAGGAAAAGGTAGAGGTAGGTGCAGCCCTTGGGTGAGCTGACCTTCGGCACTGCCGTACAATGACCTGCTCCATTGCTGCTCAGCCCGGCGGAGAGCATTTTATTATTCTGTAATAACGAAAGGTTAACGCGGTCAATGCGAGGCATATTTTTTGCGTTGCAAGACCGGCTTGCTCGAGGGGGTGTGCGATGAACAGCCTATACGTGCTCGTGGTTGCGATCCTGGTGCTCGGACTTACCGCCTGCGAGGGCGACAAGAAGTTCGTGGCCCAGGACCCCGGCTCCTCGGTGCAGGACCTGAGCACCGACGCCATCGATATCGTTCCCGACCAACCCATCGATCCCACGCCGACCGAGGGAGGCGATCCCCAAGACAAACCCCCGGTCCAACCGGGCCAAGATCCGCAGGAACGCCCTGAGGATCCGGGCAAACCGCCCAAGCAGCAGGGCACGATCATCGTCGATGTCATCGACGAAGGTTCGATAAAAGATGGCCTCCGGGCTCTCGCCGAAGATTGTCTCTCGCGCCTCAAGGCCGGCGAGGTCTATGAGTGCGACCTGACCACGGTCTCGGGCGAGGACGGGGTCACCTTCGCCATCGCCAACCCGCCCGCTGGTCTCACCATCGATCCGGCGACCGGATTGATCCATTGGGCCACCACCGAGGATCAGGTCGGCCGCCACGTCCTGGACGTGGTAACCATGCAGGGCCAGTACAACACCGTGACTCAGCTCACGGTCGACGTGTTCGAGAACAGCCCGCCCCTCTTCTCCGAGCTCGATTGTGAGACCGAGGTGGCCGTCGGCGTGCCTTGGGAATGCCAGGTCGTGGCGCACGATCAGGACAGCGACCCGCTGACCTATACCCTGACACGCATTAACGGTCAGGACCCCCCTGACGGCATGACCATCGACGAGGACGGCCTGATCACCTGGACGCCCCAGGCCGACGATTTTGGCTGGGACAACGTCATCATCGAAGTCAGCGACGGCAGGGACGAGGACACCCTGGAGCAGCCGATCCACGTCTACGACCCGAACAATCCTCCGGTCCTCGAATTCGTGGACTGCGCCCAGACCGCTGACGAAGACACCTGGTACGAGTGCGGCT
This sequence comes from Deltaproteobacteria bacterium RIFOXYA12_FULL_61_11, assembly GCA_001799195.1. GTDB lineage: Bacteria > Bdellovibrionota_F > JAHFAK01 > YA12-FULL-61-11 > YA12-FULL-61-11 > YA12-FULL-61-11. Next base: position 3,568 of record MGSU01000254.1, on the reverse strand, counting down.
ACGTCATCGTCGACGACAGCATCCCGGACGAGATGTCCCTCTGGCTCGAGGACTTCCCCGAGGGCATGCTCTTCGACCGCGAAGCCCAGACCGTGAGCTGGCAGGTCACCAACGTCGAAACCGCGACCCAGGTCAACTACACCGTCGTCATGGACGTGCTGGGCGTGGAACATCGCGAACGGAACTACCTGATCGCCCTGCCCATGAACGATCCCCCCACCCTGCGCTATCTCGACTGCGTCACCGACATCACCGAGGACGCGACCTACCGTTGCAGCTACGAGGCCGATGACCCGGACGGCGACCAGGTCTTCGTCAGTCTGGACGACTTCCCGGCCGGCATGACCTTGGACGAAGCCGCCAACCGGGTGAGCTGGCGGGCTGCAAACGCGATCGAGCCGATGGAGGTGAGCTACGTCCTCACGGTCAGCGACGGCCGACTCTCCGGGACGTATCCCAACACCGTGACCGTGCTACCGGTGAACGACGCGCCCGCGGTGCGGTTCGAGAACTGTGCCGGCAGCGCGGACGAGGATGAGCTCTATACCTGCGACGTGTTACCGATGGACATCGACGGCGACGACGTGGTCATCACTCTGCTCGACGGCCCGGCCGGCATGGTCTTCGAGGACGACACCATCTCCTGGCAAGTACCCAATGTCCTGGAACAAGAAACCCAGACCTTCACCCTCCTGCTCGACGACGGGTTGGCCCAGGTCGAGGTCCCGCGCAGCGTGACCCTGCTTCCGGTCAACGATGCCCCTACCCTGGTCTTCGACGATTGCGCGGTCGAGGCGAACGAGGACACCATCTACAGTTGTTCCTTCACCCTCGAGGACATCGACGGCGATCTGGTCACGGCCAGCCTCGACGGCGGTCCCCTCGGTATGAGCCTGGACCTGGTCAACCACCGCGTCTTCTATCCCGTGCCCAACGTGCGCACCGCCCACGACATCATCTATTATATAGTGCTCGACGACGGCCAGGAGCAACCGCGCTTCCAGCAGACCTTCGAGGTCCTGCCGGTGAACGACGCGCCAACCTTCCGCTTCGTTTCCTGCGCCGACCGGGTACTCGAGGATGCAACCTTTGTTTGCACCTACGAGACCGAGGATCTCGACGGCGACGCCGTCACCGTGAGTCTGGCGACGGGCCCTGCCGGAATGACCGTTGACCAAGCCCAGAACCGCATCGTCTGGACCGTGCCCAACACCCTCGCCGAGACTGAGGTCCCCTTCTCGGTCACGGTGGGAGACGGCACGGTGCAGCAGGATTACGGCCGCTCCGTGATCGCGGTGCCGGTGAACGACGCACCGACCCTCACCTTCTCGAACTGCCCGGCGACGATCGACGAGGACCAGCAATACACCTGCTCCGTGCAGGTCGCCGACATCGACGGCGATGCCCTGACCTGGTTCGTGGTCGGCGGCCCGACCGGGATGATCGCCGAGCCTGCCAATCAGCGCGTGCTCTGGAACGTTCCCAACACCCTCACCCCGACCACGATCACCTACGAGGTCGTGGTCCAGGACGGCGTCTTGGAGACGCGGGCGACCCAAACGGTCCAGGCCCTGCCGGTCAACGATCGCCCCACCATCGCGCTCCTCGATTGTCCCGCCGCGGTCGATGAGGATGAGGTCTTCACCTGCTACTACGAGGTCGGCGACCTCGACGGCAACCCCGTAACCGTGTCCCTCGCCGACGGTCCGTCCGGCATGTCCCTGGACACCCTTAACCGGCGCGTGAGCTACCTGGTGCCCAACACCCTCACCCAGACCCGGGTCGAGTTCGTCCTCGTGGCCAATGACGAGACCGGTACCGGTACCGCCGAGGCGCAAACCGGTGGGGCCTTCGACGCCCTCCCGGTCAACGACGCGCCGACAATCACCTTCCAGAACTGCACGACCACGGTGCTCGAGAACGCCGCCTATGTCTGCAACTACACGGTGGTTGACCTCGACGAGAACCCCGTCACGGTCAGCTTGTCCGGCCAGCCCGGCGGCATGACCCTGGATACGGTCAACCGGCGAATCGCCTGGACCGTACCCGACCTACCCAACGATCCGGTGCAACAGGACTTCTCGTTCGACGTGCTGGTCGGCGACGGTACGGTCACCGTGACCGTAGAACGGCCGCTCATCGCAGTCGCGGTCAACGACGCCCCGCTGATCAGCTTCAACGACTGCGTGACCTCGATCGATGAAGACCAACTCTACACCTGCGGTTACACCCTGACCGATAATGACACGCCCCTGGGCAACATCGCGGTGACCATGCTCGCAGCCCCGGCCGGGATGACCCTCAATACCACGACCCGCCAAGTCACCTGGACCGTCCCGAACATCGTGGCTCAGCACGCCGAGAGCTTCACCCTCGCCGCCGACGACGGTGAGAACACGACCACAGCCACCCAGAGCGTGCTCGTGGTACCGGTGAACGATGCCCCGGCTATCACCTTGGGTCCATGCGCCCAGACCGTGAACGAGGACGCAGCCTACACTTGTACCTACACCACCTCGGACCTCGACGGCGACACCCTCACCGTGACCCTGATCGGCGGGCCGGTCGGGATGACCCTCGACACGGTCAACCGCCGAGTGTCCTGGACCGCGCCCAACACCCTCCTCCCGACTGAGTACAGCTACCAGCTCGAGGTCAGCGACGGCACGGCGCAGACCCGCGCCGGCACCAGGTTCACGGTGCAACCGATGAACGACGCGCCGACCATCGTCCTGAACTGCCCGAACCCGGATGCGGCCGACGAGGACGAGACCTATAGCTGCACTTACCAGCTCACTGATATCGACGGCAACACCGTGACCGTGAGCTTGATCGGCGCTCCGGCCTGGCTGCAGGTCGACGGCGGCGCCAACCGCCTGACCGGCACCGTGCCCAACATCCTCACCCAGCAGACCGTGAACTACACGGTCCGGATCAGCGACGGCACCGTGAACGTCGAGTCCTCTCGCAGCTTGGTCCTCAACCCGCAGAACGACGCCCCGGTGCTGAGCTTCGGCAACTGCCCGGCCTCGATCGCCGAGGACCAGCAGTACCTCTGTCCCTACACGGCTACGGACCCGGACGGCACCACGCCGACCGTCACCCTCTCCGGCGCTCCGGACTGGCTCACCGTCGACGCGGCCAACTCGCGCCTCATCGGCACCGTGCCCAACACCCTCGCCCAGACCACGCTGACCTTCCAGGTCACGGCCAGCGACGGGCAGGCCCAGACCACGCGCGACCGGTCCGTGGTGCTCCTGCCGGTCAATGACCCCCCGACCATCGTCCTGGTTTCTTGTCCGGCGACCGTGGCCGAGGATGCCGCCTATTCCTGTACCTACGAGACCGCCGACCTCGACAACGAACCGGTCACGGTCAGTTGGGTCTCGGGTCCGGCTTGGATGACCCTGGATACCGTCAACCGCCGAGTCACCGGCACCGCACCGAACGTGACCGCCGAAACCCCCTACAGCTTCACCCTGACCGCTCGGGACGCCGCTTCGGAGACCAGGGCCACCGGCACGGTGCGGGTGACCCCGGAGAACGACCCGCCGACCCTGACCTTCGG
>MGSU01000253.1 GCA_001799195.1 Deltaproteobacteria bacterium RIFOXYA12_FULL_61_11 | reverse complement strand
TCAGGACATTGCCGTCGAGCGGGTCATGCAGGCCATTGCCGCCGGCCGGAAACGTATATTGCTCACCCTTGCTACAGGCACGGGCAAAACCTTCATCGCCTTTCAGATCGCCTGGAAACTTTTTCACAGCCGCTGGAACCTCCGCGGCGACGCCGCACGACGACCGCGTATTCTCTTTCTTGCTGACAGAAATCTCCTCGCCAACCAAGCCTATAATGACTTTTCGGCCTTTCCGGAAGACGCCCTGGTGCGCATAGCGCCAGAAGATATCCGCAAAAAAGGCAAAGTGCCAAGGAACGGCAGCCTGTTCTTCACCATCTTCCAGACCTTCTTGAGCGGTCCGTCCAAGAATGGTGAGCCCAGTCCGTATTTTGGCGAATATCCGCCGGACTTCTTCGATTTCATCGTCATCGACGAATGTCATCGCGGCGGGGCCAAGGACGAAAGCACCTGGCGCGGCATCATGGACTATTTTTCTCCAGCAGTGCAGCTTGGTCTGACGGCCACGCCCAAACGCAGGGATAATGCGGATACCTACGCCTACTTCGGCGAACCGGTCTTCATATACTCGCTCAAAGAGGGCATCAACGACGGTTTTCTCACCCCTTTCCGCGTCAAGCAAATCCAAACGACGCTGGACGAGTATGTCTACACCCCCGACGACCTAGTCGTAGAGGGGGACATTGAAGCCGGAAAACTCTACAAAGAACAAGACTTCAACAAGATCATCGAAATCAAAGCTCGGGAGGCCTACCGGGTCAAGTTGTTCTTGGGGCAGATTGACCAGCGCGATAAAACGCTGGTGTTCTGTGCCTCGCAAAATCATGCTCTGGCTGTTCGAGACCTCATCAACCAGTTGAAGATTGGCAGCGACCCGAACTATTGCCAGCGGGTGACTGCCAACGATGGAGAACTCGGCGAACAGCACCTGCGCGACTTTCAAGATAACGAAAAGACCATTCCAACCATCCTGACTACGTCCCAGAAACTCTCCACCGGTGTCGATGCCCGCAATATTCGCAACATCGTCCTGATGCGCTCCATCAACTCGATCATAGAGTTCAAGCAGATCATCGGCCGCGGCACCCGGCTCTACGAGGGTAAGGACTACTTCACCGTGTACGACTTCGTGCAGGCGCATCACCATTTCAGTGACCCGGAGTGGGACGGCGAACCCCTGGAGCCGGAATCGAAAGAACCCGGGTTCGTCAATCGGCCGGAAACCTCCCAAAGCTCTGAAGGGCGCGAAGACCCCGGGACCTACCAACGCAGGCGCCCCACCACAATCAAGCTGGCCGACGGCAAGGAACGAACCATCCAGCACATGATGATGACCACCTTCTGGCATCCGGACGGCACCCCGATGTCCGCGCGGCAATTCATGGAGTTACTCTACGGCCGACTCCCCGAGTTCTTTCGAGACGAAGACGAGCTCAGAACTCTTTGGAGCGCACCAGAGACCCGCAAGCGGCTATTGGAAGGGTTGGCGGAGAAAGGGTTTGGACAAACGCAGTTGGCAGAGATGCAAAGGATCATCGATGCTGAAAGAAGTGATCTCTTCGATGTGTTAGCCCATGTAGCCTATGCCCTGACACCGCTCACCCGCGAAGAACGTGCCGCCGGAGCCAAGGTTATCATCTCCTCCCGTTTCAATACCAAGCAAAGGGTCTTTCTCGAGTTCGTGCTTTCGCACTATGTCAGCGTGGGGGTCGAAGAACTGGCCCAAGAGAAGCTCTCTCCTCTGCTGAAGCTCAAATACAACGACTCGATCGCCGATGCCCAGAAAGACCTCGGGAAACCCGAGGAGATCGGCAAGGTGTTTGCTGGGTTTCAGAAATTCCTGTATCAAGGCCAAAATGTAGCATGAATAAAGAGGTATGGAAATGTGGTGAAGTCCAAGGTGTATGAGTCGTTACAAGGAGGGTTCGTTCAACAGTTCGAGGATGCCTTCGCGGTAGGGTTTCCAATCTCCACCGCCGTACTTCATTTCGTACTCGAAATCGTTACTGAAACTACAAAGCATGGTCCGCACTATCCCTTCGGCCTGGAGCTGCCCGTAGAGCCCGCCGGCAGGTGCACCCCACTCGTAATCCCAAGGTCGTGCGAGTTTCATGACGACCGGCATACCGATTTGTTCAAGTTGGTTGAAGATGCCTTTTTCCAACTTGTGCCCATGAACCTCGGCCCAGCCAAGCTCCCCGCGGAAGGAGAGAATCTCCCTCCACTTGTAGTTCTTGAAAAGACCGGTTTGGACGAGCATCCTCCCACGCCAGAGGTCCGGTCCCTTTTGGACGAGGAAGATTTCGTCGACATCGGTCCACCCGGTTTTCTCCTCGGGGTTGAAACAACGGAGATGGCCGGTGAAATCCCCCGCCAGCACGGGTACAACGAACAGCAGTAGGATCGCGAGTAGCACCTTTTTCATTATCATCTCCAGATAAGCCACTGACTTCATGTGTATCATTGTTACTTGTCGACTGTGCCGGGATTGCGGGAATCCGATAATTGCTTGGTAGGTTCCCAAAGGTGCACGGTGAACTCATCTCGCCCGAACGGCGAGGGTCGTTTGCCAGCGTTGATCGGTAGGAGAATCGTTGCTGGGATTGAAACCCTCCAGTTCGCAGTCCCAGAGGACCAATTTCCTGCCGTTGGCGGTACCGGGCGCACCAGCTACATCGATGCATTTCTTTGACAACAAATTGACAATGAAGCCACCTTCGATCATGGCCCAGCGTTGGTCGGTGGGGGAGCCGTTCGGGTTGCGGCCGGAGAATTCGCACGGCGCAATCTGCAGTTCTGTGCCGTTGACATGACCAGGTGCACCTTCGACATCGAGGCATTTGCCGGAGAGTGCGTTAACAATGAAGCCGTTGCCGTGGAATTGCCAGAGTTGATCCGAGGGGGAACGGTTGCTCGGGTTGAACCCTCGTTTTTCGCAATCGACAAGTAGAAGATTGTCACCCGAGCGCACTCCCGGTGCACCTGTCACGTCGATGCAACGGCCTGATAGGTCATTGACGAGAAAATAGCGTTGTTCTGCCATGGCAATGGTACTGAGCGCCGCACCAAGAAGTATGGTCCACCGAATAGCACTTTTCATTCTGTGTTCCTCCGTGTAGAAAAACGAGTTCAAGTATACTGTGATTATGTAATCTGCAAAAATAATGAAAAGTGTATAATATTAAATATATTTATATTTTTCAAGTGATTAATTGTAATTATGCAACCAATGATAGTGCTATAGTGGCTCGTATTTAGGGCGTAATGGCACCGGGTTTGACCTCTGATCTGAAGATAACGTCCCCCTCACAACTCTGTCTTTAGTTCGTTGTTTCAGCAAACAACAATATGCCCTGGCACAGGTCGTTGAGAGGTCGAACTTCGGCCTTGTCGGCTAGAGGGTAACGCTTGCTTCCCAGATAGAGCACGATCACCTTGGCAAAACCCAGATCCTCGAGAGCGATGCGCATTGAGGGGGGACGCTTGAGGGCATCAAGACGACGTCGAAAAAACCTCTGTCCCCTTTTTGGACCCTTTGGGTCCTTCCAAAGTCAATTGTTATCAGCAGAGACGCCCGCATCAGCCTTTGTAGGTAAGTCGAAGAGGCAATGTCGCGAGAAGAGCCAGTCGTAGAAGGGGTCTTGCAAGCTGTTGCCTCTATTATGCACAAGGGCCGCGGTCTTGCGACCGCAGCCCTTGGGGAGAGCAAGATGCCGGGGGCGGGATTTGAATTTGTTCGACTGTGTTTTATTAGCCAGCGATATCAACAGGTAATAATTACTTTCAACACGTTGGCCATGTGAAGCTATACTCCCAAGACCCCTCGGTGCCCCCCTGTTTCCCTTTCTGTGTGCCGTTTTTGTGCCGTTTTTTCGAAGACCGATCGGTGGGTGGTCGCCAGAGTGTTCGACATCGCTCTATGCCGAAGAACAAGGCTGGACGACATGCATTCGAATGTCGATATTCATTGCTGGGGACCTCGGTCACCGACGAGTAGTTTTAAAAACGTGGGACGCAAAAAGATCCGGATCGAAAAAGTACCAGTGAAAGGAGTGAAAGGTTTTTATAAAAGTATTCTTTGGTTTTTATTTTTTTTATGTCGAGGTTCCCATGTGCTAAGAAAAACTGAGTTAGACACCTGTAGGATTTGATGGCGACCTTTCACCCTTTCATTCGGCGGGGGTAACCTCCGATCTACAGGTCCGATCTGTAATAATTTCGTCTTTAAATACAGCGGCCTGAATTGGTCCGACTTTGGCTGGGTGCCTTGCTGTTTCACACAAACGGCCTTGCATGAAACTAAACCTTGGGTTTAGAATGGCGTCTACGATGGCAGATGAGCTTGAAAGACGCGACGGGCCTCGTTGGAACCAGCTCTACGAGACAGCCGCAGCCCAAGAGGGACACTTCACGACCGCTCAAGCGGCGGAAGCGTGCTACTACCCGCAGCTCCTTGCGAAGTACCTCAAGAACGGGCGGTTCGTCCGCGTGCGCCGGGGAGTCTACCGACTGGTGCACTTCCCTCCCGGTGACCACGAGGACCTTGTTGTCATCTGGCTGTGGGCCGACCGCATCGGCGTCTTCAGCCACGAGACCGCGCTGGCCCTCCACCAGCTTTCGGACGCGCTGCCGGCGAAGGCGCACCTGACGCTACCGGCAGTGTGGAGGGACCGTCGTCTCCAGGCGCCCACCGGTGTAACGCTGCACTTCGCCGATCTCGATGATGCTGACCGGGCATGGTCGGGGGCCGTTCAGCTCACGACGCCCGCGCGTACGGTGGTCGACTGTGCAGCCTCAGGCGTGTCCCCCGGGCTCCTGAAGCAGGCAATCGACGAAGGTCTGCACCGAGGGCTGTTCACGGAGTCGATGGTCGAACCCGCCCGTGAGTACCTACGCTCGTTCGGGGTGGGGGAACCGTGATGCCTCGAACCTTCGCCACACCGCTCGCCTTCAAGACCGCCATCGAACAGCGACTCCGCAACGAGGCCGCAGCGTCGGGGATGGACCTTCAACGTCGGCGACAGCTCTTCGTATTCGACCGGTTTCTCGCGCGGCTGTTTCACGTGCTGGAAGACACGGTCGTCCTCAAGGGCGGGCTGGTGATTGAACTCCGCCTTGAGCGAGCACGAACGACCAAGGACATCGACCTGAGAATGGTCGGGCACCCGGATGATGTGCTCAACCGTCTCCAGGAGGCGGGACGCCTCGACCTCGGCGACTACCTCCAGTTCGAGGTAACGGCGGATCCGAGGCACCCGGAGATCGATGCGGAGGGCATGGCCTACCAGGGTCTTCGCTACCGCGCCGAAGCACAGCTCGCTGCGAAGATCTACGGTGTGCCGTTTGTGATCGATGTGGCCTTCGCTGAGCCGATGCATGGGAAGGCCGAAGAAGTGGCGGGCAGCACTTTCCTCGAGTTCGCCGGCGTCGCGCACGGGAGCTACCGCATCTATCCACTGGAGACACACATCGCAGAGAAACTCCACGCGTACACGCTGCCGCGCTCGCATCCGAACTCGAGGGTCAAGGACCTTCCCGATCTCGCGTTGCTCGCGACCGCGAGGGAGATTGATGGCGCCACGCTCCGGGCCGCCATCGACAGGACCTTCGAACACCGCGGCACCCATCCGGTGCCAGCGTCGGTTCCCACACCCTCGGTGGCGTGGGAGCCTGTCTACGCCCGGATCGCAGCGAACGACGGGCTTGTGTGGCAGACGCTGGAGGAGGTCACCCGGGCGGTTCAGGCCTTCCTCAATCCGGTGCTTACTGGCGAGACCGGAAGGTGGAAGACCGAGTTGTGGACTTGGTCCGCGTCTCAGTCTCAAGCCTCGTCCACCGCATAGGCCTCGAAATCGCAGTACCGCGCGCCGGTCACCAGGGTGCCGCTCCTCCGCTTGCGCAGTGCTCTGTGGCCGTGGGGATAGGCCGGCTCGTCACCGCTGCAGGCAAAGACGACTCAGAAGCTGAAGTCAGCACTACGATAATTTCAGCATAAAAATCAGCGACCTGAATTGGTCCGACTTTGACTAAGTGCCTTGTTTGCCGTCAAATCGACCCGATGGTACCATTGTCGGCATGGAGAAGGTGGTAGTGATTGTCTGCGTGTGGAAACCGAGTCCGGCTTTGGTGAAACTCCATCTGTACTCCACCCAAGACTGAAGATACCGCGCCCAGTTCCGGGCATCCACTTTCGTGGCAGGATTACCATAGTGGGAAACAATCGCCTTGATCTCGACTGGGCCTCTGCCTAGAATGACCTATCCGATTCCCAGGTGGTTTTCATGCAAGCGATTGTTCTGCGACGAATCTTGCTATCAGTCGTGAGTCTGGTGCTGGGGCTGTTGTTCTCC
>MGSU01000252.1 GCA_001799195.1 Deltaproteobacteria bacterium RIFOXYA12_FULL_61_11 | reverse complement strand
GCGGTCGCCCCCACCATGCTCATGCTTGCGCCCGATGGTGCGGCATCCTGCGCACCACTTGGAGGTGTGCATCCTTGCACCCACCGTGGCGGGGGCCCCCCGTCGGCGCCACCACCGTTGCTCTCTGCATCCTGCAGCAACGGTAGGTCGGCTTCCCTGCCGCCACCCCAACGTGGTGACGAACAACCTGCAATCCACCACAAGACTGAAGGTATTCTCAACCGATCACTCGTGGCTTGCCTCGGCTTCTGCGCTTGTGGTAGCTTCGCTCTCCCGCGCCTGTGCGAGGTGGAGGATGTACTACGCCGCGTTGCTCTTGGTTCTCGCTCTCGGGTCGGCCTCGGCCGAGGAACCCCCATCGAGCAAGGCCCCGGATTCTTTTGGAACAGCGGGAAACCTTACCGCGGTCTCCCAGGTTAGGGTCGAGGCCGCGGTCGATCGGCTCGAGCGACGGTACAACGGCCTAAAGGGGTTCTCGGCCGATTTCGTGCAGAACTACACCCCTCGCGGAGCCCTGATCGGGCTCGAGTACCACGGCGAGGTCCATTTCCGGAAACCGGGCAAGATGCGCTGGATCTACCAAAAGCCCGAGCAGAAGGAGATCCTCTCCGACGGGATCAAGCTCTGGCTGTACAAACCCCTGGAAAAACAGGTTATTGTCAGCGACTTCGACCGCGAGACCTTGTCCCAGGCCTCGGGCATCTCGTTTCTGTGGGGCAAGGCCGAGCTGCGCCGTCTCTTCGACATCGCCCCCTCCGCCGAAGAAGCCCCTACCGGGAAGCTCCGGCTGGTCCTGACCACGAAGAAGGAGCAACGCTATTACCATCGCATCGTGTTCTTGGTCGACGAGCAAAGCGGGGAGGTCAAGGAGGTCACGGTCCACGAGGTCTCGGGAGGCATCAATGCCCTCCGGTTTGCCAAGAGCAGAGAGAACAAAGACTTGAAGGATGCGTACTTTACCTTCTCGGCCAAGGGGGTCGAGGTCAAACAAGCGCCGCTCGGCGGGGCGACCCTGCCGTGAGGTTCCAGGTCATCACCCTGGGTTGCGCGAAGAACCGCGTCGATACCGAGCAGATGCTGGGACGGTTGCAGGCCGCCGGCCATGTGCTGGTCTCCCCTGAGGAGCCCGCGGACGTCCGCCTCATCAATACCTGTGGTTTCATCGGTCCGGCCAAGGAAGAGGCGATCACCACGGTCCTCGAGGCGGCTCAGGACAAAGCAGAGGGCCGACTCGGTCGCATCGCTTTGACCGGGTGCCTGGTGGAGCGTTACCGCGACGAACTGGCCGTCGAGTTACCCGAGGTCGACCTCTTCGTCGGTACCGGGGGACAAGAGGCCATCGCCGCGTTGCTCGCCGCAGAAGGACGCACCGTCGCCGAGCTCGTCAAACCGCGGTCCTACGACGAAACCTCCCCTCGGGTCAATACGTTGTCCCCCTACAGCGCGTACGTGAAGATCGCCGAGGGTTGCTCGCGCGCGTGCAGCTTCTGCGTCATCCCGAAGCTCCGCGGGCCGCTGCGCAGCCGGGAGCCGGACGCGATACTCCGCGAAGTCGAACGCCTGGTTGCCTCGGGCGTCCGCGAGGTGATTCTCATCGCCCAGGAGAGTTCCTCGTACGGTAAGGACCTGCCGAGAGGTACGGCCTCGCTCCCGACCCTCCTGCGCCGCCTCGGCACGATCGAGGGGCTGCGCTGGCTTCGCGTGCTCTACCTGCATCCCGATGACCTCGGCGAGGAGTTACTCGAGGTCATGGCCGGGGAACCCAAGGTCTGTACGTACTTCGATGTACCTGCCCAGCACATCAGCAACGAGGTGCTGAAACTCATGCACCGGCGGCGTCGGGGAACAGCACTGCGGGCGCTCTACTCCCGACTGGCTGCCATCCCGGGGGCCTTCTTGCGCACCTCGCTGATCGTGGGCCACCCCGGTGAAACGCGCGCGCATTTCCAAGAGCTCCTCCGCTTCGTCCGGGAGACCCGCTTCCACTATCTCGCCCTGTTCCCCTACTCGGCCGAGGAGGGCACGCGTTCTGCGAGGCTCTCACCGAGGCCGGTCAAACGGACCGTCGAGCGGCGGTACCAACAGCTCTGGGACGAGCAGAGCGCAATCTACGCCGAGGTCTTCGCCGCCCTGCGCGGCAGTGTGCACGAAGCCCTGGTCGAGAGGGTCAGCCCACAGAGCGAACACCTTTTGGAGGGCCGCATCGCGGGGCAGGCCCCTGAATGCGACGGATTGCTCTACATCACCGACGGAGTCTGCGTGCCGGGCGACCTGGTACGGGTGCGCCTCACGGACAGCAACGGCCTGGACCTCGTCGGCGAGGTCGTGCAACACCTTTGATGTCCTCGAACGTCGTGCAACTCTTCTTGTTCTTCCTCTACGCCGTGGGCGCCAACACCCTTTTGCACCTACCCATGGAACCCGCGGTCCTTACTGCGGCCAAACACCACAGCGACGTCCTGGTTGTACTGCTCAGTGCTTCGGCCGCCGCGCTCGGCGAGTACCTCAATCTGCTCTTCCTGCGCCGGCTCTACCTCAGTCGCGTGCTCGAGGCCGTGGTGGTGAAGAACGTCTTGTTCCAGAAGAGCCTGCGTTGGTTCCAGATCGCTCCCTTCAGCGTCACGGTGATCTTCGCCTTCACGCCGTTGCCCTTCGACGTCATTCGCCTCCTGGCTCCGGCCTCAAGCTTCCCCCTCGCTTCGTACCTTGCGGCCGTCGTGTGTGGCAGGACCCCGCGCTATGTCCTCTTCGCCTGGTTCGGCGAAGCCTGGCAGCCGCCCTGGTGGGTGACCGCGGGCTTCGTCGCCGTCATGCTGCTGGTCGTCACCATGCCCTTCTTCCTTGCCGTGAGACGGGCTCGACGGGAACTGCGGGAGGAGGAGCCTTCGAAGGAGGTGGAGTAAGAGGAGGGAGTGCGATTGAACGGATTGAGTACTACGGGAGGAGCGCGGGGGCGGTCCCGTTAGTAGCCCAACTCAATACTGTCGATCGTTGCGTTGACCATACCGCCTACCAGACCGGCGGTGAGATGGACCATGAGGCCGCGCTTGTTGGCGTAGACGCCGACCTTGGCCGTCGGAGTGAAGATGGCGCCGCCACCGGCCGACGCGCCATAGAAGGGGCCGCCGAAATCGAAGGTGTTTTCATCTTCATCGGCGTAGAACATACCGGCGACAAGGAACAGATCCATCTGTACGAAGGACATCATCAGCGGAGCGCCAAAGGAGCGGACCGTGACCTCGAAGGGGGCGGGATAGGTATCGCACCCTTGGCCGGTCAACCAATCGACGCAGCCCTGCAGAACCGACTGCAACGAGAGATAGCGGCAATTGTAAAAATCTTCTTGCGAGGCGAAGCCCCTGTGATTGATGTCCATGCCGTCGCCGTTGCCAGCGGTGCAGGCCACCACGCCGACCACGTCGACCTTGCGATAGGAGGTTTTTACCAGGGCGCCGATTTTCTGGAAAAGCCCGGGGTTTTCGGCGAGGGCCTTCTGAAAGGCTGCCCGAATGGACGGCTGGTCGTTGGCGAAGGAAGCAGGAATGGTTACAACAAAGGTAAAGAAGCAGATCAGGGTAAAGAGTTTCATGGGGGTACTCCTTGTTCCTACAAATGCAAACATAAAAACTCATTGCAATCAGTTTGCCAGATTTAATATATTGTTATTATTTTATTTTACTTAACTAATGAAAACAATATCTGCAGACTACTGCTGGTATGTCGCATCAATTCGCGACTCGCGTGTCGCATTGGAACCTCGAAATCCACAACCCACAACGCCCCCCCTACAAAACCCAACATTTTCAGCACGATCTTTGCTCAATGCAGGCACGTTTGGCTCCAGGATGTTGCCTGCGATATGAACTACAGTGTCTTAATTGTATTCCTTCTGTTCATCTTTTCGGCGCAGGCAACCGATCTTGCACCGCTAGGTCCACTGCTTGACCTGCCACCCCATCCAGGTTCCAGGCTGGAATTCTATTCCTTCGAGCGCAATGGCAAACAGGAGAAGATCTGGCTGCTGAGAAATGCCAAGGGCCAGATCCAGGCCAGGGGAAATGCCAGACTCGCCTTTGCTCAGCCGACCCCAGAGCAGGCAACCCTGCTCAAACGGCTCACGGCAACAATACAGGCCGCCTTTCACGAGAAAGTCCTGCTACCACGGCTGAGAAAGAAAGCGGCTAGTATGACGGTGAACTGCAAAGAAAATAAGGACTTTTGTGAACGGTTCAAGCGGACCATCGAAGTCTGTCCTGCTTCGACCTATCTCTTTGGGCTGAAACAAACAGACGTGCAGGTCATCCACCAATGCTGCCATCCCCAGATGCTGCTCGGCATCGACTTCGGCGACGTGGATCTCTCGCCTCAAGAGCTCGATCGCGTGATGACCCGACATGAACGCGAAGTGAAGGGGTTGACCGAGGAACTCGAAAAGAATCTGGTGTCAGAAGATTCCGTACGGGTGAGGAACCTTCGGCAGGTCGAGAAGCGAATGAAAGCGGTCGCTACCTTCCTCTATCCGGAAAAAGCCCACCTCATCGACAAGGTGGAGATGCATCTCGTGACCCGGGATGTCCTTTCGAGGAATACCGGCTCGCCGGCGCTGAGCATACCAGGCAAAAAGCTCTATTTCGACGAAACTTTCTTCGAGAAGGAGCTTGACGGCACAACCCCATCCACCGACATCTTGGGTATGATGATGGGACACGAACTGGGGCATGCCGTGCTGCAGCATTCGGAAAAAACCATGGATCTGCACGATAGGGTGGCGCCAGGACCATTCCAGTCCCTGAAGTTGAACAACGCCAAATGGCTCATGCTCTATTCCCAGAAGCAGGAGATCGAAGCCGACTTATTCGGGATCAACGTCGCACGAGCCGCCGGATATTATACAGGGCAGACCGCCAGTTGGTATCAATCCCTCGATTCGGTCCTGGATCTGGAACATCCCAGGGGCACCTTCCGCTCCATGTACCTCATGCAGGACGAGATGCAGTACTTCCCACCCGTGCCCATTATTTCCGACCAAGCCTTCCCATCACCTGCAATGATCCAGGAGCCTGCCCCCCAGAACATGGAAGGCCCCTGACCTCCACATGCATGGATGAACGCCTGGCGCAATCGGACTGCAATCCAACACATCGCTTTTTCGAAGGTTCGCGATCCGTTGAGATACACACAGAATGAGGACAAGCTCATGGGACACCTGGTCGGCAAAGACGTCTATCGCGCGCTCGGGCACAAGCTGGACAGCCTAGGGACGCGCACGCCCTGGAACGACACCTTGCGGGAACTCCTGCAGGAACTCTATTCGAGGGAGGAGGCTGCCCTGCTCTGCACCATGCCGCTCGGCCCCTCGTCCCTGCGACGGATCGCCCGCTCCGCGAACAGCGACGAGGCCTCGGTGCGGACCATGTTGGAAGGCATGTGCGCAAAAGGGTTGGTCATGGACCTGCTCGTGGGCGAAAAGACCCTGTACGTGCCTTCTCCGATGGTCATCGGCATCTTCGAATTCACCATGATGCGCACCGGCCAGGGGCTCGATCACGCCAAGATGGCCAAGCTCTTCAATACCTATATGCACGAAGGGGGGCTGTTCTTCGGTGCCAACTTCGGCCACGGCGAGACCTTGTCCCTGATGCGCGTCCTGCCCCACGAGGAGAGTCTGGCCGAGGTTCCCCACCTCGAGGTGCTCGATTACGAACGCGCGCGTTCCCTGGTCGAGGAGCATGAGCGCTTCTCCATCGGCCTCTGTTCCTGTCGTCACGAGAAAGACCACCTGGGTGGGAGGACCTGCACGGTGCCGCTCGAGACCTGCTCTTCTTTCGGCCTTGCGGCGGACTACCTCGTTCGCCGAAGGTTGGCCCGGGAGGTCGACAAGCTCGAGATGCTCGACAATCTGGCGCGCTCGCGGGACCTCGGGCTGGTCTTCAACGCCGACAACGTCCAGCGGCGCATCACCTTCATCTGCCACTGCTGCGGATGTTGCTGCAACGCCCTCCTGGCCGTCAGTCGCCACGGTTATACCAATGCCATCGTGACCTCCTCGTACCTCGCGGAGATCGACCCCGCGCGGTGCAAGGGCTGCGGCACCTGCGTTGCTGCCTGCCCGGTGAACGCCCTCGGGACGGGCACGCTGCAGAGCGCGGGGAAGCCCGGCACAATGGTACCGGTTCTCGACAAAAACTTCTGCCTCGGTTGCGGCGTGTGCGGTCTGAAATGTCCCACCGGCGCTATCGCCCTGGTCGAACGGGGACAACGGGTTATTCCCCCGGAGACGACCTTCGAACGCATCCTGCTCATGGCCGTAGAGCGTGGTCTCCTCGGTGAGGTGCTCTTCGACGACCCGCGCAAACTCAGCCATGCCTTCCTGCGCGGCTTCCTGGGCGGTTTCCTTCGCCTACCCGGCGTGAAGCAGGCGTTGATCAGCAAGACCCTCCGTTCGACCTTCCTGGAGGCGATCCGGCAGGGCGCAGTCCGGCAAGGTAAAGAAGGGTTGACCCGGCTGTAAAGCCTTTCCAGCCCCTTTTTCCACAACCACGACCATAACCCACTGACTTCGAAGAACCGAATAGGCTTGTAGAGGCTACCTCGCGGTGTGAGTGGGCCGCTTGACAGTATGTGGAAGCCTAGGCAGGCTCGTCCGGAGACGTGAATACCCACAGGGGCATCGGTCACCGGGAGATTGCATGAGCTACCTGCTCGTCGCC
>MGSU01000251.1 GCA_001799195.1 Deltaproteobacteria bacterium RIFOXYA12_FULL_61_11 | reverse complement strand
GGAAACGCTCCTCGGGGGAGACCTGGCCAAAGATGGCGCGAGGCTGATAGCGTTCGTAGCGGCTGCACAGTTCGAGGACGTTGTCGACGTACGAGGTCCAGATGATGACCTTCTTGTCGTCGTAGAGCAGGTCCTCGAGCAGGCTGTCGAGTTCTTCCAGTTTCGCGTTCCCGTCCTGGTAGTGTTTATCCAGGAGCCGGGGGTTGGAGGCGATCTGGGAGAGCCTCACCATTTGGACCATGATGTTCTGGGCTTTCTGCTCGACCTCGCGCTCGGTGAGGTCGCGGATGGTCACGGCGAGGGTGTCGCGCATCTGTCGGTACATCGCGGCTTGGGCTTCGCAGAGGTCGACGTGATGGAGTTGGTAGAGCTTCTCGGGCAGGTCTAGGACCTGGTTCTTGAGCCTCCGGATGCTGATGGAGCGCAATTTATCGCGTAATTGATTGAGATTTTTGTATCGTACGATGGCCCAGGTGCTGTACTTGTTGCCGAGCTGACAATAGTCCTGCAGGAAGTCGTGGTACTTTCCGAACAATCTGCCGCCGTCCAGGACTTGGATCTGCGCCCACAGGTCCTCGGGTCTGTTCCCGACCGGGGTGCCGGTGGCCAGGTAGCGCACTTCGGTTTGCAACGCCAGTTTTTGCGCGGCCTTGGTGGTCTTGGTGTTGCGGTTCTTGATCTTCTGGGATTCGTCGAACACCAGGGCGCATTTGCAGGAAGCGAAGAGGCGCTCGAGGGCGGTGAACTCGATGCGCAGGAGTTCGTAGTTCAAGACCAAGAAGAAGGCTTCGCTTGCCAGAGCCGCTGCCCGGCGGCGGCGGTCCCCCTCGACGATGCGGTACGAGAGGGCGCAGTGTTTCGAGATCTCGTCGCCCCAGGGATATTTGACCGAATTGGGGCAGACGATCACCGCTCGAGCGATGGCTCCCCTGCGTTGCAAGAGGTCCAGGGCGCAGATGAGTTGTTCGGACTTGCCGAGGCCTTGTTCGTCGAAGAGCCCTGCCTGAAGATTGTCGATGAGAAACTTGATACCAAGCCGCTGATGATGGAAAGGGGGGATCCTGAACTCGTAGTCCAGCTCTACTTCCTCGGCGCGCAGCAGGGCCTCGTTGGCTTCGCGGCGGCGGCGGGTTTCGCTGAGATCGTGGACGATCTGGCGGGCTTCGTCGCGTATATCCTTGAGGGTGTAGACCTTGAACCCCTGCAACGCCTCGAGGACGTTGCGCAGTCGGTCGGAGGGGTAGAGCCAGCAATTCTCGGTCGTGTCGAACTTCTTCTTCGGGACGGCCTGAAGGCGCTCGACGAGGTCGCTGTGGTACGAGGGCATGACCACCTTGATCTTGCCGTCCCTGCGCGACAGGACCACGTCGGGGATGATGGAGGTGCCCCCGCTGCGTTCCACTTTTTCGACCGCGGTCTTTAAGGCCGGGCTGAGTTCGTAATCGGCGAAGGTTTGCAGGACCGCCTGGTAGTCCTTGAGATCGGCCAGCCAGGTACTCTCGTCGACGCTCTCTTTGGTCGGCAGCAGCTTGAGTTTGCGCTCGAAGTCCTCGTCCCGGCTCATGTGGATCGAGATCTTGAACCGATCGGCGGTGTAATCGAGGTAGTTGCGCGTACCGATAAAGACCTCCGCGTCTGCGGCCGGGGGCATGGATGCCGCACTCGCCAACGGCGTTCGCACATAGCATGAATGGAGGGTGAAGACAAGTCAGTACAGCGGTGCCGTGCTGTAGAGTTGGGCAATGAGGACATAGTCCACGCCCTGCAGGGCGACGGGCAGGACCTTGACGGTCAGTTCGAGGTCGCGCAGTTCCGGCGGGGCGGAGAGCTTGAAAGAGAGGTCGAGCCACGGGTAGTAGAACGTCACACCGGGGTGAGGTACTCCGGGGATCAGGGCGTAACTCAGGTAGGCACCCTGGTGGTAGGCCACGTTCACGCCCTTGAAGCGGACCCCTGTTGGGTTGGAGGCGGCTTCGAGCATGGAGAAAAGTCCGAAGACCACGTTGGCGGTATGGCAGGCTCCGGATTTGTAGCCCAGGCCGGTGTTGACGAAGCCCTCGTCGCGGTCGATCTGCATGGCCGCCGGCAAGCTGACCGTGTCGCCGGGTTTGAGGTTGTGCAGATAACCCACGGCAGTCCTCGGCAGGTCGTGGTTGCCGAGATAGGTGGTGCTGAAGCGTTCGCCGGTGAGCAGGTCATTGCTCTCATCGTTGATGTTCAGACCCGCCTGGCGGGCGTTGGTGTATTTTCCCTGGTAGTAGTCGCTCGGGTCGAGCGGGGAGACGAATTCGGCCACGAGTTGGAAGGTACCGCTCGCCGGCGGGTTGACCGGGATCAGGGTATGTTTGAGAGCCAATTCGGGCAGGCGGCGGCCGGCTACGGCTACGGCGTAGGGACCGAGCACGCCGGCGGGGACAATGAAGGGGTTGGTGACCGCGGCTCCATTGGCCTGAATATGGAGAAGGGCCTCTTCGCGCGAAGGAAGCGGCGTGGGCTCGTTCGGCGGCACCGTGGGTTGCTGCGAGGTCTGTTCCAGCCACGAGAGTTCTTCTGCCTCGGGCCTCAGGGCGACCTTGTCGAGACTCCCGCTGAAGTATTCGCCGCAGCCGGTGCGACCGAGCAGGAGTGGGCTGGTGGTTTCTGCCAAGGTTCCCTTCGCTGGTCGCCAACTCGTGAGCTCGCCATTCAGGAACAGGGCCATCGAGCGGCCGTCGAACACGGCCCGGACCTCGTACCAGCGTTCGGGGACGAGCGAGGTCGAAGAGGCCAGGTCGACCGAACGGCCGTCGAGGCCGAGGGCGAAGTTGAGCTTGCCGTCACTGAGCAGTTGCAGACCGAAGACTTGGTAGGGTTCGGCACAGCCTTCGACCGGAAGGAAGACGATCCCGCCCCAGTGGTCGGAGTTGTTGTGGTGGCGCAACCGCACCTCGAGGGTGAAGGCCGAGAGCTCGAGGGTGGGCAGGAGTACGCTCGACGAGGTCATGGCGGTGAAGTCGAGGCCCGAGACGTCTTGCTCCTCGAACCACCCCGCGTCGTGTACCTCGCCCTCGGCCCGGCCGAAGTCGTCCTGGAACGCGGGGCCGCTGCCTTCGTTGAAGTCGAAGGAAAACCCCGGGGCCACGGTTTCGAGGACCGCGCCGAAGGGGGGGGGGTCTGCCAGGACCAGGTCCTCGGGGGTGAGCGACATGCCGCCGTCCGAGACCAGGGCTTGGTCTACGGCCGCGACGACCTCAGGCGGTGTCGACGAGGGCAACAGCTCCGACGCCGTCTGCGGCGCCGGTACCAGCGATTCGGTCAGGAGACCGTCGCCGGTGGGTAGGGTCTGGTCGTTACCGGGTTCCGAAGAGGGGAGACAGGCAGGTCCCGCGGCCAGCACCGCGAGGAGGACGAGGGCGAAGCCGGAGCCGAACAGGCGCGGAGTGGAGCCAAGCTGGGTGCGAAATGATGCCGCCATACAAGTAAAACCATGGTGTTGCATCCAAACAGGGCAGTACTGAGCAGGAAGTGGGCCACCGTCCGGCAGGGATCAGGGGTCGATGAAATAGCAATTGATCATGGAGTGGCAATTCACCCGGCAGGCGAGGATGCGCTCGACATTTCGGTGATAGGTTTCGGAGGTGAGCAGTTCGGGGATCGAGGCCTCGCGGACATTGCCGAGCCTGGGGAAGAGGTGGCAGTTCAGGAGTTCCCCGTTGTGGTCGAGGTGGATACCCGCGCGGTGGATCGAACAGGAAGTCGGCAAGGCGAAATGCCGGGGATCGGAGAGAAAGGCCTTATAGGTCTGGAATTGGGGAATGGAGTTGGTCAGCTTGCGATGAGGACTGAGCTCGATCAAGTGATCGAGCGCGAAGAGGGCGGCGCGCAGATCGCGCGGCCACAACCAGGCGTGCTCCGGGCTATCCTGCCAGTGGGGTACCAGAGGGGTGGCGAAGGTCTGGGTGACGACCTGGAAATAGATCGAATCGACCGTGGGTTCGTCCAGGGCCCAAC
Organism: Deltaproteobacteria bacterium RIFOXYA12_FULL_61_11; assembly: GCA_001799195.1. Classification (GTDB taxonomy): domain Bacteria; phylum Bdellovibrionota_F; class JAHFAK01; order YA12-FULL-61-11; family YA12-FULL-61-11; genus YA12-FULL-61-11. The sequence goes on along the minus strand of MGSU01000251.1, from coordinate 2,697 downwards.
GGGTCAGGTCGAGCAAGCCCGGCAAGGTGGCGTCCATGATGATCGTTTGCAGGCTCACCGCGGTGGCGGGATTGTGGCGTTTTATCAAGGAGATGGCGCGGAGCACGCGGCCATGGCAGTCGGGTCGGCCGCGCAGTTCGTCGTGCAGCGATGGGTCGAGCGAGTCGAGTGAGAGGCAGAACGCTCTGGTGCCTGCGTCGATGAGTTGCTCGATCGCCCGCTCGTCGAGCAGGTAACCGTTGGTGGCGATGGAGACCGAAAAACCCTGCGCGGTGGCCGCCGCGACGTAGCGGGACAAGTCCGGCACGAGCAGGGGTTCTCCGCCGGCGAGTATGATGGGGAAGCCGGGGTTCACGCACGGGGCGAGGCCGGCCACGGTGGAGCGCCAGACGTCGAGAGGAAGCGTTTGCTGCGCCTCGGGTGCGATCTTCCAGAAATGACACATCTTGCAGCGCAACATACAGGTGTTGGTGAGGTTGGCGCTGAAGAATTTGAAGTGATCGAGTTGCATGGATCGGGAGTGAACCAAGATATTCCGGTCGAGAACCTAGCACGGTCTCAAGGAGATGGGAAGAACGGGCGTGTCGCCAACTAGTAGGAGCTTCCGGCCTCTTGGGTTAAAAGATCCGAACAAGTTGGATCTCTTGCATTCGACACTTCGATACTTGAAAGGTCGACGGACCGAGAGTATGATCCGCGCCGTTGGTCGACCCGGGTTCCGGCTCGACCTGGAATCGATTGAGGAGGTACCGATGGCTGTCGACGTCGAGAAGATCCTGCGGCCGGTCGACAATGACTTTCCGCCCTTCCCACCCAAGTACATGACCCTGTCCAACGGCGACGATCTGGTGATCCGGCAGATCGGCCGGGAAGAGGTCCCCGACGTGCTCAAGTACGTCGAACCCCTGCTCCACGTCGAACGCGATTTTTACGACATCGTTGCTGCGCGGGTCTACTCGGAGCTGCTGGCCTACTACCGGTACCGCATCCAGGACGAGTACGTGCTCGTCGCCCAGGTCAACGGGGAGCTCGTGGCCGTGGTCAACGGCCGCTTCGTGAACAAAGACGTCGGCATGTCGCTGCACACCCTCGGCCTGCGCCGGGGTTTGCGCATCGGCGCCCACGCCTTCGCCACCAAGATGGAGTACCACATCGACGTGTGTGGCCAGAAGGAAGTGTTGATCGTGGCAGAATCGCCGATCGGTTTCCGCCGCTGGATGATCGAATACAAGCTCGAGAAGCGCTTCGAGGTCCCCCACGAGTTGGGAGGTTGCCCCTCCTGGGCCCTGACCAAGGACCTCTTCGACCGCGCCAGGGGAACCCTGGTCATCGGCCGGCGTCCGGTCCCGGAAAAAGCTATGCAGAAGGCCATGGAGGCCATCCTGCCGCCGACTGATCCTCCGCGCAAGCCGATCCATCCCATGGCTGCGGCTCGTGCTCTCTACGACCAGACCGGCACTGCCGTGATGGCGCAAGGTTGGGCTCTCGAGGGGAGGAAGTGACATGCGCGACGTCTACGTCATAGGTATCGGCATCACCAGCTTCACCAGGCTGGAATACCCCCTGACCGAGATCGCCTGTTATCCGGCCATGCTGGCCATGAAGGACTGCGGCCTGCGGACCATCGAGCAGGTCTACGTGGCCAACATGGGCGGCTGCCGCCTCAATCACCAGGCAGGCTTGGCCAGCGCCGTGGTCGACAACCTCGGGCTTTGCCCCGCGGGCGCAGAAACGATCGAGAACGGCCCGGCCTCAGGAGCCTCGGCCGTCAAACAGGCCTTTCTCGGCGTGGCTTCCGGCATGTACGACGTGGCCATGGCCATCGGCGCCGAGCGCATGCGCGAGGTCAACAACCTCGAGGCCACCGAGTTCGTGGCCACCCTGACCCATCCCATGGCCGAGTTCCTCTACGGCGTGACCCTGCCTTCGCTGGCCGGCATGTTCACCCGCCTCTACATGGACAAGTACGGGGTGACTTCGCGCCACTTGGCCATGGTGGCCAAGAAGAACCACGACAACGCTCTGCTCAACGAGTTCGCCCATGTGCGCGAGCCGATTACCATCGAAGGCATTCTCGATTCGCCCGAAGCCTCGACCAACAATCCCTTCGTGGCCGATCCGCTGCGCTACTATGACTGCTGCCCGGTGTCCGACGGCGGGGCCTGTCTGATCCTGGCCTCGAAGGAGGTAGCCCAGAAGGTCAAGCGGCCCAAGGTCCGCCTCGCCGGCATCGGCCAGGCCACGGACACCCAGGCGGTGATGGAACGCGAGGAGCCGACGGACCTCCTGGCGGTGCGCCGCGCCGCGGCGAAGTCCATGGAAATGGCCGGGGTCAAGCCCAAGGACGTGAACGTGGCCGAGCTGCACGACGCCTTCACCATCCTCGAGATCGTCGAGAGCGAGGAGTGCGGCTTCTTCAAGAAGGGAGAGGGCCACAAGGCCCTCGAACAGGGGCTGACCACGCTCAAGGGCAAGCTGCCGATCAACCCCTCGGGCGGTCTCAAGGCCAAAGGGCATCCGGTCGGCGCCACCGGTGTCGGCCAGGCCCATGAGATCGTGCACCAGCTCCGCGGCGAGGCCGGCAAACGCCAGGTCGCCGGGGCCAAGGTCGGGTTCACCTGCAATTTCGGCGGGTTCGGCAACAACGTGGTCTGCATGACCTTCATCAGGGAGGACTGATCATGAAAAGGCACGTCT
>MGSU01000250.1 GCA_001799195.1 Deltaproteobacteria bacterium RIFOXYA12_FULL_61_11 | reverse complement strand
GTCCCTGGGCGTGGGGTTCCCGACCAACGCCGCGAACGGAGAGAAGATCTACTACACGAGCCAGTACCTCAAGAAGAAGGATTCGAGAACCCCTACGGTCTATGGGTTCCACTTCTCCGCCGGTTCCTTCCAGGAGACCCCCGTCGACACCTACGTTCCCAAGGACAATACCGGCAATGCCGTGGATTACAGTCAAGGCGTGGTCCGTATCAACAACGTGCTCTGGTCCTCCATCACCGGCCAGGATATTTACAAGAACTCCAACGCGAGGCTGGTGCGATCCACCGGTGTCACGGCAGGCGGAACATCCCCCAAGGGCAAGGGAGAACGCTTCCGCTGGCCGCATGGCTCCGAGGATCTCTACTACGAAACGACCACCGACTACCTGTGGTGCCTCACCGAACATCCGCTCAGTTCAGCGAAAGGGAAGTCCCATCAAGACCGTATCGTCTTCGGCGTCAAGCTCTCGACGTATTGAGGAGCTCTCTCGAAACATTCCTTTCTCGGTGTTGGCTTCCCTCCACCCTGGCGTAGCAACGGTCTGGTCCAGGCTCTCCAACGGGTTATCTCGGCCTTGTCCCCCACCGCGAAATCTGCTATGACGTCCTCTGGACCCCCACGGAGGAACTCGTCATGGCGCAACTGCTCGCGGTCCTGATCCTCGTACTCACCCCCTGGTTCCTCTTGGCCGCGCCGCAGCAGGAAGGCGAACTCCTCGACGTCTTCTCCGACACGTCCCCGAACTACGTCCAACCGGTCACTCCGGTGGTGGGCAAAGACGTAGCCCTCTCCATCAGGACCAGCAAGGGGCAGGTCGAACGAGTGCGCATCCGGGTCTGGGACAAGACCGAACGCTTCATCGAGGCCGTCCGCGTCGAGCACGAGAGCGCGTTCTACGACTACTGGGTCGGCACCTACAGGATCACCGACGACCAACGGCGCTGGTACCGCTTCCTCCTGACCGTCGGTGAGAAACAGTATCAGTTCAACTCCCGCGGACTGGCCGAGTTCGGCTCTACCGAAGGCGACTTCATCCTCGCCCCCGGGTTCTCGACCCCGGCCTGGGTCCCAAAATCCGTCTTCTACCAGATCTTCCCCGACCGCTTCCGCGACGGCGATCCGAGCAACAACGTGGCCGAGGACGAATACGTCTACGGCGAACAGAAGGTCTACACCCATGCCGGCTGGACCGAACTGCCCGAGTACCAGGTCGACTTCTTCGGCGGGGACCTCGCCGGGATCGAGCAACAGGTGCCGTACCTGCGCGACCTCGGCATCGATGCCCTGTATCTCAACCCGGTCTTCGAATCCCGCAGCAACCACAAGTACGACACCTTGGACTACGACCGTATCGACCCCCACTTCGGCACCAATGCCCAGTTCACCGGCCTGATGACCTCGTTGCACAAAGGGCCGAAGCCGATGCGGATCGTGCTCGACGCGGTCTTCAACCACACCGGGGAAACCCATCGCTGGTTCGACCGGCACGGGGAGCACGCCGAACTCGGGGCTTTCGAGAGCAAAGAGAGCCCCTTCGCCTCCTTCTACCTGTTCCGTTCCTGGCCCGACGACTACCTGTGCTGGTGGGGGTACAAAACCCTGCCCAAGCTCAACTTCGACGCTCCGGCCCTGCGCGCCGAGGTCTTCGGCAACGGCAACTCGAGCATCATGGGCCGGTGGATCGCCGAGCGGGGCATCGACGGCTGGAGACTCGACGTGCCCAATGACCTCAACACCGATCCCGACCACACCTTCGCGATCGACAACCACGAACTGTGGCGGCAAGCCCGGGCCACGGTCAAGAAGGCCAACCCCGAAGCCCTGATTACGGGCGAGATCTGGACCGACGGCTCGCCATGGCTGCAAGGGGACCAATTCGATTCCCTGATGAACTATCACGGCTTCACCCACCCGGTGTCCCGGATCCTCAACGGGTTCGATTGCACCCAGGAGAACGAGGTCAAGAGCGCTTACGGTGTCGACGACTTCGCCCTCGCCCTGACCGTCGCTCTCGGCCGGTATCCCTATCCCGCGGTCGCGGCCATGCTCAACTCGCTGTCAACGCATGACATTCCGCGTTTCCTGCGCCGCACCACCAAGCTGAATCGTTGGCACAAGACCTTCAACAGCCGCTACCTCAAGACCGAGCGGCCGGAACTGTTCCGCCTGGCCCTGGTCCTGCAAATGACCTTTGTCGGCGCGCCCATGGTCTATTACGGCGACGAGGTCGGCGTGACCGGTGGCGTCGACCCGGACAACCGCCGCACCTTCGACTGGAACTGGAAGACCAACGCCCAAGCGATCGAATTCCACACCCTCCATAAAGAACTGATCGCCCTGCGCAAGAGCCATCCGGTGTTGGTCCACGGTTCCTTCGTCGTCCTGGCCGCGGAGCGCTCGAGCGGAGTCCTGGCCTACACCCGAGCCTCGGCCGACCAGGAAGAGCAACTCGTGGTCGTCCTCAACACCTCGAGCAAGCACCAAGAGGTACGCCTGCCTCTCCACCGCCTCGACCTGGGTACGGCTCCGCGGTTGCAACCCCTCCACGTCCGCGGCGCCGAACTGAACTCGGAAGGCACCGTCTTGGTCGGATCCCTCGCTCCGCACGCCACCGCCGTCTACTCGGTCCGCCCCACCCTGCCCTGAGTTGGCATCGCTCTTGCTATCTTCCCGGTCGATCGGTGTCACGACCAGGACGCTATAATGAAAACGACCTTGCAACTCCTCGTGATCACGGCAATGACGGCGGTGTTGAGCTGCTCGAACCAGCCTCTCGAGGGTTATAGCAGCGCCCCCTTCATGTCGCAGAACCAGGATACCTTCGGCGACACCCTGGCGATCAAGGGGAAGTTCTTCGCCTATACCTTCGAGCAGGCGCCCCCGAACGAGTACACCGGCGAGCTGAGCTTCGTGAAACTCTACAACGGCGCCTATGCGCAGCCCAACACCACCCTGACCAGCGCGCAGAACAGCACCTATGGTTACCAAGGGTATGGCCTTCCCTACCAACAACAGATGCTGAGCGATGATCCCTTCCTCTCCATGACCCAGAACCTCCACGAGCAAGTCCTCGAGACTCCCGAGTCCGGCGCCTACTACGACCTCGATCCGGCCGGCGTCACGAGCAGCGGCGGCCGGCTCTACATCACCTCGTACGACAACAAGGGTATCGAGAACTTCCGCCTGGTGGTCAACATGGTCAACCAGGGCATGAACTCGCTGCTCTACTCCCCCGACCAACCCGACTTCCCGGTCGAGGCGTACCTGCGGCTGCCCGATGGGAGGATCTACGCGGCCGGCGCCGATATCCTCGGCACCGATGGCACCATCTACCTCGACCCGGCGCAGCGCGAACAGGACGTCGAGCAACTGCTCAATCCCTTCCAGGACACCAAGGGGTACTTCTTCCTGCAGATGCGCTTGGTCGACCAAGGTCCCTCCTCCCTCGACGAGGAAGAACCCGCTGCGACGGTCGATACCCCGGCGACCACCCCAACGACGACCACGCCCACGACGACGGACTCGGGCACCCGCTTCACCACCCACGTACTCCCCGCGCTGCGGCAGGCCGACTGCACCCGCTGCCACAACAGCACCGAGAACGCCGGTAACCTGAGCTTCAACCTGGACGACCCCGAAGACGCCTACTACAAGCTCAAGAGCTACATCACTGCCGATGACCAGACCAACCCGGAGCGGAGCATGTTGATCCGCCTGCTCATGGTCGGTTCGGATCTCACCCACGGCGGCGAGAAGCCGATCGTCGACGAGCAGAGCGCGCTCTACGACACCCTGTACTGGTGGATCGCCGACGGCAGCAAATGACGATCTCGTAACTTCCCCTTGCCTTCCACGGTGATTGACCCCTCTCCGTCCTCATGCAAGCATAGGTCGCGACATTTCTGTCCCGGAATTGCCATGCACTGCGACTCCCTCAGGGCTGAGGCAGCCCGTTTCCTCCGCCGACTGAGACATCGTCACCTCCGGTTGGGCACGATACTCCACCTGGTCACCGAGGCATGCGATCTGACCTGTCCGCACTGTTGTCGCCGAGGCACCGCCTCCATCGAAAGGGACCTCTCTCCGGCCGAGCTCGACAAGATCCTGACCACGCTGCCCCTCCTCGGACCGCTCGAACTGGTCATCCTCGGCGGCGGGGAACCTTTTTCGCGAGCCGACCTGCCCGAGTTGGCCGAAGTCTGGGCCTCGGTATGTGGCACCTTGGCCGTACCGACCAACGGCCAGGACTGCGGGAGAATCCTGGCTACCACCGAGCAGCTCGCGGCCCTGCGATTGCGCCGTCTCCACGTGGCCGTTTCTTTCGATGGTCCCGAAGCAGCGCACGACCGACACAGAAACAAACTCGGCGCCTGGCACAGCGCCCGGGAAACCCTTGGCAAGCTCCTCCTCCTTGCCCGAACATATCCCCACCTCTGCGTCAGCACCCAATGGACTCTGCATCCGGGAGAGGTGGCCGAGACCCTCGCCGCAGCAGCCACAATGGCCCACCGGTACGGGGTCGGCGTCGACCTCGAGCCGTTGCGCAATGGCCTGTGTAACCCAACCCTGACCGACCCTCCCGGCTTTGCCTTTGAGCTCCGTTCCCAGCTCGGCAGGGTGTTCGAGCTCCTGGCCGGAGCAGGTCCCTGGAACGCCAACTCCCTGCTGGCCTTCGAAAAACTGCGCCACCAGGCCTTCCCTCATCGGTGGCGCTTCCCGCGGGGCTGTCCGGCAGGCCGGAGCATCGCCGTCTTGTATCCCGACGGTCGCCTGGCCGTGTGCGAGAGCAGACCCCCCTTCGCCGATCTCCGGCGGGAAGGGTTCGCTTTCGACAAGGTCTGGCGAGGACCGGCAGCCGACCTGGAACGGCTGGCAACGGAAACCTGCCACTGCACCCACGGATGTTTCGTGCTCCAGGCCCTGGCAGAGCACGCACCGAGGCGGTGGACCGATGTTTGATACGGCAATCGCCGCAGTCATCCCGGTTTACAACGCCGGAGCCACCCTGGAACGCTGTTTGAGTTGCCTGAGCTCCCAGGTCCCCGCACCGCACGAGATCGTCTTGATCGACGATGCCTCGACCGACGGAGGCCCGGCAGCGTTGTCCCCCCTCGATGGGTTGCGCATCCTGCGGACGGACCGGCGAAGGGGCGCGGCGCACGCGAGGAATCTCGGGCTGAAGGCCACCACCGCTCCCCTACTCCTCTTCCTCGATGCCGACGTCTACCTCCAACCCGGTGCGTTGGCCGCCATGCTCGAGGCCATCTCCGGGCATGACCTCTGCCATCCTCAGCTCCGCTTCGAGGATGGTAGCCCCTTCTCCTTGAACGATCGGTACCCCACCATCTGGAAGGGAGCGGCCTCGAACTTGCCGTCCTGCTCGGCCTGTTTCCTAATGCGGCGCGAGGCATTCGCAAGGCTCGACGGCCCTTTCGACGAGACCTTCCTCATCTATTACGAGGACACCGAGTTCTTCCTGCGCTGCCATCTCGCGGGCCTTCGTTCCAGGCCGGTCCCTGAAGCCCTCGCCCTCCACGCAGCGAAGCCCCGGCACTGGACCCCTCAGCGTTTCCGGCTGGAAGTGCGGCACAACCTCTACGTGCAACTCAAGCACTTCCCAAGCAGCGTGCAGCGCTCCTCATGCTCGGTCCTCGGCCCAGCCATGCCGATCTGGTTCTGCCGCTGGGCCCGGAGCGGAGCGGTCCAGCCGCGCCCTTCGAACGTGGAGCTCGCCCGGCTCCTCGCCGAGGCCTTTTTCTGGAACCTCCTTCGCCTGCCCTTCACCCTGAGGGCGAATCTTCGGTACCGGAGCTATTGCCGGCACCTTGCCAGCAGGGCCTCCACCCGGGCCGGTGCAACGGCGCGATAGACGGCGCGGAACAACGACCGGATATCCTCCTCGGTATAGTGGTTGGCCCAGAGGGCGCGCACCACGGCCGAGAGACGATCCTCGCCGTGTATACCTCTCCACCAGCGTTCCAAGAGCGGCAGGTAGTCCGGAGAGGCGCGGAGCAGGGGAAGGAAATCGTGGTAGCGGCTCTCTTCGAAATCATGTTCAGTCCAGACCGCGGTAAAGGCAGTGCCGGGGAACGGTTTGAGGTGGAAGAGCATGGGGATGGCCGCGGGTGGCAAGGTCAAGAGAGCCTCGAGCGTGGCGTCGACCTCGGCGAGGGTCTCGCCGGGGATACCCACGAGCCCCCAGTAGGCAACCACCATCCCTCGCTCGGCAGCGGCCTCGATCGCGGCGATGGCCTTGCCCACGTCGAGCTGTTTGCCGAGGACCTGTTGCAAGCGCGGTACGACGGTTTCGAGGGCGAAGGCAACCCACACCGTGCCCGCGGTAACCAGCGCGTCGAGCACCTCCTCGTCCACGAGATCGGCCCGCAGGCCGTTGACGAGGTAGAGGCGGATCCGGCCCGCCAGGCCACGCCGGGCCAGCTCGGCGCATATCGCCAGGACCCGAGAGCGGTCGAGGTTGAAGGTATCGTCGACGATGGAGAAGTCGGTGATTGCCTGGGTCTCGACCAACCAGGCGAGCTCATCGACGACGCGGCCCGGAGACTGCGCCCGGAAGCGCGAACCGAACAGGCGCACGCAGAAGGTGCAACCGTACGGACAGCCGCGCGAGGTGAAGAGCACTCCTTGCCGGCGGTGATTGTAACCGTAGCTTAGCCGCTTCCTGTAGACTTCCTGATCGAGCAGGTCATAGGCAGGGTAAGGCACGCGGTCGAGGTCCTCGAGCCAGG
>MGSU01000249.1:6767-10909 GCA_001799195.1 Deltaproteobacteria bacterium RIFOXYA12_FULL_61_11 | reverse complement strand
CACACCCCCACCAACCTCGCCGACGTGGTTCGGGCCTCGCTCGAGCTGTGCCAGCGGCAACTCGCCAAGGACGGCATCATCGTTGAGGTCGAAGCAACGATAGAGGGTTGCCTCCGAGGACGCAACCAGCAGCTCCAACAGGTGGTGCTCAACCTCCTGAGCAATGCCCGTTACGCCCTCAACCGGAGATTCCCCGAACCTCATCCCGCCAAACGCCTCTCCCTGCGGTTGTCCGAGGACCGGATGGCGGGGAGTGTCGAATTGCGGCTGCGCGACCAGGGCACGGGCATCCCGGCGGAGCTCCTCGATCGAATCTGCGATCCGTTCTTCACCAGTAAACCGAGGGGCGAGGGAACGGGGCTGGGACTCAGCATCAGCCACGGTATTGTCAGCGACCATGGGGGGACCATGGGCTTCGACAGCGTGGAAGGAGATTTCACCGAAGTCCGGTTGTCATTCCCCCGGCTAGGCTGAGGATCGAGATGGCGCGTATTCTGGTCATCGATGATGAAGAGAGCCTCCGGTACACCTTCAGGGTGTTCCTGACCGAGGAAGGGCACGAGGTCGAAACCGTGGAAGAGGTCGATGCGGGGTTGGCGTACCTCCACCGCGTAGAACCCTCGCTCATCCTGGTCGACCTGGTCCTGGGACGGCGCACCGGCCTCGATTTCCTGCGCGAGGCGAAGAACCTCGGCGTTCCCTGCCCCATCGTGATGATCACCGGTGAGCCCAGTGTCGAGAGCGTCACCGAGGCCTTGCGCCTCGGGGCCTATGACTACCTGGTCAAGCCGGTCAGGAAGGAGCAGCTCCTCGGGGTGACCAGGCGGTCCCTCGAACACGGCCGGTTGCTCCGCGAGCGCGAGGAATACCGGGCCAATCTCGAGGCCGTGTTCCGCAGCGTCAACGACGGGATCGTCACCGTGGACCGGGAGCGTCGGATCATCCAGCACAACGAGGCCTTTCGCGAACTGTGCCATCTCTCCGAGCGCGTCGAATTGCGCTCCCGAGCGCTCGACGAAACCCTGACCGAACGTTGCGGCCCGCTCGGCGCATTGCTCGATGAGGTGTTCGAGCACGAGGGTTCCGCGCTGCGCGAATTTTCCTGTCAGGCCAAGAGCGGGGACCGGCGCATGATCATCTGCACCGCCGATGTCCTACGCGATCACCGCGGCAGAGCCTCCGGTGCGGTGTTGGTACTCAAAGACGTATCCAGGTTGCACCGTCTCGAACGCGAACTGCAGGTCCGGCACGGTTTCCAGAACATGATCGGCCGCAGCGAGGTCATGCAACGGGTCTTCGAATTGATCGAGCAATTGGGGAAGTACGATACCACGGTGCTCATCACCGGGGAGAGCGGCACGGGCAAGGAGCGGGTGGCCGAGGCCATCCACCGCTGCGGGGTACGAGCCGCCCGGCCCTTCGTCAAGGTGAATTGCAGCGCTCTCGCCGAGGGCATCCTCGAGAGCGAATTGTTCGGCCATGTCAAAGGCGCCTTCACCGGAGCGGTGGACAGCCGTATCGGGAGGTTCATGGCCGCCGAGGGTGGGACGATCTTCCTCGACGAGATCGGAGACATATCCCCGCGCATCCAATCCAAACTGTTGCGCGTGCTCCAGGAGAAAGAGGTCGAGCGGGTCGGCTCGGTGACCACCGTGAAGGTCGATGTGCGAGTCGTGGCCGCGACCAATAAAAACCTGGTCGACCTCGTCGCCAAACGACTCTTCCGCGAGGACCTCTATTACCGGCTCAAGGTCGTGGAAGTGGCCGTTCCGCCCCTGCGCGCCCGGCTCACCGACCTTCCCTTGTTGGTGGACACGATCCTCAACCGGCTCCATACAAAATATGGGAAAAAGATCCGTGGGATGGACCCCGAGGTCCTCGCCCTCTTCATGCGGTATCCTTGGCCCGGCAACATCAGGGAGTTGGAGAACACCCTGGAGCACGCCTTCATCGTATGCCGGGGTCCGGCCATCTTGCCCGAGCACGTGCCTGCCGAGGTGCGTTCCGAGTCAGGGTTCGAAGCCCGGCCGAGGTTTGAGCGGCTTCCAGTGGCGCGAGAATCCGAGATTGCCGGGGTGCTCCGAGAGGCCTTGCGACTGGCTGGGGGCAATAAGGCCAAGGCGGCTCGTGCGATGGGTATCAGCAGGAGAACGATCTACCGTATGCTCGAACGATTCGGTGTCGAGGAAGTCTCGCCCGTCCCCAGAACCAACGAGGAGGTTTCGCGATGAGAACGATTATCCCGGCGGCACTCGTGCTGCTCGTCTTCGGCGTGGGGTTCCACGCCTGCCAGCGGGAGGAGGGTGTGAGGACCTTCAAGGAGGTCCGCGACCTTCCCAGCTCCGGAGTCCCGGACACGCGTCCGGCGCTGCCGCCCGATCACCCGCCGCTGCCCGGCTCCTCGCCCGAGGCAGCCGAAGCCGCAGATGGTCGGGCAGCGCTGCCTCCGGACCATCCACCAATCGGCCAGGCTGTTCCTGACGGAAGAGAGGAGCAACGGCTTCGGTCGTCATTGGCGTGGAACGTGCCGCCAGGGTGGATCGAGGGCCGGGCAGAGGGCATGCGCCTCGGCTCGTTGCGGATCCCGGGAGGCCAGGCCGGAGATGCCGAGTGCTCGTTGATATCCCTCGCCGGAGCAGCGGGAGGTCTCGAAGCCAACGTCACGCGCTGGCTCGGCCAGCTCGGTCTGACCCTCGACCGGCAGGCCCTGACGGCCTTCCTGACCTCGAAGCCCGCACTCAGCACCGCGGCTGGGAAGCCCTTGCACCTCTTGGACTTCACGGCGCTGACCGGACGCGAGGCCAGGACGTCGATGCTGGTCGGCGTCGTCGACCTCGGTCCGGCCCGTCTCTTCGTCAAATGCACGGGTCAGGGGGGCTTGCTCGGTGGGCAGCTTCAGGCTTTCACCGAGCTGTGTCGCTCGGTGCGCGGCGGGGAGGCACCATGACGATACGTCGGATGCTCTTGCCGCTGCTGCGCCTCCTCGCTTCGATGCACATCCTCGTGGTCGGATTGCTCGTGCTCGCCGGTTTGACCGTGTGGGGTACCCTCTATCAGGTCGATCACGGACTCCAGGCCGCGCAGGATCGTTTCTTCAGCTCCTGGTTCGTCCTGGTCGGCGGGGTCCTGCCCCTGCCCGGGACCAAGACGGTCCTCTGGGCTCTGGCCCTCAACCTCTTGGCCGCCTTCCTGGTGCGCTTCCGCTATCGCCCCTCCCAGTTCGGCCTGGTCGTCACCCACCTCGGCCTCGTCCTCTACCTGGTGGGCGCCTATGTGACCTACCACCACGCCGAGGAAGGCCAACTGACCCTCATGGAAGGCGAGTCCGGCACCGTCGCGATTGCGCCGCGGGAATGGGAGGTCGCGCTGTGGAAGGAGGACGAAAAGGGGAGTATAACGGTACAGGCAATTGATTTTACATCTCTCGTGCCAGGCAAGGAAGTGGCGTTCCCAACCTTTGGGGTCTCGCTCAGGCTGCACGAGGTCTTTCCCAACGCGGCCCTCAGTCGGCGGGGCACCGCGAAGGAGTTGAGACCGCTGCCCCTGACCGAGGATCCCTCAGACAATCGACCGGGTTTCTCAGCCCTCCTCGAGGGTGGGGGAGCCGGCGAGCAACGCGAGCTCCTGCTTTCGGCCGAGCAGGGGGAGGTACCTCTCGGCGAGGGAGGACAGCTCGTCGCGGCCTTGCGGCAACGGCGCCTGCCGCTGCCCTTCACGCTCACACTGTTCGACTTCCGCAAGGTCGAGCACCTCGGGACCTCGATGGCCAGGAGCTTCGAGAGCCGGGTCACGGTGCGGAGCGGGGAACTCGAGCGGGAGGTGTTGATTTCTATGAACAATCCCCTGCGGCACGGCGAGTACACGCTGTTCCAGTCCTCGTACGGCGCCGAGCGCGACGGGCGGGAGAGTTCGACCTTCACCGTGGTCCGCAACCGAGGTAAATATTTGCCCTATCTGGCGAGCATGGTGACCATCCTGGGGCTCCTCCTGCACTTCGGGATCATGGTGGTGCGCTTCACCCGGCGTTCGAAAGCCTCGGAGGTTACCCCATGAAGACCTCTCTCGTCCTTGCCGGTTTCCTCGGGTTCATCCTTTGCGGGCCCGTCTCCGCGCTCGACGTCGGGGTCCTTGCGGGAGTGCCG
>MGSU01000249.1:0-6695 GCA_001799195.1 Deltaproteobacteria bacterium RIFOXYA12_FULL_61_11 | reverse complement strand
TCCCGAAGTGCTGCAGGCCCTCGGCCTGCCCCCCCATGCGGACGGCTCGAGGCGCTATTCCTTCTCCGCGGTCCATCCCGGCTTGGCCAAGCTCCACGAACTCGCGGTCAAGGGCTCGCGCCTGCCTCCGGGAGCGAGGACCCCCTTCGACCGGGAGCTCCTCCGGCTCCACCAGGCCCTGGAGGTCTACGGAGAGCTGCGCGAGAGCTTCTCGTTCGCGCTTCCGGCGCCGGAGCTCGCGGGCTCGAAACGCGAGGTGCTGGACCATCTCGGCCTGGCTGACCTCGAGAAACCGCCCAGCTTCCTCCAGCTCTTCCAACGTGCCCAGCGTATCGCCGAGGTTTTACGGGCGCATCCAGAGGGACCAGATAACCTTCCGCCCCTGGAACGTGAGTTGTTCGCCCTGTCCGAGAGGATGTTTTCCTGGTTCCGCGGGCAAGGAGGAACAGAGCCGGCCCTGGTGCCACTCACGGGTCCGACCGGAGAACGTTGGCTCAGCCCATGGCAGGCCTTGCGCGAAGGCGGCGGAGATACCCGGGCCCGGCGGGTGGTCGAGCTCCTCGCGGAGGTGGCCTCGGCCTATCGCTCCAACGACGATCCTGCCTTCGAGAACAAAGTCGGGGAATTGCAGCGCGCAGCGCATGGAGGTGGGGCGCGGCTGGTCGAACCCGGCACCCTGGAACTCGAACTCGTCTACAATCGCCTCGATCCTTTCACCTGGGCCGAGTTCCTCTATGGGTTGGCCTTCCTCGCATCCCTCGCCGGCCTCCTCAAGTGGAGGCGCAGCTCGAGGATCTCCGCCGGTGTGCTCTGCGGGCTTGGTTCCGTCCTTCACGCTGCCGGGATCATCCTGCGCATGCTCATCCTGCAGAGGCCACCGGTGACCAACCTCTACGACACCTTCGTCTTCGTCGGTTTCACCATCGTGCTGCTGGGCCTGTTGCTCGAAGGGGTCAACCGCAACGGCCTTGCCTTGTTGTCCTCCGCGCTTGGCGGGCTGGCCATGCTCTTGATCAGCGGCCGCTACGCCGCCGATGGGGATACCCTGGGTATGTTGGTAGCCGTGCTCGATTCCAATTTCTGGTTGGCCTCTCACGTCATCACCATTGCCATGGGCTATGCGGGGTGCTGTCTGGCTGGTGTGCTCGGCCACCTCTATCTGCTGCAAGTCCTGCTCGCGCCGAACCAACGGGCTTCGTCGGAGCAGACCTACTCAACCGCGTACGTGCTCCTGGCTTTCGGGCTGGTCTTCACCTTCATCGGTACCGTGCTCGGAGGCATCTGGGCCGACCAGTCCTGGGGCCGCTTCTGGGGTTGGGATCCCAAAGAGAACGGAGCCCTGTTGCTGGTATTGTGGACCACGCTAGTGCTGCACGCCCGCCGGGCCGGCACGGTGGGGAAGACCGGGGTGGCCGTCGGCTGCGTGATAAGCCTGGTCGTCGTCATGCTGGCATGGTTCGGCATCAACCTCTTAGGGGTTGGCCTACACGCCTATGGTTTCACCGAGGGAATCGCGGGGTGGCTCCTGGGCTTCATTTTCATCGAGACACTGTTCCTCGTCTTGGTCCTCGCCGGGATCGAAATGCGCAAACGGCGCGCGCTTGCCTGAACCTGCCTCGCCCAGCCTCCTCGCAGTATCCCCCTTCCAAGAATATGCTCCTCCGAAGCACG
The DNA here is from genome assembly GCA_001799195.1 of Deltaproteobacteria bacterium RIFOXYA12_FULL_61_11. Classification (GTDB taxonomy): domain Bacteria; phylum Bdellovibrionota_F; class JAHFAK01; order YA12-FULL-61-11; family YA12-FULL-61-11; genus YA12-FULL-61-11. Next base: position 5,024 of record MGSU01000249.1, on the reverse strand, counting down.
GGCCTTTTACGAACCGGTGCGAGATGCGACCGTGAAACCCCTGCAGGCCCCAGCAAACCGCTCCTATCCAGCAGAACGAAAACCGGACGGCGATCCCAAGGAATACAAAATATCAATATAATCTTATTGTTAATAAAAAACATCGTGTTGGTTCAATTTTTGCTGATGTTCGCTCCAGAAACATGAACTCAGGAGTTCGATCATGAAGACCCTGTTCGCCCTGGTGATAATGTCGGTCTGCCTCCTCAACCCCGTCCAGGCCGAATACTCAACCTATGATATGCACCTTGCCGGAGGGAGTTACGCGGACGTCGTCGAGGAATGCGAGCAGATTGCCGAGCGATTGAGCGGCGGGCAGCCGGACTGGTGCTCCGCTTCGACCCCTTCGATCAGCGATTTCGACGGCTTCCAGTCAGACGGGATCCCCAAGAACACCGTCAATTGCCGGATCACCTGCGGCGAGTGAGGGTAAAACCTCTTCGGCCTCATAAGAAGACAACACGCCACTCGCACTAACTCTCTGACCTTCGCAAAGTGATGCGTTGGATGGAAGTCGGGGTTTCGTCTCGGTTCAAGCTCCGCGTTTCCGCGGGCCGACCTCGGTGGTTCCGGTGACGAGGTCGCAGCCGAGGAAATCCCGGTTCGTGCCTTTGATGGCTTCGAGCACGCTGAAGGAGCCGGCCGCGGGGTCGACCACCACCTCGCCGGGCGAGGTGGTACTGAGGAGGAGGGCGCGTTGCAGTTCGATCGGTTTGGGGTGGGCATGGCGCAGGTGGGCCTCGGCCGTGGCCTTCTCGTGCCACACGTCGGGAATATCGTGGCGGGTCCAGGCCCCTTTTGCTCGACAAGGTTCCTTCTGCAGGACCAACAGGTACTCGGCCGTGCGGCGGGTGCGATAGCCCATGCCGATCTTGCCCTTATCCCAGGTCACCAGGTCGACCACGGTGAGGGGTAAGCCCTCGAACCAGGGGGCAGTGCCCTCGCAGAGGTGGAACTTATCCAGCCACAGGAAGAGGTGCCCGCTGGGGATGAGTACGCGGCCGAGCTCGGCCAGGAAAGAGGCGATCGTCTCAGTGCTCATCTGGGGCAGTTCCACGCGGCGGCGTTGCCGTTCGCCCTCGTTGCCGTAGTGCTGGCGGTCCAGGATGCCGCGGTACTGCGGGTCGAAGAACCCGACCGCGATGACCTCGTCGTGCAGGGCGGCCAGGAGTTCCTTACCGTCGAGGAGCAAGTCCCGGCCGAGGGGCAGGTCATACCCCTCGCGGAAGGGATGTTTGTTGATGCGGGGGGTGCGATCGTGACCGTAGACGCTCATGGGCTTTTCTCAGAATGATGAGGTTGTCATGGTTCTGGTCGGCTGAGGTCCCGGCCTTCGTGCGAGGCCTGCGGGGGCAGCCCGAGGAGTCCGAGCACGGTTGGAGCCAGGTCGAGCACCGAGGCCCCTTCGGCCGAGAGGGGCACGGTCGAGGCAAGGATGCCGGGCACGAAGGCGGGATCGACGAGGTGGTCGCCGCACCACTTCTTGAGGTTGGGCGAGAAGACCTCGCCGTGGACCCCGCCGATGGCGGTCTGCCAGCTCATCCGATAGCCGCGGTGGAAACCGAGGACTAGGTCCGGGGCGCGTTCGAGCCGATTTCCCTTGTAAATGGCGGCGGCGCGGTGGACCCTATAGAGCGGCTTCCTCGAGTGCTCGATATCCTCGAGGCCAAGGAGGCGGCGCTCGACCTCGGCCAGGAGTGGCTGGGCTTCGGCCGCGGTGACGATGCCCTTGGGCTCTCGGCCGCGGAGGTTCAGGTAGACTCCGGTGAAGCCGAGGGCGAAGACGCGGGTCTTGCTCCAGTCCACCAGCGAGAACAATTCGCCCTGCTTGCCGGGTGTGGGCCGGGCCACGAGGGTCTGGTACCCTTCCCCGACCAGCCAGGTATTCAGGTCCACCCCGATCGAGAAGGAGGTGAAGCCGTGGTCCGAGAGGACCACGAGGGCCGTGTCGGGACCGAGGCGATCCAGCAGCTCATCGAGGATCTGGTCGAGGCGTTGATAGCAATGGGCGATGGTCTCGCCGACCCCGACCACGATGCCCTCGTCGTCGAGGCGGTTCTCCCTCCAGAAGACGTGTTGGATGCGGTCGGGCAGGTCGAAGACCACGGCGGCAACGCCGCTTGGACGTTCGTCCAGGGTCTTCCAGAGCATCCGCTCGCGCTCGGCGATGATCTCTTCGGCCTGGGCCAGGAAGGCCTTGGCCGGCAACCGATCGTTCTCGAAGGCCTTGGTGTCCTCGGGCATGCCCAGGGTGTGATAGAGCCCGAGTTCCTTGGCAAGGGCGGCGCTGTACTCGGGTGGGGTGCTCAGCCGCACCGCCGGATCGAGGGGATCGTGTTCGAGAGGGCCGATATAGAGCTGGAGGTGCGGGGTCACCGCTGCGAGATAGGCCTTGAAGACGACCTTGACCGAACGCAGGAGGTCGAGCTTGATCGAAGCCCTGATCCAGCCGCTCCAAGCTCCGACCGCGACGCGCACATTGTTACCGGCGAGATGCAGGGTCGCGGCCGAACCCGCCACGTCGAGGTCGACGGTCAGCGGCAGTTCGCGGGTACTGAGCTTGAACCCGAGGTCGATCTTGGGACCGGGGATGGAGGCCGTGACCACGTCGCCCTCTCGGGTGGCACGGACGAGCTGCTCGGTCTCCTTGGACGGCTCTTCCGAGGTGGTGACATAGGTGTATTTGCCCAGCATACCGTGGACGTCGGGAACCCCCATTCCGGCGAGGAGGTGATTGCCGCGCTCCGGTGGGGGGAAGGTCACGGGCCAACGCAGCACGGTGGCTCCGTCGCCCTGAGGAAAGACGGGAAGTTCCCAGAAGGCCGGCACGGCCCAGACGCGCTGGAAGCGCTCACCGGTAAGGTGGATACCTCCGGTCTCGCGCAGGATCGACAAGTGCGGCAGATAGGTGCCTGGGGCACGCTCGATAAAATCGAAGACGCCGTGCCCACCGGGATTGACCCCTGTGGCCAGGGTGCTCCAGACCACCGGGCTCTGCGGCGGCGTGGTCGAGGTCCAGGGGTGGATGGCGCCGCCCCGGCGCAACAGCTTGGCGAAACCGGGCAGACGCCCTTGGTCGAGGAGGAGTTGGAGTATCGTCGGGTCAAGACCGTCGAGGCCGAGCAGCACCACTCTCTGGTAGCGATGAACAGGTTGGGTCACGGCGCTCTCCTTGTCGCGTAAGAAATAATAGGTAATGCTCCCGCCGAGGGCCGCACCGAGGAGGACCAGCCAGAGCGGCCACAGCCTGCGCAAGGACGGCCAGAGGAGGACCAGCCAGTGCCGGACCTTGCGGTAGAACAGCCCCAAGGTCGCAAGTCCGGCCAGGAGGAAGGCCCCGAGGGAGGTGAAGAGGGGAGCCGAGGTCCCCGGGTCAATGTAGGCCGAGGCCGGGGTCGCCAGCAGCAGGACCGTACCCACTAGGGAGCATGTGCAGCGCAGCATCCGGCTTCGTGCCTCCTCCAATCGAGCCCGAGCATGGTACGCCAGACCCGGGTTCTCGGCAAGTCATCGATACGCACCGGCTCACCCCCGAGTTAGGCATTGCTTTGGCCGGTACCTTCGAGTACCATCCACCGAGTTCCCAACAGCACGAGGATGATTGCCCATGGCGAGCATGCTGAGTTGGAGCAAACGCTCTATTCTATCAGTACTTTGCGTTTTCGGGTTAGTGTTCCTGCTCCAGTGCGGGAAGACCGCCGAGGATGCTCCGGGGACCACGGGCGAGGATGACCCCTCGGCCGATCCCTCCACCGATCCCGATGCCGACCCAGGGACCGATCCCGGCACGGATCCGGGTAACCCCGAGCACCCGGACCCCAACACCATGGTCCTCCCGGGACTCGACGGCGAGGAGAGCGACGATCTCTCCCGGATCAAGGGTTCGCACCTGCGTGCGAAGTTCCTGAAGCCCCTGTCCGAGGGGCACTACTACCCCCCGGAACAGCTCGAGGACCTCTACTTCAACCCGCTCGAGGTGTGCACGAAGAACTTCACCGTCGCGGGCTTAGTCGAGCTGGCGGAGAAGCTCGGAGGCATCAAGTGGGGTTATCGGATCGACTATTACGAGAACTTCCTGACCCCGCAGTTCGACCTGTACGGCTATCCGGCTATGATGGCTCCTGGGGCGATGGAGGACAGTGCTAACATGGCTTCGTCGCCAGGCGACGCGGCCCCGGTCATCCAGCGCGCCGACCTGATCGGCAGCATGGGCACCAAGGTCTTCTACCTCTCCAAGCGCAATGGCTTGTTCTTCGTCGACACGGCCCGGCTCGCCGATGGCTCCGCGGCCATCTCCTGCCCGTTACTGGTGCCCGGCGAACCGAAGAACTTCTACATCCAGGGGGAGCATCTCTATCTCCTCGCAAATGCGGGCTACGGCGCGCAGAACGCGGCCGTGATCGTGTTCCGGGCCGGGGAGCGGAGCGTCGAGTACGTGGGGCATCACCTGCTCGAACACCAGACCATCCTCGATTCCCGACTCTTCGACTCGACCCTGGCGGTCTCGAAGGGGAGGAACGCGTAGCGGCTCTCCCCGTGCATCCGGTGGAAGAGGCCCAGCAACTGGGCGCGATCCGCGTCGCTCCAGGGAAGGATCCGGATGCGCGAAGCGCTCCTCCTCCGGGAGGAGGTCAACCGCAGTTCTCCCATGGCTTCCCCGTCCATCACAACGGCGCGACCCGCAGCTTCTCCTGCTGCAATACGCCGGATACGTTCCGGAATCGGGATACGAACCCCGGATCCTCATGTTCCACAAGGTAATATTCGATCGGGCCGAATACGGCCCCCAGCTCGCTTTCGTTGCAGGTGGGCAGGTAGGCCCGCAGAACCCTCGGATCGTAGAAGCGGAAATAGAGGGGTGCGCCCTCCTCGTCGTAGACCGTGAGAAACGTTCGGAAATGGCGTTTCACCTCGTTGAGCGCGGCTGGGGATCCGGCGAAGACTCCCCAGCTCTTCTCCCAACCGTTCTCCACGACCCACTGCGT
>MGSU01000248.1 GCA_001799195.1 Deltaproteobacteria bacterium RIFOXYA12_FULL_61_11 | reverse complement strand
TCCTTCGGTCGCCCTGAGCGCGTGTTCTCCGGCAAGTTTGGTCCGGCCGTAGACATTGAGGGGGCCGGTCGGATCGTCTTCGCGGTAGGGGACGGGGGCGTGCCCGGAGAAGACGTAGTCGGTCGAGAAATGGACCAGCAGCGCGCCGAGCTCCCGAGCCTCCTCTGCCAAGGCTGCCACGGCGAGGTGGTTGACCGCGTCGCAGAGTTCCGGCTCCTGCTCGGCCCGGTCGACCGCGGTGTAGGCGGCGCAATTGATGATGAGGTCTGGTTTGGCTCCGCGGAGGTAGTTCGTCAGGGCCGAGTGGTCGGTCAGATCGAGGTCGGGGGGGGGGGGGAGTTCGTAGCCAGGGCGGGGTTCGAGGAGGTCCCGGAAGGCTCGGCCGAGTTGGCCGTCGGATCCGAAGAGCGCGATACGCACCGTGCAGTCTCCACCGACGTTGTTCGGGCTCGACTGTACCGGAGGCCGGGAGGAACTGCAATCGAGGTCGTGCTTGACAATACAATCCTTGACAACACAACGCCATATATGTATGCTCCGGGCCGAGTATGGCATACTGAGGTGCGGCATGTCCTCGCAGCCCGATGAGGAAAAAAAACTGCAGGAATGGAAGGAAACCTTCAAGCGCCCCCAGCCGGGGATGTTCGACGGGGAGTACGAAGAGGTCCGCGATTTCCTGCAAATAATCACTCTGCTCAAGGACAACAACGTCGAACAGCTCGATCTACGCTTGCACCGCCTCTCCGAATTGCTCGAGCACGATCCTTCCCTGCGCGCCTTGCGTTTCGATCCGCGCCGACTCGACGCCAATTCCCGGGGCACGGTCAACCAGATACTCCTGGCCCTGCGGGATGGCGGGGACATCGATGGGTCCCGCAGCGCCGTGATCGCCCTGCTCGCCGACGAAGAGTTCTACAATCGCAGCATCCGGCTCAGTCAGGAGTACCTCGAGCGGTGCCTGGACATCGAACGTAAACGCAGCGTTCGGTTCGCCCTGTTCTTCCTCAAGGGGCGCAACCACCTCAAGAATCATGCGGCCAACAATCCCCTGTTGGAAATGATCTATGCCCTCTCGATCCAAGACGATCCGCTGAGTTTCACCGACCTCTTTTCGGAAGCCGGCACCGAGCTCGAACGCCTCGTCGGGACCACCAAGGACAATGAGGGCCAGGTCAATAGAGAGATTCTCCGTCTCGAAGCCCAGGTCCTTGAAGCTATCTTCGCCAGGCGCATCGAATTGCCGATCTATTTCGACGAACTCCTCCCCTTCTATCTGTATCAGAAGCGTTACAATGAACAGGCCGGGCTGAACCAAGAACGTTTCCTCACCGTGTTCAAAACCGATTTCGAGGTCTGCCTGCGCGAGAAGTTCATCAAACGGGTACGGGAGATGCTCACCTTCCCCCTGGAATATGATGGCAGGTTGTTGGAAATACTACTTTTCTTTTTCTCTTCGGGACTACTCAGGGTGCCGTTCTTCCTCTGTTTCACCGCCTTCAAGCACGGTGATTACTTCATCCGCTTCCACGAAGAGCACAAGCACATCCAACGCATCTTGCTCGGTGAGGATACCCGCCAGGCGGTGTTGGACTACGCCGGTTACTACCTCGAGCGCGGATATCGGGATGTCTACGAACGGGTCTGGGTGAAGATCGACCAGTTCGAATTCGGACATGCGCAGGAGAGCTGAGTACCACCTGGAAGGTTTGACTTCCCTTCTCGATTGCTCCATGAGATCCCAACCTGTCCAGAGGGGATCGTGGTGCGACGCATCGGTGTTGATGTCCAGTCCGGAGAGAGCGATCCCTCGGTCTTGATTGCCGGCTGCGAAGCCGCCCTCTCTGATCGCTATTTCCTGCATCTTTACGGGGACGTTCCCGTCCCGGACGAACAGCGAGTCGTCGGCAGAGATGGACTGGTCTTCGTACCCTGCTCCGAACGGGTGACCATGCAGGCAAGTCCTTGGCGCGAAGCCCACCGGAGAAGGAACACCGCCATGCACCGCGGGTTTGCCGATCTCGCTGCCGGGACCATCGATGCTTTCATTTCTTCCGGGAACTCGGGGGTTGTGCTCGCCCTCGCCGTTCGGACCTTGGGCTGTCAACGAGGTATTCGCCGACCGGCCTTCGCAGTCCCCTTGCCGAGCACCCCCGGGCCGTGCGTTCTCCTCGATGTCGGGGCCAACGCGACCTGCCGGCCCGTGCATTACCTCGATTTTGCCCGCTTGGGCAGGGAGTACCTCCAGCGTTTGCGCGAGGTGGAGAGGCCGAGTGTCGCGCTCCTCTCCAATGGCAGTGAGAAGGGCAAGGGAACGCCGACCTTGCGCAAAGCCGCTGCACTCCTTGAGAAGCACGGTGATGAACTCTGCTTCATCGGCGCTGTTGAGGCCAATGAGCTGTTCGAGGGGCGGGCCGAAGTCGTTCTGTGCGATGGTTTCACCGGCAACGTGGTGCTCAAGGCGATGGAGGGTTTGACAAATGCCTTCGTCTTGGCCATGAAAGAAGACCTGAGGCGGCACCCGAGGAGTAGCGAGTATGAGGCTACTCTCTGCCGGGTACTCGCGAGGTTCGACCATCGCGCGTTCGGCGGAGCGCCGCTCTTGGGAGTCAGAGGTCTGTGCCTGGTCGCGCATGGTGTGAGCGGAGCTCGGGAGATTGCCGCGGCCATTGCCCAGGCTGCGCGTCTCTTGGAGCTGGAACAGAGAGCAGTGCCGGGGGCGCCACAGACGAGAATACGGAAGGCCGCATCCCACCCGAACGAGACTTGACAGGAGGTCGGACATGTCGATCGAGAAGCGCATCACCAGCATCATCGTGGAGCAGCTCAGTGTCGACGAGGAAATGGTCACCCGTGAGGTGACCCTCGAGGAACTCGGAGCGGATTCCCTGGACATGGTCGAGTTGATCATGGCCATCGAAGAGGAATTCGGGATCGATGTTCCCGAGGACGAGCAGGAAGCCATCAAGACGGTCAACGATGTGATCCGTTACCTCGAGGATAAACTCCGGGCCCAGAAGGGCGAGAACGAGGATGAGCGGGCATGAAGGTTTTCCTCGGTTCGGATCATCGCGGTTTCCCACTCAAACGTGCCTTGCATGAGCATCTCCTGCACAAGGGGGTTTTCTGCGAGGACCTCGGTTGCCCCGGCACTGAAGCAGCCGATTATCCGCAGTATGCCGCTGCCGTTGCCCGAGCGGTCGTGGCAACCCCTGGGACCAGGGGAATCCTGGTGTGTGGCTCGGGTTTGGGCATGAGCATAGCCGCGAATCGGTGGAAAGGCATACGAGCGGCGTTGGTCCATGACGTGCTCTCGGCCAAGCGCTCTCGCCAACACAATGATGCCAACGTACTCGTTCTCGGCGGGGATTTCGTGGCCGAGGCCCTGGCCATCGAGCTCTTGACCACCTGGCTCGAGACTCCCTTCGAGGGGGCCAGACACCAACGTCGGCTTGAGCGTATCGACAGGGAGGAATGACGATGTACCAGGATCTTTCCACGGTCGATCCCGAGGTTTTCCAGGCCATCGATGCGGAGATCAATCGCCAACGGGACAAGCTGGAGCTGATCGCTTCCGAGAACTTCGTCAGCGTTGCAGTGCTCCAGGCCCTCGGGAGCGTCCTGACCAACAAGTACGCCGAGGGGTATCCCGGCAAGCGATACTATGGCGGATGCGAGTGCGTCGATCAGGTCGAGGAGTTAGCCAGAGCAAGGGCCAAGGCCCTGTTCGGGGCTGCCTATGCCAATGTCCAACCGCATTCCGGGTCGGGCGCCAACATGGCAGCCTACTATGCCTTCCTCCAACCCGGGGACACCATTCTCTCCATGGACCTTTCCCAGGGCGGACATCTGACCCATGGCAGTCCGGTGAATTTCTCGGGGCGCTTCTTCAAGGTTGTGCCGTACGGAGTACGACGCGATACGCACGTGATCGACTACGATAGACTCCGCGAGCTCGCGCTGGAGCATCGTCCGAAGATGCTCGTGGCCGGGTTCAGCGCGTATCCCCGAGCCCTCGACTTCGCCGCTTTCCGGACCATCGCCGATGAAGTGGGCGCGCTGCTCATGGCCGATGTCGCCCACCCCGCGGGGTTGATCGCCGCACACCTCTTCCCGGATCCTGTGCCGTACTGCGACATTGTCACCTCGACCACCCACAAGACCTTGCGTGGGCCCCGGGGAGGTATGATCCTGGCCCGCGAGGCCCACGGCAAGCAACTCGACAGCATGGTCTTCCCCGGCATCCAGGGCGGGCCCTTGATGCACGTCATCGCCGCCAAGGCCGTGGCTTTTCAAGAAGCGTTGCAGCCGGATTTCCGCGCGTACCAGCAGCAGGTCCTCGCCAACGCCAAGGCCTTGGCCGCCGGGTTGCTCGAACACGGGTTCTCACTGCTCACCGGCGGCACCGATTCCCATCTCCTGCTGGTCGATCTGAGTCCGACCGGTCTCAGCGGCAAGAAGGTCGAAACCCTGCTCGACGAGGTCGGTATCACGGTCAACAAGAACATGATTCCCTTCGACGAGAAGAGTCCCTTCGTCACCAGTGGGATACGGCTTGGAACCCCTGCCCTTACCACGCGCGGTTTCGACGAGGCGGACATGGGCCGCATCGCCGGTCTGATTGCTCGCGCAGTGCACCAGCGAAAGGACGAGGCGGCTCTCTCGCTCGTGAGGGAGGAGGTTCGAGAGCTCAGCCGTTCCCGGCCGCTCTACCAGGGGATGTCGCCTTCGCATCTGTTCTGACCGCCCGGCTCACGCCTTCGGCGGCCGATTACACACCAACACCACGCGGCGATCGCGGAATTCGAGTTCGACCTTGGTCGTGCTGAGCATGCGATTGACGATGCCCACGCCAAAGGTGGGATGGAGGACGAGCTGGATCTTTTCCAGGTTCATCTCGGGTGAGTAGGGCACCGGGAGTGTATCGGCGAATTGGGCGAGGCGCTCGGTGTACCCCGTCGGCAGGTCGCGGTTCGCGGGCGAGGCAGGCGAGGGCCGCTCGCTGCGCCGGGCGGGCGACGCCTCGGAGGCAGTACGTCGCGTTGCTTGTTCCGAGCGGTGATTGTGCTCAGAACGACAGGTGTTGCACTGGACCCGTTTGACCGCGCTGCCGACCTTGGCGACCACGGTATGGGCCAGGGTGAGTTTACAGCGCGAGCACCAGGTGATGATCAGACCTCCGACTTTGTATTCAACGGCCATGGGAGTCGTCCTCGACTGTGGTGAGTGGTGGTTTCAGGGGGAAGTTGAGGGTCACGGTCGTCCCCACGCCCTTGCGTGAGGCGAGCCGGAGGTCGCCGCCGTGGCGACGCATGATCCCGAGGGAAATGGATAAGCCCAGGCCGGTACCCTTGCCGGGTTCTTTCGTGGTGAAGAAGGGGTCGAGGACTCGCGGTAGATGCTCTGGATCGATGCCGTTACCGTTGTCGATGAATTCGAGGATGACCTGTTCCGGAGGGGGGTATGGGAGGCGGTAACCCCGAATGGTCAGGTGGCGTGGCGGTTCTCGTTCGAGCAGGGCATCGGTGGCGTTCTGGAGCAGGTTAAGGAAGACCTGTTGGAGTTTGAGAGGATCGTTGGGGACGGGGGGGAGCTCCTCGCCGAGTTCCAGAGAGAGTTCAATACCTTCGAGACTCAGCTTGGTGCGCAGCAACATCAGGGCATCGTCGAGTGGTCGATGTAGCTGCCCCAACGCGAAGGCATACTCGCCTTGGTGGGAGAAGGTTCGGATGTTCTGGATGATCTTGGCCATGCGCCCGGCTTGCTCGATGATCACCTCGAGGTGCTGGTTCTGGCGTGGGTGGTCGCGCAAGTCTCTCTGGAGCAACGTGGCGTATCCCTTGATTGCGGTCAGGGGCTGATTCAGCTCGTGAGCGATGCCAGCGCCGAGTTGACCCACGGCGGCCATTTTTGCGGACTGTACAAGTTGACTCTCGGCTCTGCGGAGTTCTTCGTTGGCGGTGTGCAATTCTCGCTGCAGCCGGCCCATGCGCAACATGGCTTCGACTCGGGCGCGCAGTTCGCCGAGGTTGTAAGGCTTGACGATGTAATCGTCGGCGCCCTGGGCCAGGCCTTCGATGAGGTGCTCACCGCCGCTGCGAGCGGTGACCAGGATGAGGGGGATGAGCCGGGTTTCCGGAGCTCCTTTCAGGCGGCGGCAGAACTCCAAGCCGTCCATGACCGGCATCATCACATCGCAGAGGATCAGGTCGGGAGGGTTGAGCCGGACTTGTTCGAGCCCTTCGCAACCATTGCTCGCGGTGGAGGTACGGTAGCCGAAACGCCCGAGTTGCTGTTCGAGGATGGTCAAGGTCGCGTTGCTGTCATCGATGAGGAGGATGTGTGCGTTCATTGACGACCGATTTCATGTCTTTGGGCATTGTACGTAGGAATTGAAGGAAAGGAAAGAAGGTGCTAGAGAGCGGACCATGACGAAGTTGTGCATCGTGCTCCCCGTGCTCGCGTTGTGCTGGAGTCCGTTCGCCCTTTGCGTGGGCGGCGCGCCTTTCCGCTGCATCTCTCTCGACCAGCTCGGCTTCACTCCGGGGCACGATCCAGGAGGTCTCGGACCGCGATGGAGCAGAGGATCGGGGTCT
>MGSU01000247.1:37974-40998 GCA_001799195.1 Deltaproteobacteria bacterium RIFOXYA12_FULL_61_11 | reverse complement strand
AGCCGGATCGCCGAACCGAGCGAGGTACCAGGGGTGGAGATCAGCTCCGGACCGAGGTTGTCGAGGAAGAGTTCGGTCGCGCCGTAATCGAGGGTGAGGGGGCATTGCATGAACGCCTCGCCGGCGAAGGCCAGGAGGCCGATGCGGTCACCCTCGAGCAAACGCACCAGATCGCGCACCTCTCGTTTGGCCCGTTCCAGGCGGCTCGGCTCGATGTCCTGGGCGTTCATGCTGGTGGAGACGTCGATGGCCACGATGAGGTCCACGCCGACGCGCCGCACGTCCTCCCAATGGAACCCCCAGCGAGGTCGTAGCAAGGCCACCAGCATCAGGGTCAGGGCCACGACGACGAGCAAGGCCTTGTAGCGCCGCCGGGTCCAACTCACCTCGGGTATCAGTCGGGCAAGGAGGTGCTGATCGGCGCAGAAGCGCTGCAGGGCCCTGCGGCGGGCGCGAAAGGCGTAGACATAGAACAAGGCCAGGGCTGGGATCAGCCAGAGCAACCAGAGATAGCCGAGATTGCCGAATTTCATCGCCTCGTCCTCACGGCAGTCTGCGGTAACGAGTATTGGCGAGGACCACCTCGCCGAGGAGGAGCAGGAGTGCCGGCAGCAGCAGCCACGAGAAGAGCTCCTCGTACTCCATGTATTCCTTCACCTTGACCTCGACCTTCTCCATCTTGTCGATGGTGGCGTAAATCTCTTCCAGGGCAGTGGTGTTCGTGGCCCGGAAATAGGTCCCCCCGGTGATCGAGGCGAGCTCGCGCAGCGTCTTCTCGTCGAGGTCGACGGCCTGGTACACGTACCGTTTACCGAAGAAGGTGTCCATCAGGAAGGGGGCCTTGCCCTTGCCGCCGACCCCGATGGTGTGGACCTTGATGCCATAGGTTTTTGCGATTTCGGCCGCGGTCCGGGGGAGCATGGTGCCGCTGTTGTTCCGGCCGTCGGTGAGCAGGACGAGCACCTTGGACTTGCCGGCAACGTCCTTGAGCCGTTTGACCGCCGTGGCCAGGGCATCGCCGATGGCGGTCGCGTCCCCGGCCATGCCGATCTCGAGCTGGTCGAGGAAGCTCATCACGATGCCGTGATCGAGGGTCAGCGGGCACTGGGTGAAGGCATACTCGCCGAAGACGACCATGCCGAGACGGTCGTTGCCTCGACCGCGGACGAAATCGGCGACCACCTTCTTCACCACCTCCAGCCGGGTCGTGCGTTCCCCCTCGAGTTGGAAGTCGAGGGCTTCCATGCTGCCCGAGGTGTCCAGGACGAGCAGGATATCCACTCCCTCGGAGGAGACTTCGGTGTCCTTGCGGCCGCTCTGGGGCCTTGCCAAACCCAGGATGCAGAGGCCCAGGACCAGCAAGCGGACGAGGAAGAGGCCATGGGAAACCAGGCCGGCCCTGGCGCTGGGCAACCGGCGCAGGACCGCGAGCGAGGAGAAGCGCAGCCCGACCCTCCCGTGCTTGCGGAGGTGGAAATAGGTCAGCAGGGGCAACAGGAGGAACGCCCAGAGCACGAAGGGGTCTTCGAAGCGGATCATCCTCGCCCCTCCTGTTCCGAGGCCCGTGGAGTCGTCTCGGTCACTATCTGGTAGCTCAGCTCCGCCAGCCGGCGCAGTTCATCGAGTTCATAGACGGTCTTGGCGAACTTGATCAGATCGCTCTGCCGCAGGAACTCCTCGGTCCGCTCGCGCACGGGAGCCGGCAACTCGGCGAGACCGAGGAGGCGGGGGAGCAGCTCCTCGGTGGTGCTCTCGACCGCGAGTATTGAGAAGCGGCGTTCGAGGTAGAACCGGAAAATCTCGGAGAGTTCGAAGAAGAAACGCTGGACCTCTCCTTTCTCCAGGAGTTGTTGCCGGCCGAGCCGCCGCATCGCCTCGAGGGCTTGCTCGTGCGGGGGGACGGGCGGTTGGGGGCGGCGCCGTCTCCGCCGCACCACCAGGACGACCGCGACGCCTACTCCGATCAGGAGGACGGCTGCTCCTGCGAGGAGTATGATCGGCCAGGGTGAGGAGGGTAGTGCCTCTGGGGCTTTGAGGTCGCGGATATCTTTCGTCCCCGGCTCGAGAACCGTCTTGACCTCGACGAAGATGCGAGGGGCCTTGACCTGGCCCCGGTCTCCCGAGGCGTCCTTGTAGGGAACGGTCATCTCCGGCAGGACATAGGTGCCGACGAGATCCGCGGCCAAGGTGTACCAGCGTTTCCAACGCCGCCGACCGTCGAGGAGCGTGGGTCCCTCGGCCCCCATGTCGACCAAGCGGAAGCCGCCGAGGTCTTCTCCGAACTCGGGCAGCTCGGGGTCTATCCCGGGTTCGGCGGTGACCTCAACGGTATAGGTGAGCTGGTCGGAGATGGTTACCTCAGCCTTGTCCACAGCGACGCTGAGTTCAACGGGTGGAAGTGCCGTCGCGGTGACCTCGGGAGAACCGACCGTGCCTGGATCCATACTCGCCTCTTGCCCAGGAGCCGGAGCGGCAAGGGCGAAGGCAGCAAGCAGGAAGAGTGGCGCTTTCACGGGATCGCCTCCGGGTGCAACGTGACCTCGGTCACGGCCAGGGTCTGCCGCAGGAGCTGGTCGTAGCCCTCCTGCAGTTTTTTCGTCCGCAGGTCGTTCTCGACCTTGGAACGGGCCTCGGCAAAGGTCACCTCCCGTCCGGACACCTTTTCGAGGACCTCGAGCACGAGGAGCTCCTGGCCCGCGGCCAAGGGTTCACTGCGGCCACCGGAGGGCAGGGCGAACAGCTTGGCCTCGGCTCCTCGGGCATCGTCGAGTCCAAGGTCCGAGGACCCGCGCTCAAGCCAGCGCTCCTCGATCGGAGTTCCGCCCAAGCGTGCGGCCAGAACGGTCAGAGATGCCCCTCCGCCCAAGGCGCTTTCCAGCTCTGCCTTCGCCTTTGCCGGCACGCGCATCCCGCGCAGACGCAGCTTGTCGGGGAGGCGGTAGTCCTCGGAATGCGCCTTGAAATAGGTCGTGAGGTCCAGGTCGGTCGGGGCGACCTTGGCCGCGACCTCGGTCTCCACCACTT
>MGSU01000247.1:0-37967 GCA_001799195.1 Deltaproteobacteria bacterium RIFOXYA12_FULL_61_11 | reverse complement strand
CAGGACCTGGCGCAGGTACCGCTGCACCTTATCGGCCACGTCCTCGGCCTTGTCGTATTGTAACTTCAATGCTTTGCGATGGAACAGTTCCTCGGCGACAAAACGCGAGAGATACGCGACCTTGTCCTCACGACGTTCGAGGCGTTGCCGGAACCAGGGAGGCAGGTCGGCGATGGCCCGGTCCAGGTCGCCGAGGGTGAAGTGTTCTTCGCCTATAGTCGCTACTATCGGAGAAGCTCCCTGGGGTTGGCCTCCGCGATGAGTCCTGCCGCGAAGGTCGTACTCGGCCGCGGCATGCCGGCCGAGCCTCTCCAGACTTGCGACGATACGGCCGCCCAGTTCCTGACGCAGATTCTCGTCTGGCCCGAGGGCCTCGGCGAGATAGAACGAGGCCAGGGCCTTGGCATGCACTCCCGCCTGACTATAAAGATCGCCGATGGTGAAGGCCAACCCCGACCTGCCCGGCGCTTCTCGAGGCAAGGCGTCGAGATAGCGTTCGTAGAGGCGGGCCGCTTCCTCGTGCAGTCCAGCGGCGCTCAATTTGTTGGCTGCAGCCCGCAGGTGGGAAGGGACCTCAACGCCTCCCGGGGATCCTTGCCGCGCTCCCGACCAGACGATCAGCGAGGCGAGCCCGGCGCTGCAGGCCAACACCAATACGGCGAGCAGGATCGGACCACGCGCTCCCGTGCCGGTCGTGGGAGGTCCTTCCTTGTCCGTGAACATCTCACCTCCTCCGTTCGCGCATCCTGAAGAAACGGATTACCGGATCCAGTTCGGACCGGTCGGTGCGGACGTCGATGTGATCCACCCCGACCGAACGCAGGAACGTGGTCAGGCCGAGTTGGTCCTTCTTTGCCAACTCGCGATACCGCCGCAACACCTCGCGGTCGCCGGTGTCCACGGTCACTGCCTCGCCGGTCTCCGCATCCTCCAGTTCGAGCAAGCCCAGGGCGGGCAGTTCCAGTTCTCGCGGATCGCGGAGTTGCACCGCGATCAGGTCGTGTTTGCTGGCCGCCACGCGCAGCGCCGTCTCGTAGCCCTCGGTCTGGAAATCCGAGAGCAGGAAGACCACGGCCTTGCGCCGGGTCACCCGGTTGAGGAAGCCGAGCGCCACCCCGAGATCGGTGCGCTGCTTGCGCGGCCGGTGTTGGAGCACTTCTTTGATGACTCGGAACACGTGGCCCTTCCCCTTCTTCGGCGGGACGTACAGCTCGACCTGGTCGGAGAAGACGATCAAACCGACCTTGTCGTTGTTGCTGATGGCGCTGTAGGCCAAGACCGCCGCCAGCCGAGCGGCCACGTCCAGCTTCTCTTCTTTCACCGTGCCGAACTGCCCCGAGTGGGAGACATCGACCATGAGCAGCATGGTCAGCTCGCGCTCTTCGCGATATTGTTTGACGTGGGGGAGGCCGGTCCGCGCGGTGACGTTCCAGTCGATGGTGCGGATATCATCGCCGGCGACGTATTCGCGCACCTCCTCGAACTCCATACCTCTGCCCTTGAAGGCCGAGACGTACTCGCCGGCGAGCAGGTCATCGACGACGTGCCCGGCGCGAAGATGGATGGCCTTGATCCGTCGCAACAGCTCCGGTTGCAAGGCGGACGACGTCGGCCGATCCTGCAAGACTTGCGGCTTGCGCCGGGCGCTGAACCAGGTCCAGACCACGGCAACCTCCTCCTTCAGGGCACTTCGACGGTGTCGAGGATGCGGCCGATAAGGTCGTCGGAGGTCAACTCCTCGGCCTCGGCCTCGTAGCTCAGGACCAGGCGATGGCGCAACACGTCGCGGGCGATCGACTTGACGTCCTGCGGAGTGACGTACCCGCGTCCCTTGAGGAAGGCCTGGGCCTTGGCGGCGAGCGAGAGATAGATCGACGCCCTCGGGGAGGCTCCGTAGGTGATGAAACGGTCCAGGTCCAACTTGTAGTTGCGAGGTTCCCGGGTGGCGAAGACCAGGTCGAGGATGTAGTCCTGGATCTTCTCGTCGAGGTAGATTTCTCGCACCAGGGCTCGCAATTCCAAGATCTGCGCGGGGTTGAGCACCGGGGTCGGTACGGCAAGAGGTGCTCCGCCGAAGCGTTGCAAGATCTCCTTCTCCTCGCGCTTCGTAGGGTAGGTCACTCTCAGCTTGAGCATGAAACGATCGACCTGCGCCTCGGGCAAGGGGTAGGTGCCTTCCTGTTCGATCGGGTTCTGGGTCGCCAGGACCAGGAAGGGCTCTCCCAGCTTCGAGGTCTCGTTGCCGATGGTGACCTGGCGTTCCTGCATCGCCTCCAGGAGGGCGGACTGGACCTTGGCCGGAGCGCGGTTGATCTCGTCGGCGAGGACGATGTTGTTGAAGATCGGTCCCTTGCGCACCGTGAACTCGCCGGTCTTGGGCTGGAAGACCTGGGTGCCGATGAGGTCCGCGGGGAGGAGGTCGGGGGTGAACTGGATGCGTGCGAAGGAGGTGTCCAGGCAGGCCGCCAGGGTCTTGACCGCGGTGGTCTTCGCCAAACCCGGTACGCCCTCGATCAGGACGTGCCCGTCGGCCAAGAGCCCGATCATCAACCGGTCGAGCATGCCCCGCTGCCCGACGATCACCGTTTCCACGGCGCTGAACACCGCCTCCAACCTGGCGCTCTGTTCTTTGACCTGTTCCGTCGTCCTGGCGATGTTGCTGTCCATCTCCTTCGGCTCCTGTCGCAAGGGGTTACAAGGTATTCGCGTTTTCTCCCCGCCGTAGCAGCACTTCCACCCTGCGCTGCAGGTCGGCGGGTTCTTCGGGCGGGGGCAGATGGCCTCCGTACCCCACGGCTTCGATGGTATCCTCGAGATGTCGGCGATCCAACTCCTGCTGCAGCACGGGGTGCAATTCCAGCAAGCGGGTCAGGCTCCGGTAGAAGGCAAGGTAGTCGCCGCCGGAGCGCGCGAGCGAGAGTCCATCGAGCAACGTCGCGGTCTCTGCCGAGCGGTCGGTCGCTGCTCGGGCCTCCCGGGAGGTTTCAGCACGCTTTCGCCTACCCCGATGGAACAACCCCAGGCCGAGAGCGAGGACGAGCATTCCACCCGCGCCGACCCCCGCGAGCCAAGCCGGGGGAAGGCCGAGGATGGTGAAGGGCTGCACCTCCAGGGTGAGGGCTTGGGCGACGAGACGTTCTTCGCCCGAGGGCCGCACCACGGTCACTGCCAGATCGTCGAGCCGGTACTGCCCGGCCCGGACCGCCTCGAAGCGCAAGGTGTAGCGGACCCCCGCTTGGCCGCCCAAGGCTGCGGCGGAAACCCCGAGCAGGGTCAACCCCTCTGGCAAGGCCGGTTTCGGGGGGCGCACGACCTCGTCGAACCCCAAGCCGTCCACCGTAAGTTCGAGGGTGAAGGCTCGCCCTTCGACGGGGTTGGGTCGAGGCGTATCGACGCGCAGGCTCGGGGCAGCTCCCGAGGCCTTCGCCCAAGAGCAGACCAGGATCACCGCGAGCAGGCTCGCGCGGCTTCGGTGAGCAGGGGATCCTGGAACCATGGTCATTGCTGTCTCCTTGGAAACAGAAGTTGCTGCTCAGAGGGTGAAAGCTATGAACAGGGTGCCTTCCCCCCGGCGCACCAAGAATAACAGGTTATCGCCCTTCTTGAGCCCGGCAATGGCCTTCCGGTAGTCAGCCAAGCCATTGATTTTTTTTCTATTGATATCGAGAATGATATCTCCTCGGCGCAAACCTGCCAGGAAGGCCGGGCTGGCGGCATCGATGGTGGTGAGGATCACGCCCGAGGCCTCGGCGCCAAGGCCGAACTCCCTGCGCAAGGTGGCGGTCAGCTCCTGGACCTCCAACCCGAGTTCCCCGACGGTCGGCGGTTCAGGTGCTGCAGGTGCGCCCTCCTCGTCCTCGAGCTTCTCGATGACCACTCTGACCTTGCGTTCCTTCCCTTCCCGGATCAGGACTACCTCGACCGACTTACCCACCGGGGTGTGGGCGACAAGGGCCGGGAGCTTGACGTTGTCCGGGACGTCTTTGCCGTCGAAACGCACGATGACGTCCCCGCTCTGGATCCCGGCCTTGGCCGCAGGGCTGCCGGGTATCACCTGCGAAACCAGCGCACCGCGGGCCTCGTCGAGCTTGAAGGACCGTTGCAAGGTTTTGGTGACCTTCTGGATATACACGCCGAGCTTGCCGCGCGTGACCTTGCCGGTGCTGCGGAGCTGGGCCAGGATCTCCTTGGCCAAGTTGATCGGAATGGCGAAACCGATGCCGGTGTTGATCCCCTTGATCGCGGTATTGATGCCGACCACGTCGCCGTGGATGTCCAGGAGCGGGCCGCCGCTATTGCCGGGATTGATGGAAGCGTCGGTCTGGATGAACTGGTCGTACTTGCCGGCCCCGATGGTCCTTTCTTTCTGGCTGACGATCCCCTGGGTCATGGTGTGGTCGAGACCGAAGGGGTTCCCCACCGCGATGACCACGTCCCCCACGCGCAACGTGTCGGAATCGCCGAAGTTGATGATCGGCAACGAGCGTCCGGCGTCGATCTTGAGCAGGGCGAGGTCGGTCTGGCCGTCGGCGCCGACCACCTTGGCCGGGAAATCTGCACCGTCCTGGAGGGTCACCGTGATCTCGCTGGCCTTCTCCACCACGTGATTGTTGGTCACGAGATAACCGTCCTTGTGGATCAGGAAACCGCTGCCCAGCCCCTGCAGAGGAGCCTGCTGCCTCCCCGGGGGCATCGAGAAGAAGTGTTCGAAGAAGCGAGGGCCGAAATATTCGAAGAAGTCCTCGAAGCGCTCGTCGTCCTCGCCCGGTTTCCCTTGGAAACGCGGCTGGGCTTTGTGACCGAGGATCTCTTGGGTGGTGCTGATGTAGACGACCGCGGGTTGGACCCTGCGCGAGACGTTGACATAGGTGTCGCTGGTCAACGGCACCGCTGTACCGCTTCGGTGCGGGGCGTCGGACCAGAGCTCCGCCGCTGGTGCCCGCCAGATAAGCGCGATGCTGAGAACGATGATGGCCCACGACTTCATGCTTCCTCCTCGGCGACATCTCGGTCGCCCTCGTTGTCGTTTCCTTCTCCGGCCGCGGGCGTGGACCGCGGGATCACCTTGCCCACGCGCACCCGGGCCGCTCTGATCACGATGCCCTTGTGCGTGTAACCGGGTTGCAGTTCCTCGAGTACCCGGTCCTCGAGAGCGGCATCTTCCACCCCCACGATGTCGATGGCTTCGGCATTGCACGGATCGAAGGGTTTACCGACCGTGACCACCCGCTCGAGCTGATGTCTGCCGAACAGACCGAGCAGTTGCTGGTGGATCATGGCAACGCCCTGCTGGAATGCTTTGTAATTATTGTTATCGACCGGCACGGCCAGGGAGAGTTCGAGGTTGTCGACGAGGTCGAGGAACTCCCGGAAGAACGATGTCTTCGCCTGATCGATCTTCCGTTCCAGCTCCCGGCGTTGGCGAACCTTGAAGTCCTCGAGTTCTTGTTTTTCGCGTTTGTACTGCCCGATGTAGTCCTGGAGCTGTTTCTCGCGCTGCTGGAGTTCTTCCTCCAATTTCTCGACCATGGTTGGGAGGCCGCTGCTGCGGCGGCTCGGCAGCTCGTCACCGACTGGTTCCCTCGCCCAGAAGCGGCGATCCGAGACCAGGTACGAACGCGGTTCTTCCTCCGGCTCGCCCCCGGGGGACGAACTGGCGGTCGGGTTACCGGACGAGGGCTCGAACTCCTCAATCACTGCAATTCCTTGGTCCGAAGTGTCCATCGCTCCGGGCTCCGCGACTCCAATTCCACCTCCGGTGGCCGGCTCATCTGAACTCGCCGGTGCATCGGATGAGGCATAGAACGCGGGATTCTCGAAAAGTTCTCTCAGTGTCCTCTCTTTGTTTTTGCCATTCGACTGCTGGTCGCCCATACTTCCTCTGATCGTGGTGGAGGCAAACCGGCGGCTCGGCCCCCACGACTTCGGCCGTGGGTTGGGGAGACGAACTCTCCGCCCCGAGGCCCTGGTAGAAAAGCGTGGAACCGGAGCCGTCGGAGGACCGCTCAGGTGCCCATGCATAGTCATTCTTCATTGAAAGTCAATGACCTCCGTAGAATACCACGCTGCCTGAGGTTGCTTCGGCGACCGAGTACCTCCGGCTTCGTATGTGTGCTCGCCGCTCTCCTCCTCCCTCCCGGTTCGCTCCCGGCAGCCTCCTCGGACGAGGCTATCACCCGACGGCTCGGTTCGAGGGACTGTCTGATGGTGACTACCCGAGAAGGTACGCAGGTCTTGGAGCACAACCCCGACCGAGCCCTGATCCCCGCCTCCATCCTGAAGCTGTTCACCGCTTGGTACGGCCTCAGCACGTTTGGCGACGACTTTCGCTTCACGACCGAGGTCTACCTCTCCGGGAAGAACCTCCTTGTACGGGGTACCGGGGATCCGGCTTTGACCTCGAGCGAGGTCGATCGCTTGGCCCGAGAGGTCTCGGCCTTGCTCCGGGCGCGGGGAATTACTGAACTCGAGACCCTGTATCTCGACGGCACCGCCTTCGCGGTTGGGACCATCCCCGGCACCTCAGGGAGCGACAACCCCTACGACGTGCTCAACGGTGCGTTGGTGGTCAACTACAACACCATCTTTGTCCGCCGCCTCGCCGACGGCACCATCGTCTCGGCCGAGGAGGAGACCCCGATCACACCGTTCGCGGTGACCCAGGCGAAGCGCTACCTGCTCAAGAGCCAAGACCGGATCAACGCGGCCCGAACTCCGGTGGAGGTATTGGCCCTTGCCGGAGACCTCCTCGCCGTCTTCTTCGAGCGGCACGGGCTACGCATCGGCCGGCAGGTGCAGGGATCCTGGCCCCAGGCGCTCGGTAAACCCCTCTACCTGCACCGCGCTTCGAAACCCCTCTCCGAGCTCGTGCGCGAGCTTTTGCGGTATTCCAACAACTTCACCGCCAACCAACTCCTGCTCGCGGCAGGGGGCTTGCGCACGCCCCCACCCGTCGTCCTGTCCAAAGCCGTGAGGTCGTTCCAGGACTTCCTCGAGGCTCGGGGGTACGGAGAGGTCCGCGTGGTTGAGGGCTCAGGTATCGCCGGAGAGAACCGCCTGAGCTGCCGGGCGATGACCCGCCTGTTGCGCACCGACTGGTACCCACATCGCGACCTGCTCCACAAGTCCTGGAAGTCCGGGACCCTCGATGCTGCCATGTCCTATGCGGGTTACCTCGGGGACCACGCCTTCTGTCTCATCCTCAACGACCGGTCCAAGCACCGCAACCTCTATGCTGCCCGCGAGGAGCTGCTGTCGGCCTTGCGCCACCGCTTCCCCTCGTCCGGCCGTTGACCTGCCATGCGAGGTGTTTTTGCTCTCCTCCTCCTGCTCGCATCCGGGTATGTTTTGGCCGAAGCCACCCCGCTCGTCCGGCGCCACCATCGTCCCGTGGTGCTGACCGTCGAGCAAGTGCCGGTCCTGCTGCGCCATACTCCTGCCGAGGTCGAGGCCTGGCGTTCCGAGCAGGGCCGGCTGGTCCGGGTCCGCCACCAACTCGATCAGGTCGAGTCCGACGGCAGCTATGCCCTGACCACGGTCAAGCGCGCCCTACGCCCTCTCGATGAATTCGCCTTCTTCTTCGACGACCTCGGCCTGGATTGTCCCGCTGCCGCGTCCGGTACGACAGGCTATCGCCTTACCGCGCCCTGGGGGGAACAACGGTGTCTTTACCTCTCCTGCTCTCCGCAACGACCCGGCGTTGCCCCCTCGCAATCCGGGGAGATCCTCGCGACCGAGACCCCGGCCGGCGCCTTCACGGTCACAACTCCGGTGTACCGGGTCCGCTTCGCGGCAACCAATCCGTTGCTGGTCGAGGCGTACTCTTGGCGCACCCCGGGCCGGGCCTTCTTTCCCGAGGTGGTGGATCGGATGAAAATACGGCTGCAGACCACCTTGTTGGGCATGATGACCTGGAACAAACATGAGGACGAATTCGAGGTCGAGGTACTCGGGCTGCGCCGAGGACCGGTGCGGCTGATCCGCCAAATGCGCTTGTCGATGCGGCTCCTCGTCCTGTTCTCGACCAAGAGCTATGTCATTTCCTACCTCTTCTACCCGGACGAGTTCGTGTATCGTTTCAGGGTCAAGATTCCGCTCCGTTTCAGTACCGTCTTCAGCGCAGTGGACCTCGTCTGTGGCCTCGATCTCCATGAACTTGCCGCTCGGGGCGACTTTACCTATTTCAGCGGAACTTCGGGGGAGTTTCAGGTTCTGCGCCCCGGGCAAGGGCCTCTGCGGCTGGAACAGCCGGCCCGCCATCTCGGAGTGGCTTCGGAACACGGCACCGCGATCTGCATGATAGAAGGCTTGGACGGCACCCCCATCCGACCCCTGAGTTCGTTGGTCTACGACTCGCTCCCGGCTCCCCCGGAACGTTTCCCCGGACAGAGCCCGGGGCTGTATTTCCGTTTTACCAACCTGCTCGCCTATCAGGAACGGGACCTTTCCTTCACGGTGCGCAACCTGGTAATGCCTCCGCTGACCCCTGCGGAGCTTCCCCTCGTACCCGCCTTGGCAGATCACCACTATCGCGTAGCCCCTCTGTCTGCGCATGCCTTGGATGAACGCAGGTAAAACCTTCGGGCCATATCCTTGCTCGGAATCATCGGGCCGCGGGCCTTTTCGGCAGCCGGAAGGGGGGTTCTCCTCGTGCTGATCGCCTGAAAAGGCCCGAATGCGAGAAATTTCTTTCGTACCTCCTTTTATTTCATGTTCTCCCCAAGACCATCAAGAGAAATATCAATGTGATCAAGTGTATGTCTTTACTGCGAATATCGAGTAACCGGGGGGTGTGGTCGACCTGGATTGGCACCTCCCAGAGGCTTGCTATCACACATTTTCCTTGACAGGGAGGCCGGATTCTCTTACCACGGTACACGTTGCTAGAAGGCAACGGTTGATCAACACATTTCGGAGGTTCCCCATGACCAAGGCAGAGCTCATCAACAACCTGACCGACACCCTCAAGCATCGCGACCTGACCAAGACCGTGATCAACGAAGTGTGCGACGTCCTGTTCGACACCCTCGCCAAGGGCATCAAGAAGGACAAGCGGTTCACCTATCCCGGCTTCGGTACCTGGACGGTGAAGAAGAGGGCCGCCCGCACCGGTCGCAATCCGCAAACCGGCGACACCATCAAGATCAAGGCCTCGAAGACGGTCGGTTTCAAACCCGCTCCGAAGTTCAAGAACGCGATCTGATTTCGCTGAGCTATACGGATGAGGCCGGGGTCCGCAGAGGGCCCCGGCCTTTTTTTTTAGCGCTTGAGGCGTTGGACCGAGTGGAAACGGCCGACCAGACGTTGGTTCTTGGCCAAGAGGTTGCGTTGGTTCCCGGTTTCCACCTTGCGCGTTTGCAGGCGTTCGGTCACCAACCCCTCAAGTTCGCGCAGCTTCGTCAACAGTGCCACTACGGCCGGTTCCTCGGCGACAGCAGCGGTATCCAAGGTCTCCAACTCGGCCAAGATGACTTCTTTGTCTCGCAGCAACCGGCCGGCTTCCTCGAGTTCTCCACCCGTGATACTGGCGAGGATGTGGGTGTCGAAGTCCAGCAGGCGTTCGAGGAGCGCGAGGATGCGTTCAAGCACGGCGCAACCTCCGACGCCTCAAGCTCCACGCAAGTCCCAAACCTGCTCCCAAGACCCAGAACCCCGTTGAGTCTCGAGAGGGGGCTTCTATCCGGCCGCACCCGGAACCATCGTTCTTGCTCGGCTCACTGGAAACATCCGTGGCCGGGGCAACCACCGGGGTTGTTGTCGGGTTTCCCTGTTCGCTGCCCACGGGGGCGATGACCGCAGGATCCACGGTGGCTCCGCCGGTGGGACCGATCGTGATCGTAGCATCCTCATCGGTCTCGGGAGTTACCTCCCCTAGATCGAGACGGCTGATGGACCCGCTCGGCACGACCCCACTGCTGGTAAGCGTGTCGAGTACGGTGTTCCAACGCTTGCCGGCCGTGACCTTGAGCTCGTTCTTGAGCAGGACCATGGCAAAGTCCTTGCGGGCCTCGGCCGTGTCCTGGAGATGCGCCGGGGTGAGGTCTTTGAGCGTCTTGATGACCAAGGCCCTGAACAGGCGCTGGCCCTCGGACGGATCGGCCGTGAGAAAGGCCTGACGAAGGGCCCAGAACAACTCGGCAAAACGCCGGCTCCCTTTCGCCGAAAGGTCGATGGTAGTTCCCAGCACACTGCCGAGGAAATCGGGCGAGAACACCGGCCGGCCGGTGTAATCGGCACCGAACAGGTAGCTCATCTGGTCCAGGAAATCGCGCTCGAGGGGGTCTTGCAAGGTCCAGAAACGGACATTGTAGCCGAGCAATTCCGTGAGGACGTAACGCGCGAGCAGACCGACGATGAAATCGGCTTCCCAGATCCAGAAACTGCCGCTATAGAAAGGCGCAGAGAAAACGAAGAGGTCGCGCAACACCGACGAGCGATCTTGGCCCTGAACGCGCTCGACCGGGTACTCGGGCAGGAACTCCGCCTTCACCAGATAGGGTTTACCATCGAGCTGCTCCACGTTGAGGAAAGCATGGAAGGGGAGTTCTCTGATCAAGAGTCCCATGGACATGAACATCTTCACGCCGTTGGTCAGATGGTAATAGACCATGGAGGCGCACAGACAATAATGATTGGTGTTGCAACGGTAGACACCATTCTCGAGTCGTGGCATGGGAACATCGCTGGTCACGGGCGTGACCTGTACATAGGTGCCTCTGAGCGTGCCTTCCTCGGCAATGTGTTCGAAGGTGCGTAAGACCAACTCGCCCTGGCTCGGAGGGGTTTGGTAGACTTCACCGCCGTAGTCTTCGCCCAGGACGTGGGGAGGACTCCCGAGGAGGAACAGCGCAAGGGTTACCGCGACCTGGAGAATTCGTCTCTGTCGGTGGAGGTTGATCATGAGAGTGCGACGCTCGGAGGTTCACGCTCCCTGCAGTATAGCACGTTGGAACGAGCGAGCCATCCCGGGGCGCTCTCTCGGGAGTCGTCGACGGGCCGGTGTGAGTAAAATCGTTTCCTTGCTCGCGATATTCCTCGGCAGCGCGATAGGCGGTCCTCTCCTCTATATACTTCTGGGCTTCGGCGCGCCGGTCCTTACCCTGGGAATAACCCCCTCCAACATTACCGCGGGAACTCCGTCCCTGCCGATCCTGACCCTCACGCTCGAACGGCCCTATGCCCTGCGCCGCGGCGATCCACGGGTCACGGTCGAACTCCTCCACGAGGATGGCTCGACCACCTCTCACCAAGTCGAGGTCCCCTCTGGCCGGACCGAACTCGAGCTCGACCCGGGGACGCAGGCCGAGGTCGTGCAATTACGAGTGCATGCCGGTAAATCCAGTCTCTCGGCCACCCTGACCGTGTTGCCGGCAGGCACGACTGCCCTCGAGATAGAACCGGACAATGCCCTCTCGGTCATCGGGGACCGGCAAGGCGTGAGGACTGCGGTCTGGACCATCGATGCCTTTGGCAACACCTCGGCCGACCGTGAGGGCGAGGCGATGCGTTTCAGGGTATTCGGTCCCTGCACCGCGACCGCGACCCACGGAGTGGTCGTCGGAGGTCAGGTCAGTCTTGCCGTGGTGCCCCGCGAGAACCAGGCTCGCTGTCAATTGACCGCCGAGCTCGACGGTCTGCCGCCCGCCACGCACGACTACAATTTCAGCAGCCCGGGCGATCCGGTCAGCCGATCGTCGGAAGCCGTCGCGGCCGAGACTGCTCCCCAACCCCTCCCCGAACTTGGCGGACTTCCAGGGACCGAACTCGTCGCTGCCTCGGGTGAGGGGCTCGTCGAGGTCCGGTCAGCACTGCAGGGGAAACGTTACGGCGAAGCGTCCTCTATCTTGCGCAAGCATTTGACCGAGCAGCCGGCCGACCATCGCGCTCGCCTGTTGCTCGGCGAGGTCGAATACCTACGCGGCGAGTTACGTTCTGCTCACGAACAGGTATCCCATTTCCTCACCGTCAACCCCGACAACCCTGCCGGGATGTATCTCATGGGCGAGGTGCTCCTGAAGCTGGACCCCGGCCTGACCGACAACGCTCTGGCCTATTTCCGAGCCGTCATCCAACACGGGAAGAACTCCGCCTTGGTCGAGCGCTGTCGGCAACGCATCGCGCAGGTCGAATACCGTAGGGACGAGGGAACGACCTTCGAGACCGATTTCTTCGTCATCACCCATGACAAAGGTCACGCCAGCACCCCCGAGGCCAACCAGTTCAAGCGCGAACTGACCCGGGTCGCCACCGAACTCTACCGAGCCATCACCCGAGAGCTCGGGCACACCCCCTCGGAGAAGACCCGGCTGGTGCTGTATTCGCGTGAGGCCTATCAGCGTTTCAACGGGATCTTCAATTATAACACCGCGGGCTTTTACGATGGCGAGAAGATACGCCTCAACGACGCCCTCGAATTCGGTCAGCAGACCCAGGCTGTGCTGGCGCACGAGTTCACCCATGCGGTCCTCGCCGACCTCCACCGGGGTCGTCCCTTCCCGGTCTGGCTCGAAGAAGGATTGGCCCAACGTTCCGAGGGGCTGGTGGGTGGCGAACGCGGCACCACTCCGGGGCAACGCGCCACCCTCAAGGCTTTCTTGACCGGCAACCAACCCTCTTTCGACGTGCTGGCCAAGAGCTTCGCCCATTTCGGGCCGGAGCAAGCGACCATTGCCTACCTCTTGTCCCTGGGCATGGTGGAATACCTCGAGCGCGCCTTCGGTGCGGACCGACTGCTCCGGCTCATCCGGGCCTGCGCGAAAGGGCTTCCTCAGGACCAGGCCGCCAACGAGACCTATTTCAAACCCTTCTCCAGCCTTGTCGAGAGCTTTCGCGCCAGTGTCCTGAAAGGTTGAGAACGCGCCGATGGATGAGAGTGGAGAACCCCACGGCTCTCCAAATCCGGAAGTCATTTCTGGGTGTCATCTCCGGGTTGCGCTTTCGACGGGCCGTGCTACAATGCCGCGCCGATGATCGGACCTTGACCGATCCTCAATGCCGGAGGCGCCCATGAAGCTGTTGTCCGTCCTCGTCCTCCTCCTCCCGATTGCCGTTTTGGCCTTGTTCGATGCACCCGCCGAACGCTATCTCGGCGCAAGTGTCCCCCTGGAGCGCTTCCGCGTCGATTATCCCCCTGACCCGATCAACGTTCGCAACCTCAACTTCTACCTGCCGCAAGAGGACTTGGCTCTCCCCTGTTACGGTTTCGACCTCCAGATCCAACGCTCCTATAACAGCATGAACCAGTTCGACGGCCCCTTCGGCATCGGTTGGACCTTTAACCACAACCTGCGCATCTACGAGAACGGGAAGACCCTGGTCCTCAACGAGGGAGACGGGTTCATCAGCACCTACGAGTTCGATGCGTATCACGATATCCACAAGGCCAAGGTCATAGAACTGCTCCTCGATGCCCGCAAGGCGGAAGACAAAAGGGTATTCAACAAACTCAAACCCAGTCACGAGTATGAAGCCCTCCGCCAGCGCCTCGAGAGCGATAAGGAGTTCTATGCATCCTTGAAGAACAAATACCTGCTTGCCGGAGGGAAACCCCAGCCCGGGACCTATATTTCCACGACCCGCGGCAAATCCTGGATTCGCAAGGGTAATGACGGCACCTATGTCCGGACCATGCTCAGCGGGCGGACCGAGTACTACAACAAAACGGGTCAGGTGACTAAGATCACCGATCGCAGCGACAACACCCTGTCCTATTCCTATATCAAGGGATCGCTCGAGTCCCTCACCGATCCGTGCGGTCGCAAGGTCCGTTTCCAGTGGAACAAGTACGGCAAGATCGCCAGTATCGTCGATCCGTTCAACCAGACCTACCGCTATACCTATGATCCCAAAGGGAGGCTCGAATCCGCGACTACCCCAAAAGGCAAGACCCAATACTTCTATTCGAAGAAGAACACCATGCTCCGGGTGATCTTCCCGGACAAGAGCGAAACCACCCTCCGGTACAACAATGAATACCGCGTCGTGGAGCACGTGGTCCCCAACCAGAAGACCACGTATCAGTACCAGGTCGATCCCTCCAACAAGTTCCACCACATCACCAAGGCCATCACCTCGGACGGCAAGGTGACGACCTACGAGTACTTCCACGACGAGTACAAGTCGATCACCACCGAACCCAGCGGATCGAAGGAAGTTGTCGTGGTTTCTGCCTGCTGTGGCAAACCCCTGTCCAGGACCGACGAACGCGGCCAGGGCGAATTCTTCACCTATGACGACAACGACAACCTGACCAAACGCGAATACTCCAGCGGCCGCGTCATTTATTACAACTACGAACAAAAGTTCAACCAGATCAATACGATGCGGTACAACGACGGCACCACCATCGATTTCCGCTACGACAGCACCGGCAATCTCATCCAGGTCAAAGAGAGCACCGGCGAGATCCTCGACATCGTCTACAATCGCCGTGGCAAGATTACCGACATGACCAAGGGCAAAGACCTGCGCATGACCTTCAAGTACAACACCTACGGGAAACCCGTGGAGATCATCCAGGCCGGCACCGGTTCTCTGGTCATCACCTACGATCGCTACGGCGAAACCACCAACGTCGAGGGAAAACCCCTGCCCGGATCCAAGGTCTCTGCCGAAGAAGTCCAACAGAAGGTCAAGATGACCCTCTCCTACCTCCTCCAGATGCTCCAACCAACTGGTATTTCCCTGTATTAATCAGTGCCCCCGTTTGATGCCGTGTTCCCTACCTTCACTACTCCCATCTATTCCCCCCGTGAAGACGGATGATCCAGTCCATGCCCTTGTTTGCGCTTGACACCACCCACCCCTTCGGCTATACGTCGCCTCGTCGGCGAAAGCCGGCCATGATCCGGAATAGCTCAGTTGGTAGAGCAGGTGGCTGTTAACCACCGGGTCGGGGGTTCGAGTCCCTCTTCCGGAGCCATTCAAAGTCGCCCACCAACTCGGGTGGGCTTCATGGTTTACAGGAGCCCCGGCGGGCAACCGCCGGGGCTTCGTCGTAGAAGGGCCAGTTCTCGCGGGCCTTTCCGCCTCCCGCCCCTCGTCGCTTGCTCTCGGCACCGCGCTCGCGGAGATCACGGAGACGACCTCCGGCACGCCGTCTCGGGGCCGATCGTGCTCTCCGAAGCCGAGAGCGGGGAGAGAGCACGGGGCCTTGGTTGACAGCGAGGGCCTCGACGGGCAAGGGCCGGAAGGCTTGGTTGACAGGGGGTGCCGCCGGCGTGATCGCGGACTACGTGTCGTCAACGCCGACCGCATAGCCCGCCAGCGTCCCACTCGTTGAGGACGTTCCAGATCGGGGCAGCACGCAGACGACCAATCCGAGAACGGGAGTGCCTTTCAGAGTTGCC
Organism: Deltaproteobacteria bacterium RIFOXYA12_FULL_61_11; assembly: GCA_001799195.1. Lineage (GTDB taxonomy): Bacteria > Bdellovibrionota_F > JAHFAK01 > YA12-FULL-61-11 > YA12-FULL-61-11 > YA12-FULL-61-11. The sequence goes on along the minus strand of MGSU01000247.1, from coordinate 22,620 downwards.
TTCCCCAACAGAAAACCCCTTCATGGCTCTCGGAGCCGCGGAGCTCGCGCGGTCGACCTGGCCTCCGAACCTCGGGCGCCAGGAGAGGAGGGAACAACTTTGAGCCGCGACTACAGGGAGACGATGAAGATCCGGTACGCCGTGTACGCGCGCACGGCGGCTGGCGGTCCAGCTGCTGCGGAACGGCAGATCACCTCGGCGAGAGCTGCGGTGGCCGAACGTGGAGACGGCGTGATCGTGCATGAATATCGAGACGTGAACGTGTCCGGTAGCGGCGGACCTGGGCCCGGCCTGGCCTCGCTTCTCGGGGCAATCTCCTCGGGCGAGATCGACGTGGTGGTGGTGACAGGTCTGGGACGGCTCGGCCGCTCCGTGGTGGGCCTCAACATGGTCCTGAACTCCATCGAACGCGGGAGCGCCCACGTCATCACGACTTTGGAGCGGCAATGAGCGGAGACCCGACGAGAAGCCACCTCGGCCAGAGCTGTGGGTCTACCCCTCCGCGCGAGGATCACCCAACTCCTCAACCACACCCTGCTGACCACAGACATCAGGAGGGGGTGTTGGAGGACTGCTATGATATCTGAAATATATCGTTGTATTCCCGTACAGCATTTTTGGACTTGACATACAGCACGCAATGACTAAACTGGTGGACATGAGGCGCTCTTCCACCAGCACCGCCGCTTGCCCCAGTCGTCGCCTGGCCGACGTTGCGAAGGTTATCTTCGTCGGTCTGGCATCCTCTCGACGTGCCGCCGCCGCTGACGAGCACCACTCCGTGCCCTTGATCAACGTGCGGGACCTGAGTGAGGGACGTGTGCCGCCCATCGAGAGGCTTGAGGCTCGCCCGGTGCCCAAGGGCTACTCTGCCGACCGCTATCAGGTTCACGCCGGTGACGTGGTCATCACGTGCAGAGGTAGTCAGCTAAAGGTCGCGTGCATTGCCGAGGAGGCGCACGGTGCCGTACTCAGTTCAAACCTGATCGGTATCCGTACCGGGCCCGACCTCCTGGCGCCCGTGCTCTTCGCCTTCCTTCAAAGCCCGCGAGGCCAGGCCGCGTTGCTGGGTCGAAGCCGGTCATCCACTCTTGGCCTCGCGCTCAGCCCCAAGAGCGTCGGACGGCTTGAGGTGCCCGTGCCGCCTTTGGAGGTGCAACAGCAAATCGCAGAGTTGGTGCGAGCCGCCGAGGACCACTACGTCGCCGCCATCGAAGCTGCCGAACGGCGTCGCATGCTGGGGCGCGAAGTGGCCAACACCCTATTGAGGGGCGCGCTCGTCTCCGAGCTGCCGGAGAGGAGCTGAACCATGGCGAAGCGCAGATCGCAATCTGACCATGATCAGATGGTGAAGGCAGTCGCAGTCCACCTCGAGAACGAGGGGTACTGCAATGTGGCGGCCGACGTGAAGGGCTACGACCCGCCAACCAAGATCATTTGGAAGAGGTCGGACAGCGGCCACGTCCCTGACGCCACGGCAGACGGCATCATCGTGGAAGTCGAGACAGCGGACTCCATCAACAACGAACACACAGCTGACCAGTGGACGTTGTTCGCAGCGTACGCGGCCGAGCATGACCAGGTGTTCGTCGTCGTCGTGCCTGAGGGCTCGAAAGCATCAGCCACCCGTCGGCTACGCGAGCTCGACGTAAGTGCTGAGGTTTGGACGGCATGACGACCGAACAACAGACAGCCCCGGTTCACGCCGGAATCGCCATCGACCCGCAAGGACCGCTTCTGCAAGGAGCACCTGGCGGTGAAGCAAGCGCCAAAGGAGACGCTCCATGCACAAGATGACTTTCTTCCCCCTCGGGAACGCCGACTGCTGTCGGATCGACCTGGAATGCGGCAGGACGATTCTGGTCGACTTCGCCGCTACCCGGGACCCGGACGACGATGACGATCTTCGGTGTGACCTGCCCGAGTTGCTCCGGGCCGACCTCAAGGAGCGCAAGCGCGACTACTACGACGTGGTCGCGTTCACCCACCTGGACAAGGACCACTTCTGTGGCTCGACCGAGTTCTTCCACCTCAGGCACGCGCAGAAGTACCAGGGCGACGACCGCATCAAGATGAATGTGATGTGGGTGCCCGCAGCGCTCATCACGGAGAAGGCACCCGACGAGGACGAGGCGCGTATCCTCCAGCGAGAGGCGCGACATCGCTTCAAGGAAGGAAAGGGCATCCGGGTCTTCTCCCGCCCCGAGCGTCTTCGGAAGTGGTGCGAGGAGAACGGCCTGAAGCTCGAGGACCGGCTCGCCCTGATCACCGACGCCGGGAAGATCGCCCCCGAGTTCAGCCTCGCCGTGGAGAAGGTCGAGTTTTTCGTCCACTCCCCTTTCGCCGTCCGCCAGGACGAGAACACGCTCGAGGACCGGAACGGGGACTCGCTCGTGTTTCAAGTGACATTTGAAATCGAAGGCGTGCACACCCGGGCGCTCCTTTTCGCCGACTCGACTCATGAGGTTCTCGCCGACATCGTCGACATCACCAAGGCGAAGAAGAACGACAAGCGCCTGGAATGGGACATCGTAAAGCTGCCCCACCACTGCAGCTACAAGTCGATCGGCCCAGAAAAAGGCAAGGACAAGACCGAGGCAGTTGACCAGGTCGCCTGGCTGTTCGAAGAGCAGGGCGCGAGCGGGGCGATATGCGTCTCTACGAGCAAGCCGATCCCTGCCGCGGGCAGCGATGAGGACGAGGACCCGCAGCCGCCCCATCGGCAGGCCGCCAACTACCACAAGGGCGTCACGGGCGACCTCAACGGCCAGTTCCTGGTCACCATGGAGCACCCGAACACCACGGCGCCCGAGCCGCTGGTGATCGAGATCGGAAAGGACAAGGCGACCCCGAAGAAGACCACCCGGACGGCAGCGATCATCGCTACGTCCCGAAGCGCTCCGCGGGCAGGATGACACCGATGAGCTCTCCCTTCTTCGATGTGGGCGGCGAGCCTATAGAACCCGAGGAACTTTGCGTCCAGAAGAGCCGGGACCTGGCGCTGAAGCTTCGGGCGGGTCGCATCGACTTCGCCTCCTTCGTAGTGTGCCGGAAGGACGCCGATGCGGAATGGGTGGTCTTCGACGTTGATGTCGAGGTGTCACAGGTGCCCCTCCACCCGATCCGAGCATCGGAGCGAATCGCCGCGCGCTTCGACGCGCAGGATGCCACCTTCCCCATCGTCTACGCGCTGCGCCGCGACTTCCCCCGCGTCCCTCATCTCAATCTTCACATTGAGGAGTACCCCCGCAGCCTCTGCCTCTACGATGAGCGCTACGAGGACATCAAGCGCACCTGGACCGCTCCGCGGTTCGTGCATCGCGTCCGGGAGTGGCTGGCGCTCAACGCGCGGGGGGAGCTGCACCAAGGTGATCAGCCTTTGGAGCCGCTCCTTGGGGAGCACGCGGGCCACATCGTTCTTCCGCGATCCGCCTGGGACGCGACCGACGCGCCCCAGCGCCTCTTCGTGACCTGCAGGGACGCAAGGCAGCGCCTGTTCCTGATCGCGAAGACCGAGCCGCCGTCGGACGGAGCGGCTCTCGACATGCTGGCAAGCGTCCATCGGACGCCCCCACACACGCACGGCGTAATCCATCGCCGTCCTCGCTCTCTTGCCGACCTGGCTTCGATCCTGGCCGGCACCGGGCTCGACCTGCTCGAGGAGGTTCGAGAGCGCATCAAGGAATGGCACGCGACCACCCCCGCGATCCTCGGTGCACGGCTGCTGCTGGTCATCGTGGTCCCCATGCGGCGGGAGGACGAAGGCGAGCCGGAGCGCGTCGAGACCTGGGCGTTCTACCTCGGCGACGCCACAGCGAACCACGGCGCTTCCGCAGACCTTCGGATTCGCTATCTCGGGCAACGAATCGGGCTGTGGGACGTTTTCGAAGGTGAAGTTGCCGGGCTGCTCCAACCGGACGCAGAGAAGCGAGGAGACGACGTCGCCGTCGACGTTCTCAACGTCTCCTCCGATCTGACCCGCTCGATGGCCGCCTTTCTGAACGGTGACGATGCTCCCGCCAAACTCCGCGTTGCCGCAGTCGGCGCGGGGGCGCTCGGTTCGCAGGCCATCCTTCACCTGGCCCGAAGCGGTTTTGGCCAGTGGACATTAGTCGACCACGACCAGCTCATGCCGCACAACGCGGCTCGCCACGCGCTCGACGGACATTTCATCGGCTGCAACAAGGCCGAGGGCTTGGCCTTCGTGGCGAACTCGATTGTCGGCGAGAACCTCTTCTTGGCCTTGCCGCGCGACGTGCTTTGCGCCGGTGAGGGTAGCGAGGATTTGGCGAGAGTGATGCGGGAGGCGGATACCATTCTCGACGTGTCCACGTCGGTAGCCGTCGCCAGGACGCTGGCGTGCGACGTCGACAGCAACGCCAGGCGGGCATCGCTGTTCATGACCCCGTCAGGGAAGGATCTCGTGCTCATCGCCGAAGACCAGGACCGGCGGTTTCCGCTCGATGCCCTGGAGATGCAGTACTACCGGGCGGCGATCGACGAGCCGGCACTCGAGGGCCACTTCGGAGAGAAGCAGAGTCGCCGACGCTACGGGCAATCCTGCCGCGACATCACCAGCACCCTCCCTCAGCACATGGTGGCCCTGCACGCCGCTATCGCGGCAGGAGCGCTGCGAGAGCGGCTGCGCGACTCGGGCCCCCTGATCGCGGTCTGGCGCGCGGAACTCGACGGGAGCGTTCGCCGGATCGCGGCAAGCACCCGGCCGGTGATCCGCCTGCAGGCGGGCGGATGGGAGGTCGTGACCGACGAAGGCCTCCTCGACAGGCTCTCGGCTCTTCGCGAGCAGAAGCTGCCGAACGAGACGGGTGGTGTGCTCCTCGGGTCATTCGACGTCGAGCGGTCGATTTTGTACATCGCCGATGCGTTGCCGTCGCCTCCTGACAGCGAGGAATGGCCCACATTGTACATCCGCGGGAGCAAGGGCCTTCGAGATGCGGTGGATAACGTCCAGCAGACCACGCACGGAATGATCGAGTACGTCGGCGAATGGCACTCCCATCCCCGCGGCGCATGCACCGCCGCGAGTCACGATGATCTGGAGGTCTTCGCGTGGCTTACCAGCCTGATGGAGGCCGATGGTCTGCCGGCAGTGATGATGATCGTCGGAGACCCCGGCCGGACGAGTTGCTACGTCGGGGAGATCAAGAGCGAAGAGAACCTGCTGCAGGGAGTGTCGTCATGAAGAAGACCTGGCTCAGTTACGTGAACCTCAGCGATCACTACGAGAGGAAGGCTCGCTTCCTGCCGGCGGTCCTGTCCGTGCTTCCGTTGCTCCCGGTCTCAGCGGCGTTCGGCGCGCCCTTGATGGAGTGGGTGAAAGTCGTCGCGGCAGGCGTCGGACTCGGAGCGATTCTGGCTGTCGCGCTTTCGCACGTCGCCTCAGCGGCCGGAAACCGGTTGCAGGAGGCGCTCTGGCCGGACTGGCCGCACGACGCACCGACGAACCGGTGGCTCCATCCAGACGACAAGTCTGTATCCACGCAGCAGAAGCAGCGGTGGTACGGGACCATCCGGTCCATGCTGGGGCTCGACATCCAGGCGGCGGTTGACGCTGGTGATGCAGGCGAGTTGAAGGCGGTAATCAATGATGCAGTGCAGGCGCTGCGTAATCGCTTGTGGCAAGCGGCCAAGGCGGAACGGATGCGCCTCCACAACGTGGACTACGGCTTCGCCCGGAACCTCGCTGGCCTGCGCTGGGTGTGGGGCATCTTTGCGCTCGCCAGTCTCGCAGGATGCTGGTCCGCCTTCGTCTGGTACGACCGCCCGATCCTGTGGGCCCTCACCTCCACGATCATCGCGCTATGTGCGCTCGCCCTCGCCGTCATCCTACCACGGTATGTCCGCAGGAAGGCCCACTACTACGCGGAGAGCTTCTTTGAAGCCGCTGTTGCGTTGGGCGAGGAGTCCGCGAAGAACAGCACTCCATCGGAGGGAGAGAAATCATGTCAATCTTGACCCGCACCCGCTTGAACGGGCACCTGTGGGCCGCCGCCGACATCCTGCGCGGCTCTATCGATTCGTCCGACTACAAGAACTACATCTTCGGCTTTCTCTTTCTGAAGCGACTGTCTGATCGCTTCGAGGAGGAGGCTGAAACCCTCATTGCCGAAGGTGAGGACGAGGATGTCGCCTGGACCGATCCAGATGAGCACCAGTTCTTCGTGCCGAAGCGGGCTCGCTGGGACGCGATCAGCAAGCTCACGAAGGACATCGGCAACGCCCTCAACAAGGCATGCTCCGCGCTTGAGGAGGCGAATCCCACATTGGAGGGGGTGCTCCTCAACATAGATTTCAACGACAGCCGGAAGCTAGGCGATGGCAAGCAGCGCGACAGCATCCTGCACAGGCTGGTTGGGCACTTCGCGCAGATCCGCTTGCGCAATACCGACCTCGAAGAGCCGGACATGCTCGGGCGCGCCTACGAGTTCCTGATCGAGCGCTTCGCCGACGATGCTGGGAAGAAGGGCGGCGAGTTCTACACGCCCCAACGAGTGGTAGAGCTGATAACGAAGCTCCTCGACCCTGACAAGGAGATGCGGATCTGCGACCCGACATGCGGCTCTGGCGGCATGCTCATCCAGTGCGCCGAGCACGTCGCGGCCAGGCAGGGCCGCCGGATCGGTACCGATCCCATCGACATAACGCTCCACGGACAAGAGAAGAACCTTGGCACATGGGCCATCTGCAAGATGAACCTCCTTCTTCACGGCCTGCCAGACGCACGAATCGAGAAGGGCGACACCATTCGAGAGCCGAAGCTAGTGCACGGCGGCGAGCTGATGCTCTACGACCGCGTGATCGCTAATCCGCCCTTCAGCCTCGACAAATGGGGCGCGGAGATGGCCGCTGAGGATCCATTCCAGCGGTTTCACTACGGGTTGCCACCCAAGAATATGGGCGACTACGCGTTCGTGCAGCACATGGTCGCCACTCTGAGCGCGAAGGGCATGGTCGGAGTCGTGATGCCGCTGGGAGTGCTCTTCCGCGGCAGCGGCGACGGCGACATACGCAAGGGCCTCGTCGATGACGATCTCTTCGAGGCGATCATCGGGTTGCCAGAGAACCTCTTCTACGGGACCGGCATCCCGGCAGCAATCCTGATCCTGAACCGCGACAAGCCGAGGAAGCGCCGTGGCAGGATCCTGTTCATCCACGCGGCAGAGGGATTCGAGGCCCGCAGCAACCAGAACGTGCTGCGTCCGGAGGATGTTGAACGTATCGTCAAAGCCTTCCGAGCTTACAAGGACGAGGACCGGTTCTCTCGTGTGGTTCCCCTCGATGAGGTCAAGGAGAACGACTACAACCTGAATATCAGCCGGTACGTCGACACGCTCGAACCGGAGGAGCCCATTGACGTAGAGGCTGCTCTTGCCGCTCTCGCCAAGGCCGAGGCCGAGCGCGATGCAGCAGCCAAGCGCATGGACAAGGTGCTGCGGGAGCTCGGCTATGGTCGATGAAGGCCTCGATGGATGGCGGCTGGCTCGCTTTCGCGACTTTCTGAAGGAGAGCCGCTTGGCGGGCTCGTCTGGTGGGGTTGCACAGAAGCTCACAGTGCGACTCTACGGCAAGGGGGTGGTTGCCAAGGTCAACGATCGCGGTGGAAGTTCGGCAACGAAGTACTACAAGCGGCGACAAGGACAGCTGATCTTCAGTAAGCTCGACTTCCTCAACGGGGCGTTCGGGCTCGTCCCTCCAGAACTCGATGGATACGAGAGCACGCTCGACCTTCCGTGCTTCGATATCGCGCCAGACGTCGACCCTGCCTGGCTGCTCTCTGTACTGATTCGCCCCGCCTTTTACCGTCGCTATCGCGGGATGGCCATTGGTTCTCGCAAGGCTCAACGCGTCCCGGTTGAGGAATTCCTCGCCTCGGTCGTGACTACGCCACCGACGGAGGAACAGCAGCGCATCTCTCGTTCTCTCGCGGCCGTAGATGCTGCGATTGACGGAACCGACCAGTTCGTAGCTGAGCTTCGCCGATCGAAATTCTGGCTGATGCGCGAGCTGCTCACCAAGGGGAACGCGAAGCACAAGACGAAGCTCGTGCCGCTGCCGGAGTCGTGGCCCATCGGGCGCATCGCGTCGTTGGTCGACAGGATGCCGTTGCACTGGAAGCTCGTGACGCTAACGAAGATCGCGAAGCTCGAGAGCGGGCACACGCCGAGTCGCAAGGAACCGGACTACTGGAACGGCGACATCCCGTGGCTGTCTCTGCCCGATTCCTATCGTCTCAATGAAATCGAGGTGAACGATGCGGACGGGCGCATCAGCCCGCTCGGCATCGCGAACTCGTCAGCACGAATGCTCCCTGTCGGATCCGTGCTCCTGATCCGGACCGGCGGATCGCGCGGCAAATGCAGCCGCCTGGCGGCGACGATGGCGTGCAGCCAAGACTACGTGGCGTTCGTTCCGGAGCCCGAACTCGACTCTCGCTACCTCCAGCAGGTGTTTCGGCACATGCAGCGCGAGTGGCAGCGCCTCAGCGACGGGAGCACCACACTCCGCAACATCTTCATGCACGCATTCAAGCGCCTGAAGATTCTCTTACCGCCGCTGGACGAGCAGGCTGCCATCGCCGACGTGGGCGAGGCATTCGACCTTCGTATTACGGCCGAGGTTCGGTACCTCGAGCAGCTTCGCCAGACCAAGCGGGGCCTCGCCCAGGGGCTGCTGTCCGGCCGCGTGCGGGTCCGCGCGCGCAAGACCAACGGCGCGCGCGCCAGCGGCGCAGTAAGGGGGCGGTAGCATGGCCTTGGATTTCAAATGGGACGAGGTTCACCTCGCCGAAGAGCCGGCCGACGCCCTGCTACGCGAGCTCGGTTACGAATTCGTGCCCGCCGAGGTGCTCGATGCCGAGCGCGAGAGCCTCGCGGAGCCCGTCCTGGTCAAGCGCCTCGAGGCGGCGCTGCGGCGCCTGAATCCGTGGATCAGCGACGACAACGTCAGGAAGGCGATCCGCCACATCACCCACGCGGCGGCGACCGGGCTCATCGAGGCGAACGAGCAGGTCCACACCGCCTTGGTCCACAACATCTCGTTGGAGCAGGACCTCGGACAAGGCATACGCGGCCAGACAGTCCGCTTCATCGACTTTGACGATCCAACGAAGAACGAGTTTGTCTTCACCCGGCAGTACCGTGTCTCGGGCACCAAGCAGACCGCGGTCCCCGACATCGTCGTCTTCGTGAACGGGATCCCGATCGTCGTCATCGAGTGCAAGAGCCCCACCATCAACGACCCGCTCGACAAAGCCATCGAGCAGCTTTTCCGCTACCAAGAGGTTGACGATCGGTTTCGCGGCCTGGGCGCACCGCGTCTCTTCCACGCAGCGCAGATCCTCATCGGAACCTGCGGCCAGGCTGCAAAGTACGGCACGATCGGTACGCCGGCGCGCAACTGGAGCGAGTGGAAGGTCCCGCATCCTCTGACGCTGGACCAGCTCGGGGCGACGCTTGGGCGCGTCCCGACACCGCAGGACGTGCTCCTTTGGGGTCTCCTGAACAAGGGAACGCTCCTCGACCTCGTGCAGAACTTCATCGTGTTCGAGGTCGACGGGGCACGAACCTACAAGAAGCTCGCCCGCTTTCCGCAGTTCATCGCCGTCAATGGCGCCATCGAACGCATCCGAAAGGCCAAGAGGCCGACGTTGCGCGGCGGAATCGTATGGCATACGCAGGGCTCGGGCAAGTCCCTCACGATGGTGTTTCTGGCCGTGAAGTTGCGGCGCCTCGGCATCGCGGCAAACCCGACGCTCATCGTGGTCACCGACCGCAAGGACCTCGATAACCAGATCACCGGCACCTTTCAGCGCTGCGGATTCCCCAACCCGGTGCAAGCCAGGAACGTGAGGCATCTGCGGGAGCTGCTGAACCGAGGAGGTGGCCAGACGGTGATGACGACCGTGCAGAAGTTTCAGGAGGCCGCGACAGAGGGGCACCCGGTGCTCAACACCGCGGAGAACGTCTTCGTGATGGTCGACGAGGCCCATCGGACGCAGTATCGGAGCCTCGCCGCCAACATGCGCCGGGCGCTACCCAACGCGTGCTTCCTCGGATTCACCGGCACGCCGATCGACAAGAAGGACCGGAGCACGCTGCAGGTTTTCGGTGACTACATCCACAAGTACACGATTGAGCAGGCCGTTCAGGATGGGGCGACGGTACCTATTTTCTACGAGATGCGGCAATCGCCTGAGCGCATTGAGGGTGAGTCGCTTGATGCCGTCTTCGAACGTATCTTTAGGGACCGCTCTGATGAGGAGCGAGAAACAATCAAACAGCGTTTCGCGACCCAGGAAGCAGTCGCCGCCGCGCCGAGACGGATCGAGGCTGTCTGCCTCGACATCATCGACCACTTCGAGAAGTTCATCCATCCCAACGGGTTCAAGGCGCAAGTCGTCGCATGCAGCCGCGACGTCGCCGTGACCTACAAGGAAACGCTGGATCGCCTCAGCGCGCCGGAATCGGCGCTGATCATGTCGTCCACGCACAACGACCCAGAGCGACTGGCGAGATGGCGCACGACCAAGGAGGATCAGCGCAAGCTCATCGGACGCTTCAAAGATCCGGAGGACCCTCTCGCGATCCTTGTCGTCTGCGACATGCTGATCACCGGCTTCGATGCTCCCGTCGAGCAGGTGATGTACCTGGATGCGCCGCTGCGGGAGCATACCCTCCTGCAAGCCATCGCGCGTGTGAATCGGACCGCTGAGGGCAAGGACTACGGGCTGGTCGTCGACTATTGGGGCGTAGCGCTATACCTGGAGCAAGCGCTCAGCGTCTTCGCGCCGTCCGACGTCCAGGGCGCCATGCGACCGAAGGCGGACCTCCTCCCCCGGCTGGAGTCGTACCACCGCACAGCCATGCGCTTCTTCTCTCGCATTGGGCGGGACGACGTGGAGGGCTGCATCCGCATCCTGGAACCAGAGGACGCCCGCGCCGAGTACGAGCTGGCCTTTCGGCGCTTCGCCCAAGCCATGGACATGCTCCTACCCGACCCCGCCGCACTCCCATTCATGGCCGACCTCAAGTGGCTCGGCAAGGTGCGCAACGCAGCGCGGGTGCGCTTTCGGGACTCGCGATTCGACCTGACTGGGTGCCGCGCAAAGGTCCGGGCGCTCATCGAGGAACACATCGCGGCGGGCGGCGTCGAACAACTCCTCGAGCCGGTCTCGATCCTCGCACCGGAGTTCGAGGACGAGATGAAGAAGCTCGGCTCGGATGAGGCTCGGGCGAGCGAGATGGAGCACGCGATCCGCCACGAGATCCATGTTCGGATGGACGAGAACCCGGTCTTCTACGGGAGTCTGCAGGAACGCCTGGCGCAAATCATCGAGGAACGCCGCCAGGCGCGCGTCGGCGCTGCCGAGCAGCTACGCCTCCTCGGCGACGTCGTGCGCGACATGAAGAACGTACACGCAACGGCACAGGCTGTCGGTCTCGACGAAGCCGGCTTCGCCATCTACGAACTCCTGGGCACTGCCGATGGCGGCATCGCGAGCGACAGCGGCACCAACGCCAGCGCCGACGTGGTTGTCGATGGCGGGCGCCGTGACCAGGCGGCACAGATCCTCGCTGATCTTCAGGATCTCGCAGTCATCGACTGGGTCCACAAGGAAGACGTCCAGCGCCGGATGCGACAGGCAGTAAAGCGCAACCTCCGTGGGGCTGGGTACCCCCGCGAGCAACTAGAGGCTCTAACCGCGAAATTGATGGACCTCGCCCGCGTGAGGCTGACGCGATGACCCAGGAGCATGGCCAAGTCGCCTTCGGCACATCGCTCATCGACTATCGCGTCGAACGAAGCCACCGGCGCCATACGGTGACCGTTGCCGTGGACGCAAGTGAGGTCGTTCTCAAGGCACCGACTGATACACCTGCCAATAGGCTGCAAGCCGTGGTTCGGTCGAAGGGGCCTTGGATTCTGCAGCGGAGACTGGAGTTCGAGGAGATCGGTCCAGCGCCGCCGCCGATGGAGTTCGTGAGTGGTGAGAGCTGCGCGTATCTTGGGAGGCACTACCGATTGAAGATCGAGCGGTTTCCGGGGATCGCGAAGCCCCAGGCCGCGCTTCGAGGCGCTTTCCTGGTGGTGCAGGTCGGGCGGGTGATGGACGCTGACCAGCGCTGGGAACACGTCAAGAGCGCGGTGACTGCATGGTACCGCAAGCAGGCGGGGCGGCGCTTGCCCGAGCGCGTCGCTCTGTACGCGACACGAGCAGGGGTTGAGCGCCCACCCACGTTAATCCGCAACCAGGAGAAGCGCTGGGGGAGCTGCAGCAGCAAAGGAGAACTGCGTTTCAACTGGCGCATCATCATGGCCCCGATGTCCCTGGTCGACTACGTCGTTGCGCATGAGGTGTGCCACCTTGAGGTGCGCGACCACTCGGCCGCGTTCTGGAAACTCCTCGGCACGATCTTGCCTGACTACGAAGACCGGCGGGAGCGCCTACGTGTCGACGGGCGCTGGTATCACATCTAACGGAGCCGCCGGGGAGCATTCAAGCGATGGGCATCTTCCACTTCCTGAACGTCATCGACGGCGCTTGCTCCATCATCCAGCATCCTTCAGGTCACACCACCGTCGTCGACGTGTGCAACGCGTCGGTCGAATCGATCGCGGAGAGACTCGTAAAGGAGGCCTTGGCCAAGGCGCTGGTGGACAAGGAGAAAGCCGGTGGCAACTACGCGCAGAAGAGAAATCCGGTCAACCCAATCGAGTATCTTCGGGGCCTCGGAGTAGCCAGCATCTTCAGGTTCATCCTCACCCACCCTGACATGGACCACATGGACGGCATCTATGCCCTGTTCGAGCAATTCGCCCCGGTCAACTTCTGGGACACGAACAACGCGAAGGAGATCGAATTCGGAGAGGGCGCACCGTACCGGGAAGAGGACTGGCTCTTCTACAAGGACATCCGTGATCGCGATTCGACAACCAGCCCCAAGCGACTCGTCCTTTACACCGGCGCGCACGGCCAGTTCTACAACCGGAACGAGGATGGTAAGGGTGGAGGCGACGGTCTCCATGTCTTGGCTCCGACGAAGGATCTGGTCGAGGATGACTACAACGACGCCTCATACGTAGTCCTCTATCGATCGGAGGCGGGGCGAATCCTATTGGCGGGAGACTCACACGACGGCACCTGGGAGCATGTCCTCGATGCTCACCGCAAGGATGTCGAGAACGTAGACATCCTCGTTGCCCCGCACCACGGGCGGAAGTCCGGGCGTTGTTGCGATTTCCTGGATGTCGTCAATCCTCGGCTGACTCTCTTCGGCAACGCGAGGAGCGAGCACTTGGCATACAGCGCGTGGACGAGCAGGGAGCTGTGCTACATCACGAACAACCAGGCGAACTGCGTGGTCGTGGACACCAACGGGCCGTCAATGAAAGTCTTCGTCACGAACGGGCAGTTCGCTCGTGACGTGAACCCGAATACGGAGTTCAACGATGATCTGGGTGCGTTCCATCTGGTGGACCTGTGAGCGCGATGGTCGTCCGGTCGGTGAGCCCTCGAGGTAGCACCAGCCGGAACAAGTCTCAAACCTGGCTGTGGATCGTATCCGGAGGATTCGCTGGCTGAGGTCGAGGGAATGCAGTTCGCTGCTTACCCCAGCGTTCGATCTTCACCACCGCTCGCAGCGCCCTCTCGGTCAGCGGCTCGCGGCCGTCAACGGCTTCGAGGTCGAGGACAAACTCCTGGAGGTCGGGGGCGAGCATCAGCAGATCGAGGAGCTGGGAGATCCGGGCCCGGGTGAACCCGAGCTGACGGGCAAGGTCGGCACGGTCGCGGTAGTCGCCGCGGTCGATCGCGGCCTGGAAACGGTGGGCGAGCGCGAGCATCTGGGCGACGCGGGCCGGGCGGTGGACCGGGCCTGGAGGTGGTGCGGGCGCCTCCTCGCTGAAGCCCCAGCCGTGGCCGTCGCGGACGCGGAAAAGCTGGCCAGTGAAGATGCGCTGGCCGGAGGACGTTCTGGTCTCCTCGGCAGCGGTGCCCTCGTTCGTCTCGCAGGCCCTCGTCGCGTCGTCGTTCATGGTGTGGTCTCCATCGTCGGTTGAGCCGCGGCTGGCGTGGGCGCGGTGTCGGCCTGGTCATCTTCTTCGTCGTCGCCGAGGTCGAGGTCTGCGAGCACGGTGGTGACGCGGCCGCTCGGCTCGTCCACCTCGACCCGCTCGACGACCGCCGCGACGAGCCGGACCTGGTTCTCGGCGGTCATCACGTCCCAGACCGCGTCGAAGCGCGCGAGCGTCTCGGCCACCCAGCGGACCTCGATCTCGGTCCGGTCCAGGTTGCTGAGCGCCCGCTCCACCTCGGCGAGGCGCAGCTCGCAGGCGGCGAGCTGGCCGCCGATGTCCTCAATGCGCTCCTCGAGCAGGCGGTGCGCGGTGCCCCTGGCCTGGCCGAGGGTCTCCACGAGGTTGCGGCCCTCGGCCGACAGGCTCGCGATCCTGGCCGGGAGGTCCCGGCGCTCGGTCTGCAGGCCCTTGCGGCGGGCATCGAGCTTACCCAGCAGCTTCCCGCGCACATCCCTGGCCAAACCCCCGCTCGCGGTTGCCTCGCGCAGACGCTCGACCACGAAGCCCTCGATGGCCGCCGCGGGGAGTGGTCTCGCCGTGCATGCCTCGCGGCCCTCCTTGTCCCGGGTCACACATCGATAGTAGCGATACTCGGTCCCGTCCTTCTTGCGGGTCGAGGCCGGGGTCATGGCCATGCCGCACCGCCCGCAGCGCAAGACGCCCCGGAGCAGGTAGGCCGGGTTGCGGGAGCCGGGCCGCCGGGGCCCCACTTTGCCGTCGAGCTGGTCGGCGACGCGCTGCCAGAGCTCGCGGTCGATGATGGCCGTGTGCTCCCCCTCGTGCAGCTCGCCGTGACACGGCATGTAGCCCGCGTAGAGCGAGTTGCGGAGCACGCGCAGGACCGCGTCCTTGGTCCATTGCTTCCCCTCGCGCACGTTGCCGTTGTTGGCGCGGTGGCGCTTCGTGGTTCGCCCAGCCTTGTCGAGGAGGCGGGCCACGGCGAGCGCCGAGCGGTGCTGCTCGTAGAGGTCGAACAGCTCGCGCACCACCACGGCCTCGAGCTCGTTTATGACCAGGTGCTTGTCGGCGACGTCGTAGCCGATGGGCACCGGACCGCCAGTCCACTTGCCCTTGCGGCGTGAGGCTACGATCTTGTCGCGGGTTCGCTCCGCGATCATGGACCTCTCAAATTCCGCGAAACTCATCAGCATGTTGAGCGTGAGACGGCCCATGGCATCGGCGGTCGAGAAGTTCTGGGTGACGCTCACGAAGGCGGTGCTCGAGCGGTTGAAACGGTCCATGACCTGGGCGAAGTCGAGCAGCGAGCGCGAGAGGCGATCCACCTTGTAGACGACCACCACGTCGATCTTTCCAGCCTCCATATCGGCCAGGATGCGCTGGAAGGCCGGGCGATCGATGTTCGCACCCGTGAAGCCGCCGTCGTCGTAGTGCTCGGGCACGACTTGCCAGCCCTCGCAGGCCCGAGCGGCGATGTACCGCTCGCAGGCCTCGCGCTGGGCGTCGAGCGAGTTGAACTCCTGCTCGAGCCCGATGGAGGTGGACTTGCGCGTGTAGATGGCGCAGCGCCGCTTGGGCTCGGGCTGCTTCCCGTTCGAGGATCCTGGCCGCCGCCTCGCGCCGCTCATGCCTCACCTCCGGCGCCGCGCTCCCGCGCCCGGTTCTTCAGACGGAAGAAGAGGTAGCCGTTCCACCTCGTGCCGGTGATCTCCTGCGCGATCTTCGAGAGGCTGCGGTAGCGGGCTCCTCGGTATTCGAAGCCGTCCTCGAGCACGGTGACCCGGTGCTCGGCGCCCTGGTGCTCGCGTGTGAGCACCGTGCCCGGCAGAGGCAGGCACGGATCGCGGTCCTTCATCTGGTCCGGCTCGGGGGCCTGACGGGCCGCCCCGCCGCCGTTGCTCGATCGCCACCGGACCGGTGCGCCGGGCGCCAGCTCGGCGATGCGCGCCCGGGCGTGATCCGAGAGCCCGCCCTCGGCCAGCTCCTGGATCCGCCAGGCGATCTTCTTGTGCAGGTGGTCCTTGTTGCGGGAGCGGGTCGGATCTCCGAACACCTCGCGGTACCGCTCGCAGAGCTGGCCCACGGTCATCTCTCGTAGGGCCGCGAGCTGCCCGGCGACATCCGCTACGGCCCGGCGCGCCCTGCTCGCCGCTTCCTTTCTTCGTTGGCTCATCGTTATCCTCCTCGGCTCGCCGGGGCACCCAATGCACCCGGCCTCATCAGCCATGGAGGCGTTGTTCGCCGGGTAAAGCAACTCTCAATTCCTAGTGTTTTCAACTGGTTGACGGTTCTGCTCGCGGCCGGACGAGTCACCGGAGCATGACGTCACCCTGGAGCGGATCGAAGGTGCCGGCGATGGCCCGCGGCCGGTGCAGATGAGCGTCCAGAGCGCCTCGGCCAGGATGTCGGTGACCTCCTCCCGGGCGGCGCGGGCAGCGACGCGATCCCGATCGGCGGCTCCTGCCTCCGTTCGCGTCTCGTTGTCCGTGTGCCCTCGCTTCATCGCCTTGCTCCGCTGGTCGCGTCGCTGGTTACCTACCGGCGAGAAGCTCGAGGTGTCGGCACTTAGACCTCACGGAGGCCAATTTGACCTGATACACGTCAGGGATATATACTGACTCCATTCATCAGCAGCCTCAGGGGGCATGGCCCCTCGACGGCTTCCGGGAGGTCCAGCAGAGTGTCGAGACAACCCAAGGGCCAGCAGCACGAGAAGCGGCGCGGTCGCCCAACTTCAACGGAGATCACGGAGCCGCAGCGGCGCACGCTGCGGGCGATTCAGGCCTTCATCGGCAAGCGCGGGTTCCCGCCCACGTCGAAGGAGCTCGGCGACATCCTCGGCATCTCGTCGGCCAGCGCCTACGAGCAGGTGAGCCAGCTCGTCCGCAAGGGGTACGTGAAGCGCGAGCCGCGGAAGGCGCGGTCCCTCGAGATCGTCGAGGAGCCGGAGCGAGAAGTGGCCGGCCTCGAGCCCGTGCCGATCGTCGGGACAGTCGCGGCTGGCCAGCCTCTCCTTGCCGAAGAGAACATCGTCGGAGAGCTGCTCGTCGAACAGAACATGGTGCGCGGAGGACGACACTTCGCCCTGGAGGTTCACGGAGACAGCATGGTGCGCGCGGGCATCGCCAGCGGCGACTACGTCGTCGTGCGACAACAGCCTGTCGCCGAGAGCGGAGACGTCGTGGTCGCGCTCCTTGGCGACGAGGCCACGGTGAAACGGCTGTCGATCTCTGCCGAGCGGATCGAGCTGCGCCCGGAAAACCCGCGCTACCGTCCGATCGTTATCGGCCCTGACGACGACCTGCGCATCCAGGGCAAGGTCGTCGCCGTTCGGAGACCGCCGCCGGGGGATCGACCGCTTCGGAGACCGGCATAAAGGGGGACGCGATGAGCACTCGGTACGAGCCCAAGGACCACATCCAGCATCTGGAGGTCGCACCTCGTGCCGAGAGCATCCTGGATCAGCGGGAGATCACGATCCAGTCGTACCAGACAACGATCCCGTTCGACTACGCGGCGCTGAACGCCGGTCTGGATAACGCATGGCTCACGCCGCAGATCCGATTCGGCGTCTTCGCGCGCAACGCGGTGGGCGGGAGAGATGCCCTGCACGTGGTCCTCGGGCTCCAGGACGAGTTGTCAGTCCGGGCCTACGACTACGACGAGCGACGGCCACTCTGGTTCACCTGGCAGGACATCATCGTCGACACGGTCGGCATCCGGTACTTCCTCGACGATGAAGGGCTCCTTCGTTTCACGACGACCGGCGGTGGTCGACGCATCACCGACGAGCGCCTGGACGACTTCAACTCCGCGTTCCTCAAGATCCCCAAGGAGGCGGTGAGCAAGCGGCAGTTCGACCTCGAGAAGCTCCGAGAGCTGTGCTTCACCCGCTTCGTCGAGCGGCTCTACATGATCAAGTTCTCGGGACCCTCGGCCGAGGAGTACCGGAGCATCGACCACACGAGCTTCAAGAGCCGACTGTACATCGATCCCAACGCGGGGCGGCTCAAGGAGATCCGCGCCGACGCCCAGGTCAAGGTCGAGTCCTTCGACTCGGACCTCCCGGTTCGGGCCGAGGAGCTCGCTGGGGCCATCCAAGTTCGGTTCTTCATCGGGGGGACGAGCGGAGCGCTGCGCCTGCGGTTCCCGAAGCTGACCTACAAGAACCAGATCACGACAGTGGAAGAGCAGGCGCGGGTCTTCTATCACGTCGTGGACGTCACGGTCAGCTCGATCCTGGACGCCGACTACTACACGCAGCAGCGGCGGTCGCTCGACGAACTGGACACCGACCTCGGGCTCTTCCCCGACCTCGTCGACCTGACGAAGTTCCGCGAGGTGCTGATCAATGCGGAGGCGCGCAAGGAGCTGCTCGACGGCATCGACGTGGCGTCGAACTGGGCCAACTGGCTCCCGCACCTGCGTGCGCTGGACGAGCTGCTGATCTCCGCGGTCGTCTCCGAGCACGTCGCCGGGCTTCTCACCGAGCGGGCGAGAGGTGACCCGGGCCAGGTGATGAGGCTGCTGGCCGCGTGCCAGGCCGACGCGAAGATGCACCGCGTGGGTGCGCTCGCCTCGGCCGCGCTCGCACGCGAGCTCCAAGCGGTCCCAGCGGTGATGCGGGCCCAGGTCGAAGAAGCAGTTCTGTCGTGGGCTATCGACAAGGAGCAGGAAAGCTGGGACGTCGACCCCGAGACCGGCGAGATCGGCGTGATGGCGCTCCGGTGGCGGCTCGACGACCTGACGATGGACATCCTCCCTGCGGTGATCTGGAAGCTCGTGGGCCTGTTGCACGCGCGCCTCGTCGCCAGCAGTGGCGACACCGGCCCTCTCCTGCTCCGCTTCGACTGGTGCATGACCGCGGCCAAGGCTCTCCCGCCGAACCACTCGAAGAGCCCCGCGGCGCTGAGGCTCGTCGCGGCGGGCCGAGTCCCCCGTACGATCACCGATGCCACCAGGGTGCTGAAGCAGCCAGTCACCGACCACCGCGCACTCGACGAGGCTGTGCTGGAGCAGTTCGGCCTTCCCCTGTGGCCCTCGCTCACCGCCGCGCGCGACGGTGACAAGGTGATGCTCACGAACCATGGCATCGGTGCCGCCCTCGACGTCACGGCGCGCCCCGCGGGCCAGCTTCCGGCCGTCGACGGAGCGACCGCACCTGTGGACATCATCTCTGGCACATCGGTCTCGCTGTCCGTGTCGGGCGTGGCCACGGCGCTCGACGTCACGTTCGAGAAGCACGGCGGCAAGCGCCGCGTGACGGTGCCGGTCTCCGGCGAGGCCCGCGCCACCGACAAGCCCGACAACGTCCGCGTCCTGCACACGGCCATCAACAAGAAGAGGATCGCGGCGCAGCGCGCCTATCGGCAGCAGATCGACACGAACGGCATCGTCGTGGGATCGAGCCCCGCCCTGCTCGAGGTGTTCGAGGGCATCCACCACGCGAACCTGATGGACGGCGCCGCTGCGGTCCTGCTCCTTGGCGAGCGAGGCACTGGCAAGACCCACATCGCGAAGCTGCTCCACGCGTCGAGCGGCCGCGCGAGCAAGGCCTTCGTGGAGCGCAACGCGGGCGGGGCCGGCGGCGACCTGAACATCCAGCGCGGCGAGTGGATCGGCTACGGCAAGAACCACGGCGTCCAGGGGATCGAGCGCAACGGCAAGGCCGGTCACTTGATGGCGGCCAACGGCGGCACGCTCTTCGTCGACGAGCTGGCCGAGCTGTCGAGCGATTTGCAGGTGATCTTCCTGTCGGTGCTCGAGAGGCGCCCTGTCGAGAAGGTCGGCGGTGAGAGCGTCACCCCCAACGTCAGGTGCATCTTCGCGACCAACGCCGAACTGGACAAGGTGGTCGCAGACCGGACGCTGCGCGCCGACCTGCTTGACCGGATCACGGTGAGGATCACTATTCCACCGCTGCGCGACCGGCGCGGCGACATCCTGCTGCTCGCAAGGCACTTCGCCGGGACGCATCGCGTGACCGACCGCTGCCTGGTCGGCTTGCTGCGCCACGACTGGCCGGGCAACGTGCGCGGGCTGGAGAAGGAGCTGGAGCGCGCGGTGGCCAAGATGACCGCCGAGGGTGCCGCCGCCGTGGATCTCTCGCACACCGGCCTCCCGCCTGCGATCATCTCCGCAGTCGAGACGCTCGACGAGGACTCCTGCAAGCGAGAGCTGTGGACGCTGGCCGACGAGATCGGCCAGGCCGAGGGCTTCGAGCGCGGCGATGGGCTGCAGAAGCGCGCCGGCGAGATCATGGGCGTTGGCGAGGCCCAGGCGTCGAAGATGTACAAAGCGTTCGGGCTTGCCGGCGCCGGGGACACCGCAGCCGCGAGCATGGCCTGAACCTCCCTGTGATCCGCCGCGAGCCATCCTGCGGGACGGCATCGCACCATCTGCGTGCCGTGACCGCTCCATCCGGCGATCGAATCGGACCAACTGGCACGTTGATCGCTCCACCTGTCCGGCCGACTTTCCTGGACCCGCTCCAGACTTTCCTCACGAGCCGCCAGGCTTTCCTGGCCGGATCGAGACGCGCCTAACTTGCCGTAATTGTTCCGCTTCGATCATCGGCACGGTCGTTGCGCAAGCAACCCTCCGACGAAGCCGGTGACCGGCGGGAAGAACCGCGAGGCACCCTGGGTCGAGCGCCCGAGGACCTCCCCCGCAACCACAGCGCCGGCGAGGAGGTCCACGATGGCATCGACCGACGAAGCTCCCCCTGTCCGCCCCTGGCCGAAGCGCTCCCCGAAGAATCGCACGAAGGGCTGTCCCAGCTCGGCGATCGAGACCGCGTTTCCTCACCAGAAGCGCCCGCGTCCCCGTCCGCGACAGTCGCGGCTTTGGAGATCTGCGGGCCAGAGGAGGAACGCGTGATGACAAACCCATCTCATCGAGTTGGTACCGCCCAGGGCGCGCTGCGCGACGCGGTGCTCGCACTCGGCGGCGTGATCGCGGTCAGGCAGCCGGGCGACGAGCTCGTGGAGGCCATCGCCTGCGCCCTCGGCGCGGTCGTACGCCGACACCTTTCTCCGGGCGCCGGTATGTCCGGGACCATGAACTCTGTCTCCCGTCTCAGGCCGCACCCCGCCATCGCCGAGCTGCTCGCCCAGATCGAGAAGCCCGACGCGAGCACGAAACCCATCACGACACCGGTGTTCGGCGAGGACGACTGGCAGCGGCTGCCCGGGCTCCTGCGGCGCTGGGAGGTCGAGCAGGTCCTCGACGAAGACCACGACCTCCACGTCGAGTCAGCGGGCAGGTGCGAGGACGGGACGAGCCTGTTCGCCGCGTATGCGCGCTCTCGCGAGCCGAGGAGGGACGAACGATGAGCCCGACGCAAACCAAGCGCTCGCTGTCGCCGGCGCGGCAGCAGCTGGTGGTGCTAATGCAGGAAGTCAACTTCGGCCGGATCGAGGGGCTCCCCGTCCGCGAGGGAGAGCCGGTGTTCGAGCCGCCGCCGCGCGTGCTGCGCGACTTCCTCCTCGGCAAGACCAACGCGCCGCACGCGGCGCGCAGCAGGGACGACTTCACCTTGAAGGAACAGGTGCTCGAGCTCTTCGACCTCTTCGACCGGGAGCGGTCGGTCACGGTCGAGAGCCTCGTGGTGCAGAACGGATTGCCCGTCCGCATGACCGTCGCGGATGGGGCCCGGGTCACCTGACCCGGCTCAGGGACGGTCAGTAGCACCAGACAACGAACCGGCCGCAAAGCGGAGGTCGTTGTGGGTGTCGCCAGGACTGGCGCACTCGCAACGCCCCGCTCTCGCGTGGCTCCGCTCCGGCTCTGGCTGACACCCATCGGCGACTTCCTCCGCGGCCCGCGAGGGCCCGATGGGAAGAGACAACAGGTACGAGGGACTCGATGAATACGCAGTCAAGCTCATCCGGCACAAGGCGCGCCAGCTCGTGGGCCGCACGGGCCTCGTCGAGGCCGACCGCGACGACCTTGAGCAGGACATGATGATGGATCTGCTGCGGCGTCTCCCGCGCTTCGATCCGTCGAAGGCGAAGCGCGAGACCTTCATCGCGCGGATCGTCGAGCACCGGGTCGCCACGATCATCGAGACGCAGAAGGCCGGGCTGCGGGACTACCGCTGCAACGCCGGCTCCCTGGATGAGCGCCGGCCCGACGAAGGTGGAGGGAGCGGCGACACGCCGCCGGTCCTCGATCAGGATAGCTACCGGCGCGAGACGCTGGACGCGGCCCGCCAGGACGAAGGCCTCCGCGACCTGCGCCGGGACATGGCCAGGACCATCGCCGAGCTGTCTCCAGATCTGCGGGAGCTTTGCCTGCGGCTCCTGACCTCCACGGTGAGCGAGGTGTCCCGGGAAACCGGTGTCCCGCGCGGCACCCTTTACGAGTCGGTCCAGAAGCTTCGCAGCCGCTTCGAGCGCGCGGGCCTCGCCGCCTATCTGGAAGGCTCCGACACATCTCGCGGAGCGCCGGTAGGTAACCGCTGAGCGGAGATGAGCCGCCTGGAGCCAACGGAGACAAAAATGAGCCAGGACGTCTACCGATACAGCTTTGACGAGAAGACCTCGCTGTCCGAGGTCCGTGACT
>MGSU01000246.1:598-6859 GCA_001799195.1 Deltaproteobacteria bacterium RIFOXYA12_FULL_61_11 | reverse complement strand
AGAGCAGGGTCGAGGGAAAACGGTCGACCGCGTAATAGCGGCGTGGAGCGTTGAAGAGAAGGTGACGATCGCAGTCGATCTCCGCACGAGCGCACAGTTGTTGGGCACAGGCGGTGAGCCAGGTCGTAAACAGAGGCAAACGCACTCGCGTGGGTAATCCCTCGCGATCAAGGCGCGCGACGAGGAGCATGTCCGCCGCTTCGTCCGGGGGCGCAGGTAAAGGGGTCGCCAGGGCCGAAGTCGGGAGGAGGGGTGCACAGAGATAGGCAAGGAGAAGTAAAGTAAGGGGTGAACGGAAGGTCATGCCCGTTCTGCAAAGGGTCCTATCGTATTACCAGGTTATTTGAGGTTGGAGAGGTTCTGGGATCTCCGGATTTTTTTCTTCTTCGGTGAACATTTCTTCATCGAGTTCACCGCTCATCTCTTCTCCCATTTTGCTCATTTCCCGGAAGATGGTGAAAGTCGAGCCCGCGAAGGTCGAGGTTTCTGGTGCGCCGCCACCGGCCGGGGTAAGGGTTGCCGTCACGGTGTAGTTCTCGGTCGTGTCCTCGTCGAAGTCGAATTCCAAGAAGGCCTTGTTGCCGGCTTCGTCGATAAGGGTCAGAGCGAGGTCAGCGTTGCCCTCGTAGTCCTCTTCGAATTCGATCAGGTAATAACTACCGTCCGAGGCCTTGATGAGGTACTCGATCGTCGTTGGGTCGACCTCGTTGTCCTTGATCGGTGCCCGGACGATCAGGGACAAGGGGATGGTCTCGGTGGTTTCCTTGGAGGTGAATTCGACCGAGAAGGACAGCCAGAGCGAGCCAGCAATGACCTTGAGGTCATCTTCGAGGAAGGCATCGCCCCAGTCCATCTGATCGAACTTGAGACCGAGTTCAAAATAACCGTCGAAGTCCAAGTCCTCAAGATCGAGTTCTTTTTTCTGCGGGTTGAGGAAGCTCACCTCGGGGTCGAACTTGATCACGAAGTCGAGCTTCTCTCGATCGATACTGCCAGAGGAGTCGATCGTATAGCCGATTGTACCGTTCATTTGATCCGGTGCGTCGATCGTCCCGGATTGGGCCAGCGAGAGGGTGTAGGAGAGGGATTCAATCTGGCCCTCGTAATCGGCTCCGGTCTCCAGGATGATGTCGGATTTGAGGCCTGTGCCCGTGGCTTGACCGTCGAATTCGAACGATTGCTCGAGGAGGAGTTTGTAAGGGTTCTCCCCGGCAGGGGTCATATTGAGCTCGAGGTCAGATTTCAAGGATGCCTTGAGATGTGCTGAGGTCGGTTCAAGGTTCAGGTCGAGAGAACCCTTGTTGGTCCCCTTCATTGCCATGGTTGTGCCAGTGCTGCCGTCTTCCGGTAACTCTTTAAAGAGCACCTCAGAGAGATTGAGGTCCGCGGCGGCTTGGACCAGGAATTTTGTCGGTATTTCTTCTAGGAGCAAGGAAACCGAACCGTTTGCGGCGAGCTTGACCTCGGTGTCCGTGGGCTCTTCGGGTTCTCCGTAACCGTAGCCCACAGGTTGGTACTGACCGTCATAGGGGTTATATGGTTGATAGACGGGTTCATCCCATTGATCGTCGGACATATCCATGGTCCAGAATTCGTCGTCCGAGCTGTCTTCGAAGAGATAGTCGTCGTCCGGAGGATCGTCCTGAGTCAGGTAGTAGGTGTAATCGTCCTCGGGAAGAGTATTGGTATCATCGCACCAGGGACTGTCGGCCGGCCAGTCTGCAGGACGGGGAGGGCAGTCTGTATCCGGTTGTTCCCAGGGATCTTGTTGGGGTTGGTAGGGAGGTGTCATGGGTGGTCCATTCTCCTCACTATCAAGATTCTCAGAAATGACCTCGTCGAGGAATTGGCTGACATGCGCGGTGAAATCTTCGAGATTGAGACCCGCGTCGAGGCGGAACTTCGCGGCTTCGTTGACCAGGTCGACACGCGGTAGCAGTTTCCCGCCGATCCGCACGAAGGAACCCTCGGCAGTATTTTCGATCTTGATACCGGTAGCGGTCAAGGTCAGCTTGCCTTTCAGCGCGGCGAGTTTGCGATTGTCGGGGGCGGTTGCATCCCAGGTGAGGTCGATGCCCTCGTCTGCCTTGGCGGTGAGTGTCCCCTCGCCGATAGTACCGTCTCCCATGTCACAGCCAGTGGCGATGGTGGCGCTGGCGTCGAGTCCTTTCAGAAAGTCCTGCACGGTCGCCAGGTTGTCCTCGTCATCTGGATCGTTCATGGCCTCACCGAAGGCCTCGAATTCGGTCCAGGCCGGGCTGAAGGTGATGCAGTCCGGGGGTCCATCCTCTTCCTGGTCTTCGTTGAGTTGTCGTAAGAACTTGATGCCGTTGCGTTGGACCACGGTCTCGCGCAGGCTGGGCCTGATCTTTGCGATCAAGCCCCGGAGATCTTGACCGAGGTTGTACTGCAGGAGCTTGGTGGAGAATTTTGCCACGGCTTCGTCACTCTGTCCCCCGGCGACCTGGAGTGGTCCAATGATGGATTCGAGCATACCCTCGACCTTGTTCAGGGTCAGGGGGTCTCCTTTGGGCTTGAGGTTGCCGGTGGTGGTGACCAGATCGCTCTGGGCAAGGTCTGCGACCTTGACGGTGTCTTCTTGTCTGGCATTATCCTTTTTATCGTCGTCGCTTCCGGGTTCGTCCTCGTCCGTCGAATCGACGATCTGACAGGACAGGATGAGAACAAAGAAAGGCATCAGTAGGAGTTTCGCAAGATTGAACATATCCACCTCTTGACAGGATCGATCCCATACGAGGTATAGAGTATCGGACCAAGTGGACCAGAAAAGCAATAGGAATCTACATATCACCGGGGGCAGCGCCGCGCGACAAGAGGTTTGCGGGACAGCAGGGCCTTCACGCGGCGAAGTTTTTACGAGGACGGTCGGGATTCATGGAAGCTCGAGACCTGCTTTGTACCCACCCCACGCCTTTTTTTTCAGGACAAGAGGCCGACACGCTCTTCCTCGCGGCCATGCAGGCCGCGGTCGAGCATCACTATGATCATTGCCCCGAGTATCGTGCGCTGTGCCGGTACCGGGGGTTCGTCCCGGATGAGTTCGTCGATCTCGACTCACTCTGGCGCCTGCCCTACCTTTTCGTGAATGTGCTCAAACACCATACCTTGCTCTCGGTTCCGGCCGACCAAGTAGTGTTGCGGCTGACCTCGAGCGGTACCACCGGCCAGACCAGCCAAGTCTTCTTCGACCGTGCTTCGCTCGACCTCGGCCTGGGTATGGTCGCCAAGGTCTTCGATGCCTTCGGGCTCAAAGATCCGACCCTCGAGGTCAACTATATTGCCTTTGTCCAGGAACCCCGTCGTGGCAATGAACGTGGCACGTCGTATACCGATGACAACGTGACCAAGTTGACCGCGAGGCGGGAGGTGGTTTTCGCCCTGCGTTTTGACGAGCGGACCGGTGACTATCGTTTTGCCGTGGACGAGGTTCTGGCCAAGATGGCTGAATTCCAGGTCAGCGGGTATCCTACCCGCTTCATCGGTTTCCCTTCCTTTCTCTATCTGGCTATGCTCGAACACGAACGACGGGGCGGAGCCCCCTTCGCCTTCGGTCCACGTTGCCACGTCATCACCGGTGGCGGCTGGAAGGTGCACCGCGACAAAGAGGTACCCAAGGCTGAACTTGTGGAGCGATTGGCCGGTTTTTTGGGCTTACCCGCGGCCAATATTCGCGACAGTTTCGGTATGGTCGAGCACGGGGTGCCTTACGTGGAGTGCGAGCATCACCGGTTGCACGTACCGGTGTATGCTCGGAGTCTCATTCGCGACACCGAAACCCTCGCTCCCTTGCCGCATGGTGAGGTCGGTCTCTTGGAACTCTGCTCTCCTTTTAACCTGGCCATGCCAACCCTGGCCATTCTGACCAGCGACTATGCCGTGAGCGGTCACGGCTGCCCGTGCGGCCGAGGGACGGATTACTTCACGCTGCTCGGTCGCGCCGGCACCAGGAAGAACAAGGGGTGTGCCATCGCCGCTTTGGAAGCCTCGGGTTCCTAGGAGGTAGTATGGATATTGTCGCTCACTGGGTGTTTGGAAAACCCGTTGAGGGTCAGTTCGAGCTTAACCAGGCCCGCGCCCTCCTCGCCGAAGCACGAAATCGTCGGAAAAGTCTGCAAGAAATCCCCTTCGTGGAGATCGTCGAGTGTCTCCACCGGGTGCGAGGTCACCTCTCTCAGGTCGAACGTCGCCGAGCCTCTGTCGAGCGCATTGCCGCCGGTTCGAATTTTTCAACTCCCATGGTTGATCTGGCGTATGGCGTCCTGCTCGATGCTCTCGACCGCTCTATGCTTGAGGCAAAGGTGAAGGAAGAACTCGGCAGTTTGGAGGTGCTTGACGTCCCGGTCCATGATCGTAGCAGGAGCCAACTTCTCAAAGCCTCTCCGCTTGGGGTGGTATTACACTTAGCCAGCGGCAATGTTTTCCTCACCGCGGTGTTGACCCTGGTCGAGGGTTTGTTGACCAAGAACGTCAACATCATCAAAATGTCCTCGCGCGAACGCTGGTTCGCTCTCGAATTCGCCCGGGCAGTGACAGCATGTGACCCCGAGGGGATCGTGGCCTCGAGCTTTGCCGTCCTCGACCTCCCGGGGAGGGATGACACGGTACTCGGGGAGTTCTATGGCGGGGTCGATGGGGTGGTGGTCTGGGGAGGCGAGGAAGTTGTCAAGCAGCTCCGAGGCCGCCTCCCGGTAACCTGCAGGGCGATCGAATACGGCCCCAAGTTCAGCGTAGCCGTGGTGACCTCGGCAGCGGTGAAAAGCTATGGTGCCGAGCTCCTGGCCGAAGCACTGGCACATAGCGTTGCGGTATGGGATCAGCAGGCCTGTTCTTCACCTCAGGTCCTCTACACCGACCTATGCGAAGCAGAACTCGAGGCTTTCCTCGACCATGTATGCCAAACGCTCGATCGACTGGCTTCGACTCTACCTCTCGGCCGACGAACGCTCGATGAGCTTGCCGAGGTGACGAAGGAGCGAGAACTTGCAGCTTTCAACGCAGCCATTGGCACGGGTGGCTTGCGTACCAGTGGTTCCCGGCAGGAATGGACCATCATTGTCGAGGAGAAACCAGGTTTCCGGCTCTCTCCCCTCAATCGTACCTTGCTCGTCTCCCCTCTGAAAACCCCCGAATACCTGTTTGAACAACTCTCCGCGGTCTGCGGCCATTTACAGACCATTGGGCTGGCAGCGAGCCGGGAAGAACGGTCCCGTTTCCTCGAGATCGCCGAATTGCTTGGGGCCACTCGGATCACGTCCCTCGAAGGGATGAGCGGCGGGGTGCCCGGTGAGCCCCATGACGGGGTGCATGCCTTGCGCAGGTTGGTGCGTTGGGTTTCTACCGAGGTCGGATCCGACGAAGCCTACTACTCTCCCCTAGAAACTTTGTCGCTTCCTCGGCTCGAGAGGTTGGTGCTGGGGCGTTTGCGCGCTCGGGTTGCCAGAGCCAGAGAAGGCTCAGACTACTATCGGGAGCGTCTGGACGGAATCGAGTTGCGCAGCCTCGACGACCTCGCGTCGATTCCTCTGCTCTCGCCTCGGGATCTACCCGATCTCGTTCCCCCGCGTTCGCGGGCGCTCTTCTGCTCCGAACCGCGAGACGGCTATGTCTTCCGCAGCGGTGGTTCCTCGGGGCGTCCAAAATATTCGCTCTATTCCCTCGAGGATGTCGCCGCCGACATGGCCGCGGCAGCGCGAGGGCCCTATGCTCTCGGGTTGCGACCGGGGCGTAGAGTTGCTTCTATGTTTTCGGCAGGATCCCTTTATGGATCCTTTATTTCCTCGATCAAGATCGCTGAATTGCTGGGATGTCAGGTATTCCCTCTGACCAGTCATGCCGATACCGAGATGGTGCTGGCAACGCTGGAGGCTTTTTCCATCGATACCGTTCTCGGAATTCCGTCTACCTTCCTGTGTCTGGTCCGCGAGCACGGCGAGCGGTTCCGCTCTGCCGGGGTCAAGTGCTTCCTCTATGCCGGAGAGCACGTTTTCGAAGAAGACCGAGCCCTCTTGGCCTCCTATGGGATAGACGATGTACTCTCCTTCGGGTACGGGACCGTGGATGCCGGCCCCCTGGGGTATCAGTGCCTCCACTGTCGAGGTTCCGAACATCATCTGCTCGTCGGCCACCAACACCTCGAACTCCTTGGTCTCGACGACGATCTGCCTTGTCCGGTAGGAAGGGCAGGTAGAGTAGTGGTGACCAATCTCGAACGCGCGCTGATGCCGCTCTTGCGGTATGATC
>MGSU01000246.1:0-355 GCA_001799195.1 Deltaproteobacteria bacterium RIFOXYA12_FULL_61_11 | reverse complement strand
GCAGCCGCGGTCCTGGGGTCGCCCCGCCCGACCGCAGCCTCAAGGAAAGCCACGAATCGTGCGGCGACCGTCAACGCGGCTTCCTCTTTGCCCAGAGCAATGTTGGCCTCGACCATGCCCTCAAGTACACGTGCGCACGGTTCGGCGTGCTCTGGACGACCTCCCAGCTCGGAAAGCGCAGCCTCCGCATGCGTCAGGGCATCGTCAGGCAGGCCCTCCTTGCAGAGAACGCGCGCCATGTTTATGCGATTGAGTGCAACTCCCGGCGCGTCCGCGTCTGATTCAGCCAGCCCCGCTTCGATTGCGGCCTGAAAGAGCTCGCGTGCATGCGACAGGTGTCCTAACTCCTCGTGGG
>MGSU01000245.1:4098-7890 GCA_001799195.1 Deltaproteobacteria bacterium RIFOXYA12_FULL_61_11 | reverse complement strand
GGAAGTTGCCGCGCAGGATGCCGAGCTCCACGGCCGGAGCTTCGGCCAAGCGCGGCAGGACGAGGCAGAAATCATCGCGGGTCAGCAGGTGGCGATAGAGGAAGTCGTTCTCGTAATCGAACTCGCTGAAGAGCAAGAACCGATCGGTGCTCACGCGCCCTCCCCGGCCGGCCGGTCGAGATACTCGGACAGGCCCAGCCGTACGAGCTCGCGATAATAGGTTTCGTTGGTGTAGAAGTTACCGCACTGGTTGCAGTCCGGCGAGAGCAGGAGCGTCCCATTGCTGCAACGATGGTTGTCCTCGACCGCGAAGCGCTTCGCCTGGATCCTCATCGTCTGGTAGGTGTCGCTGAACAGCGCCTCGCGCAGGGATTGGTGTTGCAGACTGTCGAGTTTGCGGTGGCGGCAACAGAACCCGAGGCTCTGATCGGTGTAGACCCTGGTGAAGAACCACCCGGCATAGCACCCCCGGCGCCGATACAGGTCATAGGTCCAGAGGTGCTGTTCCTCGGCCTGACGGGTGGAAAACCCGGCCAGTTGCAGGTCGAGCTGGTCCATGAGCGGGATGCCGTGGGCGGCGCAGTCGCGCTTTGCCTGTTCCCACAACCCGCGCAGTTCGTCGATCTTGGCCGGCTCGAGATAGAGGTGCCTCGTATTGGCCCCCGAGAAATGCATGAGCTCGGGATAGAGCGAGCCGGCGCCGACATGCCGCGAGAGGGCCACCATGTCGGGGAGTTCGCGGTAGTTGAGCGAGGTCAGGACGTGCTTGAGGGTCAACTCGGGCGTCCGCTTCCCGCAGGCCCGCTGGTACTCGACCATGGCCTTGAGATCGGCCACCAGGCGGTGGAAGACCTCTGCGGTCTGGCGCGGTTGCAGGCTGGTGTAGCCCACCGGAGTTCCTGCCGAGAGGTTGACGTAGAGCAGGTCCACGCCGAGATCCACCATGCGCCGGAAATCGGCAGCACGAAAACCGATGCCGTTGGTATACAGGGCAGTACCGAGCCCTGCCTGCTTGAGGAGGGAGAGGATCTCCATGACCTGGGGATGGGTGGCCGGATCACCTTCTCCGCATACGGCGACGTGCCGGTTGCAGCGCAGGTCGCGCAGATCTCCGATCACCTCGCGGGCCTTGATGATGGGGAGCTGCTCGCGATCCCACCCAGGGGTCTTCCAGTCCCAGTCGCCGATCAGGTCGGAGTGGTAACCGCAGAACTGACAATTGCTGTTGCAGGTGTTGGACAGGTCCAGATGGACGATCTCGGGGCCGATGAAAACATGGTGGCAGAGCACTCCGAGGTAACGGGCGAGCTGCTCTTCGTCCTCGTGCCCGGCCAAAGCCGCGATCCGGTCCAGCAGGTCGAGCAGCCCCGTTTGCTCCTCGACCTCGAGCTCCAGGCAATGTTCGGCCGCCCAGCCAAGGGTTTGTTCGCGAACCCGGCGATAGCGCTTTGCGAGCCCGGCGAGGGGGAAGACCTCGGGATTGCGTCCCCCGTCCGGCGGTTCCAACCCGAGGGACCGGGCCACCATACCGGCCAGCTCCCCGAGGCGATGGAAGGTATCGTAACTGACCAGCAAGCGATAGGTAGTCGCGGTCGGCTCCGAGGCGGCGAGCAGGGCCACGGTCTGCTCGAAGTCCGGCACCGCATACCCCCGGTAGTGGCGCACGCGCCGGTGCAACTCCGGGTCGGGGGCGAGCAAGGGGATGACCTGGCTCATGACCTCTCCCCGTCCTCTTCTTTCCCGGCCGAACCTCCCTGGGAGAGCACGGAACGGAGCTCGACCAGGTTGCCTGCGAGTTGACGCAACTCCTCCCTGGTGGCTTCGAAACTCTGCTGGACATTGTCCATGCGGGTCTGCAAGGCCTCGACCTCTTTGGGATCGAGCTCATCGCTGAGCCAACGGGCTAACCCCTTGGTCCTGTGCCGCCACCACCAGGCCCAGGTCCCGGCAGGCCACAGTCCTGCTCTCACACCGAGCGCAGCGGCGAGTGCGGGGGCCAGGAAACGGCGGCGCACAACCTCGGCAGGCGCCTGGGGATCCACCAATCTGCCGTGCAACGGAGCCAGGTCGTCGAGCCTTCGTCGGACTTCGGTTCCCGGCACGGACAATTCCAGCGTGTGTTCAAGGAAGGAACAGGCCTCGGCTGCCTCGCTCTGCAAGACGCTCAGCCCGAGCTGATAGGCTCCGGCCGGCAGGCGGCCCGGCGTCAGCTCGAGGTCGACCGTGACCCGGCCGAGCAGGGGCCGCAGACCTTGGCCATGGCGATAGTTATTGGTGCCGAAGAAGAAGATACGATGGACCTCGGGATCCTCGAGGTAGAAGAGCTGGAGCCGGAACAAGGGGGCCAGCACCGTGTCCAGGAAGGAGAAGACGAAGCGAATCCGATGCCGCCCCTGGCCGAGCGTCGTGGTCGGCTCGCCGCGCTCGTTGGTGACTTCGGCGCTGTGGAGCACGATGTTGCTGGAGAGATGTTCGCGCCGGAAATTGCGTTTGAGAGGCGCGAAGAGATCGCGGTTCCGCACGGTCAGCCGGTGGGACAAGGGTAATAACCCTCCTCCCTTCCGGCGCGGAGAGAGCACGCGCAAGCCGCGGCGCAACCCGGCGTCCCGGAAAGAACGTTGGAGGTCCCCGGCGGTCTGGACGACGGCCACGACCAAGGCCGGTGCCAGGTCGTCGAGCAGGTCGAGGCGGTCGAGGCGGTACACCAGGACGGCGGGCCCGAGCCGTTCGGGCGGGAGCAACGTGGTCGACCAGATCGCCTTCTCGGTCGGGTGCGTGGTCACGAGGGAGAGTTGAATGAGACTATCGGTCGTGACTCGTAGGACCTCGAAGGAGACGCGTATATAGCAGGGCGCACCGCAGAGGACGTGGTCCCTGCCTTCCTCGCGTTCGAGGGGATCGAGGACCTCCAGGCCCAACAAACGCAGGGGACTCTCCTCGTCGAAATCTTTGCGCGAGGTGGTCATGAATCGCTCCAGTTCGGTCTCGTGCAACATGGTTTCCACTTCCCGCTGGAAGTGGTGGTTGTCGCAACAGCGGCAGAACGCATCGGCGAGGAGCCGGCCGTTGTCGCACCGGAGGTCATACCCTGCACCAAGATGCTTGGCATGTAAACGGAACAGCCGATAACGCTCGGAACGCCAGAGTTCGACGAAGCTGCCCCGATGCCGGTCGAGCGTGGAGATCTCCTTCTGCCCGCAGCACAGCATGACGTCCTGTTTGAAGGACAGGTAGCTGAAGTACCAGCCGACCAAGCATCCGCGGCGGAACATGAAGTCGGACCAGCTCCCTCGTTCTTGGTCGAGCCCGGCCTGCTGCGGTTCGATGTAGGTATCCCAGTAGAGCCCGCGCTCCTCGGCCCTGGCCTTGGCCCGGCGCAGCCGCTCGGACAGGGTCCCGGCCTGCTCGGGATCGAGCTTGAGGTGCCGGTTCCAGTCATCGACGTGGAGGAGCTGGAATTTGATGATGTCGCAACCGAGGTCCGCGGCGAGTTCCACAGCCGCCTCGAGTTCATGCACGTTGAGTCGGGTGAGGGCGAAGAGGAAGGAGAGCCGAGGATGCCCTACCCCGGCCTCCCGGCGCAAGCTCACGAGGGTTCGCAGGTTCTCGAGCAGAGGGCCGAAGAGGTGGCCGTTGGCCGGGTGCATGACCCCATAGGTCTCGGCCGTGGCCGCGGACACGCTGACGGTGACGGAATCGAAGCACCCCGAGGCGATCATCGCGTTCGCGCGCTCCCGGTTCATGAGGGTGCCGTTGGTCGAAAGGTCCATCCTCATACCGAGCCGACCGAGC
>MGSU01000245.1:0-4086 GCA_001799195.1 Deltaproteobacteria bacterium RIFOXYA12_FULL_61_11 | reverse complement strand
TCGTCGAGATAGGGGACGGTCAGCGGTTCGGCTCCACCGACGAGCGAAACGATCTCCACTCCGAGCGCCTTGCAGTCCTCAAGGACGCGCTGCAGCACGTCGAAGGGCACGAGGCGGGCCCGCCCGGAATGCGGGAGGTGTTCCGGATTGACCAGGGGACTGAAGGTCCGGCAGTACAAACAATTCAGGTTGCACACCGTGGTCGGGTCGATCAGCACGCGCCAAGGACCGGTCAGGACCTCGTCACAGACCGCGCCCAGGGCGAGGAGGAGCCGCTTCCTCGGCACCGAGGCAGCGATGGCCGAGACGTGCCGGAGCAAGGTCCACAGCTCCGGGTCCACGACCTCGAGGTGTACCCCGGGCAAAGCGGCCGCCACCGCACCGAGGTCCCGCCAATAGGTCTCGAAACGGTCAGCCAGGCTTACGAGGGGTTCTACCGGGAACGCCGCCACGCGCGGCTCCTGCCCGGGAACTGCTCGAGCTCCCACCAGGGCGATGAGGTCGGGGAGGCGCAGGAAATTTTCCCGGGTCACCCCGAGGCGGACCCTCGGAGCGGTGGCAACACCCGCGAGGGTGGCCTCGGTGTCGGTGCCGAGGAACCGTCTCGCGAGATACCGGTTCTCGAACTCGTGGACCGAGAGTAGCTCGAGCTGCCGCGTAGGGGTCATGGCCCGACCTCACCGCACGTGGCTCCCAGCTCGGCCATCAGCGCTGCAACTCCCTGACGGGACTCGTCGAGCCGGTCGAACCAGCGCGCCAATTCCCGGTGGTCGTCGAGGTTGTCGCAGGTGCGGCCACAGCTCTCGGCGAAGGGTAACACCCCAGCAGCGGCCGTGCGTCGGAGGCCGGCATAGACCTCTCCGTACCAGAGAGCGCGAAAGTCCTGCTCGAGGATGGAGCCGATCGGGTACCGCCCGCTCTTGAGACAGTAGTTGACCGAGCCGTCGGCCCGGATGCGGGAGAAGAACAACCCGGCAAGACAGGGATACTGCACGACCTCCGAGGCATCGTAGCGACCTTCTCCGGCTCCGGGCGCCCGGAGCCGCCGGAGGAACTGGTCGAGGTTGTCGGCAAGGCCCGGGTGCCGACGCAGGAAGAGCAGCTCGAGGGCTCGTTCGAGGCTCTGCAGCGCAGCGCGATCGAGGGTCAGCTCGTCCATGACACCCGGCAACGGATCGAGCGGCACGAACTCGCAGGCCTCCACGCCAAGCCGCAGGGCCAACTCATAGAGCGGCCCGAGCTGCTCAACGTTCCTCCGGGTCACGACGTTGTAGAGCTTGACCCTCGGCAATCGCCGAGGGGTCCGCGCGCGCACCTCGAGGACGGTTTCGAGGTTGCGGAGCACCTGTTCGAAACAGGCCTCCCCGGCTTCCCGCCCCTGCTGCCGCAACGCCGCGTAAGAAGGTCCGTCGCCGGCCCAGAGACTCACGGTCAGGGAGTCGAGCTCGAGACAGACCAACTCCTCGAGAATCCAGGGGTTGTACCGCAGGAGATCGGTATTGACCGAGCAGCGCAAGCCATGGGCTTTGATCCTGGTCAGGATGGGGAGGAAATCAGGGTGCAGCGAGGGTTCGCCTCCACCGGAGAGGAACACTTCCTCTACGCCGCAGGAGGTGAGTTCCCCGAGCAGGGTGTTCACCCGGGCCGTGGGCAAGACAGCGGGTTCTCTCGCCGGACGTGTGGGGAGCAGGGGAGAGTTGTTCCAGCATGCTACACACCGACCCTGACACCGATCGGTCAGGTCGAGCTGGACCCGCCTCGGTCCTACTAAAGCCTCGCCGCCACGCAGCGTACCCGCGTAGCGCAAGAGTTCGGACATGCTCCCGGAGCCTCCCTCCCGGTCCCACGATCGCCGAGTGTAGCACGAGCCCGGATCAGGACCAACCCCTGGATCAGCCATTTCGGGCGCACCGCCGTGCGCCCCTACCAGGGCGACCTCGACCTTGGTCGGTCGCGAGAGCTTGTCCTCAGCCTTGATCGATGCTAGGTTAAAACCGTAATACCTGATACTTTTGCAGTATGATCATCGTGTTCACATCAGTAGTCTCCTACGGAGTCGGTGATGCAGCAATCCACCATCGTGCATGACCTGAGCACAGTGTCGAACCGTCGGCGGATCTTGGACCGGGAACTGGAGCGCTGCTTGAACCTGCTGCTCGAGCATGGTGATCCCGAGAAGGTGATTCTTTTCGGGACCTTGGCTCATGGTACCATCCACGAATGGTCCGATATCGATCTGGTGGTGGTGGAAGAAACCTCCTTGCCGTTTTTTCGACGTTTGAAACGGTTGAGAAAACTCCTCCGTCCCCGCGTAGCCATGGACATCGTCATGTACACCCCCGTGGAATTCGAACGGCTGTGTGCCGAACGCTCGTTCTTCCAAGAAGAAATCCTGGCTAAAGGGAAGACCCTCTATGAACGAGAGAACTGAGCGTTGGCGGGAATTCGCCAGTCAAGATCTCCAGATGGCGGAGCTCGCCCTGACCGGCGCTCTCTACAACCAGGTCTGTTTCCACTGCCAACAATGCCTGGAGAAACTCCTCAAGGCTCTGCTCGCCGACCAGGAGACTGCAACCCCCCGAACGCATTCGATCGTCGATCTGCTTGCTCTTTTCCCCGCCGATTTTCTCAACGATCTACGCGATGAACTCGGTGATATGGATCTCTATTATCTTCCGACACGCTATCCCGATGCTTTGCCTGGAAGTCTGGCCGAAGGTCTACCCGACCGTGAAGACGCAGAAGAGGCCCTCCTCCTGACCCGCGCCGTTATGCAACGTTGCACAGCGGAAACGATCTAAAACGCCATGTCCAGCGTGGGATCAGGGTATGACGACCATGATGGGCGCACCGCCGTGCGCCCCTACGAGGGTGACCTCGACCTTGGTCAGGCCCCGGCGAGGGTGGTGGAGATCGGGGTCAGGGTGATTGGGTAAAGAGGTGCCAAGGAGAAATGTGCCCCGCATCCACCTTCGAGATGCTATCGCAGCCTACCAGCCGTCGCGGGGGCGACTCGCAGGACGAGAAAGTGTCGGAGGGCGCACGGACGGACACATCCATGTGTTCAGGGCTCAAGATTCCAAGCACCGACGGCTTCGCTTGTATGAGGGATTTAAGAGGGGGTGGACGATCTCGTGCAAGCCCGACAGGTTTGCTTCCCTGCAGTCAGGGCAGCACACAACGCGCGTTGCTATGGATGTCCTTATAGATGTGGTAGACATTGCCGTCGTCGAAATGTACGAGCAACGCGCTGTCGGAGGGGTAGACGCGGGACGACGACGACCAGAACCACTCCGCCGGCATGTCCGGAAAAGTCGAGTACGGTGTCCGGCCCATGTCCTTGTCGAGCAGGGTCTCGAGTTCTTCTTTTGCCGGTAAACGCCAGTCGGACCGGCTAGCATAGGTGAGGCTCTGGCACCAGTCGATCGCCTCCTGCCATGTTCTATCCTTCCACCACCCCTTGGTCCAAGTGAGCTTGGTCTGTGCGTCGTAGACGATTTCTTCACCATTTTTGCCGACACTGACGCGGTATCGGCCAGATTCGGGCGCACCGCCGTGCGCCCCTACGAGGGTGACCTCGACCTTGGTTACCTGCTTTTCCTTGATGGTCACCACCTGCTCGTGCTTCTCGTACCCCGGCGCCGTGACCATCAACTCTTTCCCGCACACCGAGGCTTTGAACTTCCCCGGAGCCTGGCCTAGCAACACCCCGTCGAGGCTGGCCTCGGCCCGCACCACGTTGCCCTCCGGATCCTTGACCCCAATTTCCAGCCCGCCTTCGATCGCCTTGGGCTTGAAGTGCACCGTCTTCTCGTCGCCCCGACCGAGCGTCACGCTTTGCTGTTCGGGGTAGTAACAGGCGTGCGTCAGCTCCACCACGTGCGAACCCGGCGCCACCCGCTGCTTTTCAAGCGGCGTGACTCCTGCCGCCTGGCGGTTCAATTTCACGGGAAGGCCCGAGGGTTCGCTGGTCACGGTCAAAAGGCCGAAGTCCGGGATGAGCTTCCAGGCAATGGTCCTGTCTTCGCTCACTGTCACAGTCTCGGTCCGGGTCACGTAATACTCTGCCGAAATCGTCACCTCGTG
>MGSU01000244.1 GCA_001799195.1 Deltaproteobacteria bacterium RIFOXYA12_FULL_61_11 | reverse complement strand
CTCGATGTTCTTCGTCGATGAGGAAGGGACTGAGAGCAGTATGAGGGGAGTGCGGGAGGTCATTGAAGCAAAGGGGCTTTTTTGTAGCTTTTACAGCGATCGAGGGTCGCACTATTGGCATACCCCCCACGCGGGGGGAAAGGTAGACAAGCAGAACCTGACACAATTTGGCAGAGCGATGCAGCACTTGGGGATCGAGATGATAGCGGCCTATTCTCCAGAAGCTCGAGGGAGGTCAGAGCGGGCGTTTGCGACGCATCAAGCCCGTTTGCCCAAGGAACTCGCTTTGATGGGCATCAGGACCCAGGAAGCTGCCAACCGCTATCTCAAGGAAGCCTACCTGCCTGCCTTCAATGCAGAGTTTGCCCATGCTGCAAGAGAGGAAGGGAGCGCCTTTGTGCCATATACAGGTATGAACCTGGAAGAGATCTTGTGTGAACAGTACGAGCGCAAAGCAAATGCTGACAACTGCGTGCAGTTCAGGAACCTCATCTTCCAGATCCCCGCAGATACCTTTCGTTGCAATTATGTGAAGACGACCATAACGATCCACCGCTATGGCAGCGGATCCTATGGTCTCTTCCACGGTCCAAGGCTTCTCGCTCACTATGATGCAACCGGAAGAAGAAGAGAAACAGGCACCACGATGACCGCGGATATCCGCTCCACGGCAGCACCAAGGGAAGGGCTCCGGGCTACGCCCTCCGCTCCTTCCCTTGGTCTGGAAAAAGCGGACAATTCATGTGCTAAGAAAACCGGACAATTCATTTGCTACTAACAAGGTGGAGACACATCCTTGACAACCCTCAACCCGAAGCATAGGCTCCCGTTCCGTCGTTGATTTCCTAGGACAACCACGTGAGGGGGTGCACTATGTCGCCGCGTTGGATCCTCGGGATGGCCGCCTTCGGGCTGCTCTTCCTCCTCCTGACCTGTACCACCAACTCCGACAGCAAGTACGCCGAGATCGAAGGCGATATCGAAGAGGCCGCCATGATCCTCAACGGCGACCTCCGCACCATCAGCAAGAGACTGGGAGCCTACAAGAGCCCGGTACCCCTCACCGGCCTCTCCGCCGAGGAGAAGGCGAAGGAAGACAAGAAGCCCACCTTACCCCTCAGCAAGTATTTCAAGAAGATCGAAGGGAAAGAAGGCCAGATCGACGATAGTAAATTGCCGGCAATCGAGGCCACCGATTCCAACGAGAAGCGACTGGAAGAAGTCCGGCTCACCAAACTCAAGCGGCGCCTCGCGGACACCTACCTGAGTCTGCTCCTCGGTCGCCTCGGGCTCTCCTTATTGGAGATGATCGCCGACCTGATGACCGTCAACGGCTCTGACGACACCCAGGGAACCTTCTCCCTCCTTGGTCAGTTCATTCCCGAGCCGCTGCGCAGCAAGAAGAAGCTCGACGCCAACCTCGGAATGCTCAACCTGGTCGATGGGGTGTACCAGGGCAACTTCGCCCTCGAGGTCTGCCTCAACCTGGTGGGTCGCACCTCCGAGAAATGCTGTGAACAAGTACCAGCTTGTGCCGCGGGAGATACCGCCTGCACGAAGAAGGAAGAAGCCTGCCTCGCCGCAACCGACGACATCCTCGACCGTCGGCCCAAAGAATGGGACGATGACGACTCCATCCGCGCTGCCCAGAACAAAGGTCTGACCACGATCGCGACCATCTCCTGCTTCACCAGCATCATCCGCTCCTCGGTGATCTCGGTCAACGTCATGGGAGGAACCCTGGACGAAGTCTCCGAAAGCCTCTCCAGCGACGAAGGCGCGGCGGCCATGGCCCTAAACCTGACCAACGGCGTTGGTTTCGACGAGGCCCTCTCCGAACTCAAGGCGGCCTCGAGCTTCCTCGAGGACATGACCAACATGACCACCAAGAGCTGCGTCGACTCCGGGCTCATCCCGACCAACGACCCCTTCGTTACCAACATGAAGAAGTTGCGCGAGGACATCGACGAGAACATCGCGACCTACGAACAATTCATGGATCAGGACGCGGCCATGGAAGCGGCCCTGACCGACTTCATCGCCACCCAGAACGGTGTGCGT
Source organism: Deltaproteobacteria bacterium RIFOXYA12_FULL_61_11 (assembly GCA_001799195.1). Lineage (GTDB taxonomy): Bacteria > Bdellovibrionota_F > JAHFAK01 > YA12-FULL-61-11 > YA12-FULL-61-11 > YA12-FULL-61-11. The sequence continues at coordinate 4,686 of MGSU01000244.1, read as the reverse complement.
TGCAACGAGAACCGCACCGAATGCTGCAGCATGATCGAGGATCCCAAAGGCTGCGCAGAGAAGTATGGTGCCATCGCTCCGACCATCCCCGATGGGATCGCGGTAGACCTCTCGGCCGACCAGAGCGGCCTCGATTTCGACATCGACACCGACGCCGAGGAGAGTGACCTCGACGTCGACGTCGGTTTCTGAGGAGGCGCCCGATGAACACGACCCGCACAACCCGTCCAGGCAAGGACTCGACCATGAACAGCACCACTGTCCTGAGCTTCGTCCTCTTCTCGATGCTTCTCGGCTCCACTGCCGTCGCGCAACTCAGCTCGCCCGAGATCCTGGGTACCGATCTCAGACCCAAAGGCATGGGTAATGCCTTCATCGCAGTGGCCGACGACCCGAGCGCGCTGTTCTACAACCCGGCCGGTCTCGCCGACGTCAAAACCTGGTACGTCCATCTCGTGGGTGTGGCCCCGCGCTTCTCGTACCAACTCTTCGAGACCGGCATGCTGATCAGGAAAGATGCAAAGACTCTCGGCGAAAAATCCCAGGCCGACCAGGTCACCCAGGTGATCGACTGGATCGATCCCATGATCGGCACCTACCACCCCTTCATCCTCGGCCTCACCGCCCCGGGCTTCACGGTCAAGAACTTCAGCCTGCGCACCTTTGCCACCCCGGCCATTGGCCTGGACATGCAGAACAAGGTAGTCCCCCGCTTCACCGCCGAGGCCTACGCCACGGCCGGAGCCTCGATGGGCTTTGCCATGAGTTGGCTCGACAAGGGTCTCATCACCGGCGCCTCCCTGAAGGGCCTCTACCGGGTCTTCCAACCGCTCGAGGTCGAGTTCGCCGAGATGACCGGCAAGGACTCGAAAACGGGCAAGAGCAACATGCAAACCATGGTCGATGACCTCACCGACATGAATAAACTGGTCGATCGGCAAGGGTACGGCCTCGGCGTGGACCTCGGTATCAAATCCCACCTGATCGCCTTCACCGACGCCATCGACATCCCCGCGCTCACCGAGACCTTCCGGCTGCTGAAACCCACGGTCGGCGTGGCCTGGCAGGATGTCGGCAACACCAGGTTCCAAATGGACATCGATGAGGACGAGGCGTTCAACCCCGAGACCATCCGCAAGTTCAAGACCATCGAACAGAGCCTCGGCGTGGGCGTCGCCATCAGCCCGGAGTTCGGTCCGACCCGGTTGACGTACTCCCTCGACGTGCGCGACCTCAACCGCGACGTCGACGTGGCGAACATGATCAACACCGGCATCGAGCTGTCCATCTGGGACCGCTTGGCCGTTCGTACCGGCTTGAGCCAACTCTCTCCGGCCTCCCTCTTCGGGATCACCGTCCCGCTGAACTCCGCCGGTATCGACGTGGATCTCTGGATCGCCAAGCTCGGTGTGTATTACTTTGAGGACAAGCTCGGCACTTCGCGCAACGCCCGGACCTCCCGTCAGATCGGACTCTCGCTGAACATCGGCATCTGAGTTTTTCGACTCTCCCTATTCCTCAGTTTCCCCGGCGCAAGCGTGCTTCGAGGATCGCGAGCAATCTCTGCCCGCGTGTAACCCAGGTATATCTCTTCGCAGTCTGCAGCGCGGCCTTGGCAAGCTTTGCCGAGAGGTCTGGTCCGGCAAGGAGCCGACGCAGGGCCATCACTCCGTCCTCCAACCGATCAGGGGCCACCAAAAGGGCGTTGTCCCCATCGAGGACTTCGCGGATGTCGGGCAGATCGGGAGCCACGATCGGCCTGCCGGCAGCGAGATACTGATAGAGTTTGAGGGGTAACAGAGTCCTGCGCGCCTCGAGCAACGGGCGCGAGCTCGGTGGAATCAGCAGGACGTCGGCCGCCGCGAGGTGGTCGCGCAAAGCCTCGGGTCCGAGCCATCCGGTCAGCAGGACATTGCCGCAGCTCAGGGCAGCCTCTCGGAAGGCCGGGGTTGCCTCACCAGCAATGCAGAACAACAGGTCTTTGCACTGCCGGGCCAAGGCGAGCAGGACTTCGGGTGCCTTGTGAGCGCCGATCGTCCCCCCGTAGAACACCAGGTGCCGTCCCAGGGGCAAACCGGTCCTCCTGCGCGCCTCAGCGGAATCCAGGGGTTCGGCAAAGAGGGAGCCATCATGCCCGTTGTGGACCGTGACCACTTTCTCGGCACAAACACCTCCCTCTCGGAGGAGACCGGTCACGAGGTCCGCATTGGTAACCACGGCGAGGAGATTCCGACGCTGCGAGGCCCAGCGGAGGTAGCGAAAACTGAGCGGGTGCAGCTTAGCCACGTCTCGATGGGTCTCGAAGACCACCCGGGGGTGGAACCAGCAGGCCGTGTAAAAGGGCAGCCAATACCTGGTATAGAACACGGTGTCCGACCGACGTGAGGTGAAGAGCGGCGCAAAGAGGCCAGGAAGCTCTTTCTCGAACTCCCAGGCCGTACGAGGCAGGGTCGGCACGGGAAGGAGGTCGAAAGGCAGGTCGTCGAGCCCGTAGAACTCGGCGATCCTCCGTTCCAACCGGGCTCGGGTGAGCGGGGGCCAGGTGAGCACCGCCGGCACCACCAGACTGACCCGAGCGCCTGCCAGAGCCAGGGCTTCGACGGTCTTGATCACCTGGATACTATCGACATAGTTCGAGGGCAGATATTGATTGGCCACGTACACGAGCCGCACAGGGGCTTCTCCGATCCGGGGTAGGTCAGAGCCACTCACCGGGGCGACCCCGTGGCGAAACGAGCCAAGACCTCCTTCCGACGCCGCAGAAAATCCACCAGGACCACGGCCCGAGCGTCCCAGGTGTAAGCCGGGGCGCGTACTCGAGCGGCTTCGCCGAGCCTCGAGGCATAAACCCGGTCGCGCAGGACCTTGCGCAGGATGACGGCGGCTTCATCGACCCGATCACCTGGAAACAGAGCGGCCGTCGTTTCGTCGAGCACTTCCCGCAGATCCCTCTGATCAGAGGCCACGATCGGTCTACCCGCGGCAAGGTATTGAAACACTTTGATCGGTAACAAGGTATTGGCATAGCGGGGTTGTCGGGGATCCGAAGGAGGGATGAACAGAGCGTCGGCAGCCCACAGAGCCAGCGGATAGCGACGTGGCTCCAACCAACCCATGAGGTGGAAATTCTTCAGCCGTCCCGCCTCGGCGCGGAGTTCCTCGGTCGGTGGACCGGCGAGGTAGAATTCTGCCTCCGGGACCCTCTCTGCCAAGCGGAGGAGGAAAGCGAGGTTCTTGTTGCCTCCGGTACCACCGCCATACAGCACCATCGACCCCTTCGCCGGGAGCCCCAATGCGCGGCGCGCCTCCTCGCGAGACCTCGGTTCGGCGAATTGTTCGACCTCGTAGCCGTTGTAAGCCGTGACCACCAGCGGCGCGGGAATACCGTTCTCACGCATGATGCCCGAGGTCATGGCCGAATTGGTCACCAATCCGATACAATGCTCCTGTCTGGCCAACCAACGCAGGAAGGTGAAGCGGCGGGGATACAATCTGGGCAGGTCGTAATGGCTTTCGAACAACACCGGCTTGCCGCTCAGACCCGCGGCGAGGAGGGGCAGGTAATAGCGCGTGTAGATGAGGTCATGGGTGGGAAGACCGTTTCCCCAGGCCAGCATCATCCCCGGCAGATCCTTCTCGAATTGCCGTGCGGTGCGGAACCAAGTCGGTAGGAAACGGAGGTGTAAGCCGGCCAAGGAGAGCCCGTAGTAGGTCTCGATGCGGTGCCGTACCCTTTCGTCCCGTTCCGGAGGCACCCGTAAGAGTTTCGGCAGCGCGAGGGTGATCTCAAGCCCTTGCCTGGCCAAAGCCGTCAACGTGCGCAGGACCTGCAGCGAATCCACATACGTGGAGGGGAAGTACTGATTAGCGATATACAGGAGGCGGAGCTCGGCCAAGGAGTCTCGTCACGTCATGGTCCACCCAGGGCTGAACCTAGGTCATTCCCCTGAAGATGACAAGTCCTTTCGGGGGGTTTCGCCCAACGCCGCGGGAATCCCGACACCGAGACCATGGCTGGGGTACTCCCCGGAGAAACCGAGGTTGCATTGAGCCGAGCGATCTGCGATGGATGGTGGGTCAACGAGAACTTCAGGACGCCCCCTGCGCCTCAGAGCGAGATGAAGAAACCCCAATACCGCTCCCCGGATTACTTCTTCGACAAGATCGACCCCGAGATTGCACACCAACTGAACTATGACCAGAAGAACGAGATTCGCAGGGTTATCACCATGGCGTGCAGGCCGCCCTCGAAGAAACTCCTCGACCTGCGCTTCTCCTTCTGGTTCGTACGACGCCTCTATTGTGTCTTCTTCATCGGTATAGACCGGCGGAGACTTCTCCGCTCTTCGAACCAGGGCCGGCAGCGTTGGACCTCCAACAGGTTCGTCGCATCCTCGATCCTCGTACTCGAAATCCTGGTCCTGACCGTCATGACCTTTCTTATCTTCTATACAGTCAAGGTCAGTCTCGGCATCGACCTGTTCCCCGGTCCCCACTTCCTCGGTCTGATCTGGGAAATGTGCGGTCCCCAGGGTTGAAGCGCACGACAACTCGATAGAAGCGATTACGTGTTCAGTCTTGGGTGGGCAAGGGGTCCTGTCGCCTCTCACCCCAACGCCGCTGCATCCTGCGCGTCGCTTGGAGGTCCGCATCCTTGCGGTCGCCCCCACCATGCTCATGCTTGCG
>MGSU01000243.1:25694-32785 GCA_001799195.1 Deltaproteobacteria bacterium RIFOXYA12_FULL_61_11 | reverse complement strand
AGGTCCGGGGACGCACTCTGTTCGGGCGGTGGCGAGTCGAGCCAGGTGTCGAGGATCTCGAGGGTACGGACTTCAGTGTGGCCTGCCGACAGGAGCTGGCCCTTCTCGAGCAGGGCCAGTTCATAGTCGTAGGAGGTGTCCGGAGAGAGGCCGGAGTCGAGATAATTCGTTTCAGCAGGTTCGGCTAGGCGGAGGAACGGCCCGCTGCCGGAGACCCTGCGACGTAACTCCAGAGAGAGGCCCGGGAACTCGGGTAAGGTCCAACTCACGCGAAGCTGGTGCTCGGAAAGGGCCTCAGCGGTCAGCAAGGCGTCGAAGTGAACGAGGGTTATTGGACGGAGCTCATGGCGGGTAGGCCTGTAGCCGGTCGCGGTGAAACCGAGCTCGAGCCGAGCTGTGAGTAAGGCTTCGGATAGGTCGAAGGACGCTGTTCCGGCAGTGGTCATGTTCGAGGACAGCAGTTCACCCGAGGGGCCGAGCAAGGAGACGCGGGCTTCTCCCTTGGCCAGGGTGACGGAGAGTGTCGGAGGAACGAGGGTGACCTCGAGTTCGTACTCGAGAGCGGGGAGGGGCTTGCGGTGGAGCTGCACGGTGGGATCGCCATAGCAATGGACGGCCTGGAGTTCCCCGGCCAGGAAAGGATGACGTGGTCCATGCCGACGGTAGAGGGCGAGCATGCTCTCGTGCAGGGCAAGCCCCAGAGTGTGCTCGCGGACGACCAGGGCTTCTCCAAGTTCGAGCAGCAGCTCTCCGGCGAGCTCTTCGTCCTGGGCTGTGCTCGGTGCGACGAAGGCCAGCGCTCCCGCGTGTTCCGGTTGGAGCCACTTCCCGGCGAGTCCCACGGCTTGACCGATGAAGGAGCTGGTCGGTGTGGGAAGGAGACCGGTCTGGGCGCCGAAGGAAAGAACCAAGGCTGCCCGATCGTTCTCGGCGAGTTGTCGGACATCGTCGGCCGAGAAGGCCGGGGAAATCCAGCCGCCGGATGAGGCCGGTCCACGGTAGACCAGGAGTTGGGCTCCTCGCTCGAGTTCTCGGCGCACGGTGAGGGAGTCTGCAATGAAGCCGCGGCCAGAGAGTTCGCTCAGGCTTTTTCCACCTGCTGTCAAGAGCGGAGTGGTTCCCGGAGGGGCGAGGTAGGCGGTTGCTACCGTGGTGCCGGTTTCCTCAAGACGTAGCCGCAGGATTTCCAGGTGGTGGAGGTAGGGCCGCTCATCTCGACCGTCCCGGTCGAGATCCACGAAGGAACCGACGAGGAGGGTTCTTCCGAGGTATGCTTGGTCCTCGGAAGCCGCATGGCGATCAAGTTTCGCATAGTACCGCAGGATTTCGGTCGTGTCGGTGAGGGGTAACCGGCAGACGGACGCCTGGGGCAGCTCGCTCGCAAGGGAAGTGAGCAAAGCGAGGTCTGAGTGGGGTCCGACCTCGCTCTCTTCGTCGCTGGACACTTCTCCGGTGGGGAGTTGGCTGGGAGTTCCGAGAAGGAAGACAGTCTCGGGGGAGCCAGTACGTTCGAGGAGAGCTCGTAGTTTGGTCGAGGTGCGAGCCGAGTCCCAGGTCGACTCGACCTCGAGGAGCTCGACGTGGTGCCCGGCCGTGGCGTGCCGTCTTGCGATGAGCTGCGCGGATTGGGCCTGGGTCTTCGAGGCGAGCAGGAATACGGGACCGGGTACTCGAGAGCTGCCGGGGGCACGGTCCAGCCAAGTCAGCAAGTCCTTTCCCAGGAGAGGTACCAAGTGCTCGGCCGAAGGGGCAGGAGGACGGGGGTTGCTCGGCCAGGTCAGCGAGAGCCGGAACCGGGTGTAGAGGACGGGGCGACCGTTCTCCATGACAAGCGGGTAGAGCTCCAGGAAGTTCAAGTCCTGCTCTGAGAAGCGGCGCTGACCTGCCCATTGCCACCCGGCGTTGGGTATGGCGGAGAACGGCGGAACAACGTTCTCGCGAAGATGAGGGCTACCATCAAAGCTCGGGACCGGTTCGGTGAGTACCACCCCCTCGGCGATACTAGGATCGAAGCGTTCCACCACGACCTCCGGCTCCGCTTGCCCAACGCCCGGGAGGACTTGGATCAGACAGGGCAGGAGGGGGGCGAGGCCGAGCCCCCCACAGCGCCCAAGTGCCGAGGAACGTAGGATATAGTCCCCGGAGGCTGTGCGTTCGAACTGCACGGCTGGCAGGGTGAGCTCATAGTTGAGGTATTCCTCACCTACGTCGAGTAGGGAACGTACGAGTTCTGAGCCTTCTCCCAGCGTCAGGTCACTTGTGGAGGGCGAGCCGAGCACAGGTCCATCGGTGGGAGCATCGCAACCCCCAACGCCAAGGATCACGAAGCAGCAGAGACGAGCGAAGATTGCTCTGGTTCGGCTGGACAGGCTCAGCGGGGGGGGACTCATTGAAGGGGTGGGATAGGCTCAGCCCGGCGGCCAGCCGAAGGTCCGTCCACCGAGCAGGTGCAGGTGGATATGGAACACCGATTGGCAGGCGTCGCGGTTGCAGTTGAAGACGGCTCGATAGCCACGTTCTGCCAGCCCGTTCTTCGCAGCAAGATCCTTGGCAAGGCTGAGCATCTTCCCGACCAAGAGATGGTCGGCAGAGGTGAGCTCGTTGAGGGTCGGCAGGTGTTTGCGGGGAATGATCAGCAGATGGACGGGGGCCTGCGGAGCGATGTCTTCAAAGGCGAGCAGATCGGTGTCCTGGTAGACGATGGTGGCCGGGATCTCACCTGAAGAGATGGAACAGAAAAGGCATTTGGGCATAGCGTTCTCCCGGGAACAGGTGATCAGTGGCCGCGTTTGAGAAAGAAGATTTCATCGCGGATCTGTGTAGAGTCCGCTGGTTGACTTTCCAGGTAGCGTTCGAAGTGCATGAGAGCGCGGGCATAGTTCTGATTGCGTTTCCAGTAATAACCGAGGTGTTTGTGAGGTGTCGGCCATTCCGGGCAGATTTCGATGGCCTGAGCGTACCAGGTCAGAGCATCTTTCGGCCGCATGGAATGCAGGATGTTGCCGACCTGGAGCGAGGCTTTGCACACCGGTTGGCGCACGTCTTGGGAGAGATCGTTGAAACTCCCATATTTCCGTCTGAAGAGGGTGATGCCTTTCTTGAGATGTTTGAACGTCGCGCTGTCCTGGCCCATGGTCTTCAGGATGTTTCCCAGGGCGAGATAGGCTTCGTAGTCGAAGGGATCGAGCTTGATCACGTTCTCGTAGATCGCGGCAGCAGCTTTGAGCTGATTGTTCTGTAAATATATTTTCCCCTTGATGTCGAGTACTCGGGCATTGTTCGGCGTTATCTTGAGCACCTCGTTGACCTCGCTCAGGGCCTTGTCGAAATGGCCGAGCAGGAGGTAGATCTGCGCCAACCGGCTGCGGTAGTTGACATCAGCGGGCTGCAATTTAATCGCGATGTTGTATTGATTGATCGCCTCGCGATAGTTCTTCTTGAGTTCGAAGAGATATCCCTTGAGGAAATAGGCGTAGTCGTTCTCGGGATCGAGGACGATGGCTTCGTCGATCAAGGTGTGGTAATGGGGGAACCGTTCTTCGTCCTTCTCGGTAATGAGCAACACTTCTGCGTACAAGGCTTTTGCTTGGGAGTTCTCGGGATCCAGGGTGAGGACTGCGTCGAGTTGTTTGGCAGCCTTGTCGTAGTTGTGTTCCTTCTTGTGGATCATCGCCACGTTGACCATGGCGCGGGTATTTCCCGGATTGTATTCCACCGCGGCCTTGAAGTTGGGAAAAGCCTTCTCGTAATCTTTTAGAGAATAGAAGATCTCGCCGAGCAAGTTGTAGGCAGGACTGAAGGTCGAGCGTAGTTTGATGGCTTGCTCGAGATGTTGGCGCCCACCAACAGCATCTCTCTGAGTCTGGAACAGGAAACGGCCATAGTAATAATGGATACGATAGTCCTCGGGACTGTGCCCCAACGCGCTGGTGTAGAATTGCACAGCCTTCTCGGTTTCACCGAGATCGTCGTAGTAGTTGGCCAAGGCTAATTCGCTGAGGGAGTGCCGTGGGTCGAGGGAGAGAGCTTTCTCCAGGTCTTGCCGGGCCTTATCCAGTTCATCGAGTTCGAGGAAATTGAGTCCTCGGAAGTACCACAGATCGGGGTCTTCGGGATTGAGAGGCATGAGGATCTTCAAGAGTTTATCGCTTTCGACGTATTCGCTTCCTTCGATGTAGGCCTTGATCAGGGCCTTGGCGTGGGGGAGGGATTGGGGGTCGATGTCATAGGCGGTTTTGAAGTATTCCACGGCATCTTTCGGTTTGAAAGCGTCGCTGAGGATCTGACCAAGGCGATAGGGGTAGGCCGGGTTGGAGGTACATATGTTGACGGCCTTTTTCAGTTCCTTGACCGCGTCATCGATGCGATTGAGCCTGACGAGGAGTTCCGCTTTGCCCGAGTAAGCAATGCCCAGTTCCACCTTGCTGCTGTGTTCGAGATACCCCTCGGTTGCAATACTGAAATAATTCAGTGCTTTATCAAGATCTTTGCGGCCCTCGAAGAAGCGCCCGAGGTGGAGGACGGTCTGAATGTCACCGCGGCCCAACTCGTAGGCCTTGTAATAGTAATTCTGCGCCTTGTCGAACATGCCTTTGGTTTCATTGGCGAGGGCTAATCCGAGGAAGGATTGGTAGCGGCTCGGGAACTCCGCGCGCAGTGCCGAGAAGACGTTCAGGGCCTCCTCTGCCTCTTTGTTCTTCAGGAAGGCGATGCCTAAGTAGTACCTGGCCGTGAAGTCGTTATGGACCTCTTGAAAGTATTCTTTGAGCCGGTCCCTTGCCTCGCCGAAGCGACCATCCAAGAAATGCACGTACGCTTCGAACTTCTTTCGCGTGACCTGACTAATACCGAGTGTGCCTGCAGCCTGTTCGGAAAAGGTGACGAGTCCCTGTTTACGGCCCTGGTTCTCAGAAGGTGCGATGACGCACATGAGAAATTCCAGTTCCTTCTGCAAGGTGTTGAGTTTACGGTGTTTTGGAAGATCTTTGAGCATGGTGGAGAATTTTTTCACCCTGCGGTCGAGTTCCGAGTAACTCCACGTGGTCAGGTTTTTCTGGGTAGTATCGACGACCGCATCGAATTCACTGGTCATCCGCTCTTCTCGCAGTTCCGAAAGTAGACGGATTTTTCCACCCGTGTAGACCTTGCCCATGAAACCATCGTTGCTGCGAAGTTTGAAAAAGACGAACAGGGTGCCGTTTGCCGCGATCAGGAGAATGAGGAGGAGGCTCCCTATCAAGAGTTGTTGGAGACTGAGGGTGATGCCGACGAGAGGGAGTTTGAAATGTCGGGTCGGATCCTCAGTGACGTAAGCAGAGGTGTCGAAAGCCTTGTCCTCGATGGCCTCGTCCTGATCCTTGGCTTTCTTCTTGGATTGTTTCCTGGCTTGGACTTCTTCGGGAACATCGAGGTCGAGTTCATCGGACTCGTCTGCTTCCTCGAACTTGGGAACATGCTGTGGTGCAGGACGTTCGGCACTATGGCGTGCTTCTTCTCCGAGCTCGAGCTCGATGGGGGAGGATTTCTTCGCCGTGGCTGGCGCCGAAGGAGGAGGTGGTGGGGGCTGTTCGGCGGCGGGCTCATCGATTTCGAAGAGGTTCTCGAGGGAAATCTCTTGGTGTCCCGAGAGCAACTCTTCTTCGGTCGGGGGTTGATGCTGGCTGAAGCCTTTGGAGCTGGTATTGGAGGGAGAGGCTGGCGGATTGACGACTCCCTCCTGGAAAATGCTCCCGTCGGCGAGTTCGTTAATGTCGAGGAACCCCGTGGCCGCTGAGTCGTCGTGCAGGGGAACGTCTACTTCCTGAACAAAGGCTATCTCGGTTTTGCGCGAACCGACCTCAGGTGAGCCTCCGTCCGGCAGGGGGCCATCGAGGTCGAGAGCGAAATCGTCGTTTTGGAGTCCTTTCCCGAGAGGGGCTTGCACGGTGGTGTGTTGAGCAGCACCGAAGGCCTCGATGGGGAGCCCATCGGTGGTTTGGGAGAGATCCGGAGCCGAGGGGAGCATGTCATTGAAGTCCATGTCCCAGGCCATCGCCTCCTGTTCCGAGGGCTTGTCAGCGAAGACCGGTAGGTCGAACGGTAGGATCGTCTTGTCCGATTGCATGGGGGAGGAAGAGTCACCGATAGTCACATCGATGGTGGTCTGCTCGAGCTGATTGGTGGGGTTGGTGTCCTTCGATCCCGACTGGATGCGCGTCACCGAGGCAAGTTCATCGGAGGTAGGATGGTCGAGGGCATCGAGAGAAGGTTGCAGGTCATTGGGTTGAGGGTTCTCGAAGTCCAAGAAAGAACTGAGGTTCGTGTTCTCGATGGGTTCTGCGAGGGAATCGTAGGCCTCCGGGGCGAGGTCGAGCCCTTGGATGTTTGTTCGCTCGGCAAAGCCAGGATTTGCAGGTATCTCGGTCTTCTCGACCTGGGCGAAGAGGGCATCGAGATCTGCTGCGTCTTCGTCAGTATCGAGGTTGGACGCTCTAACAGGACTTTCTTCGACCTCGTTCAGGGGTATGGCAAGAGCAGCCCAGTCCAAGGATACCGATTCATCGGCAGAGGCATCACCCGTGGATGTTCCCTTGGCGCTGCTGGTGGTGGGGTTATCCTCGAGGGAAAAATCATCCAGGGAGAAGGAATCGAGCGCTTCGAGGGCAAGGGGATTCTTGCAATAAGGACAAACCCTGAAGCTGTCGTCCTTGATCTGTCGATCACAATGTGGGCAGGTCTTCATCCGTTATGCGGTGTCCGAAAACGTTCGCAGTATCCTAACACCCGGAGGACAGGAAGGCAATGAGGAGACATGGCTACTGCTTGATATTCCTTTTCACGGGGTTTGACCTTTGAACCCCGACTCTCTATGATTGCATCGGCATTGACGGTTATGACCGGACGACAACATGGGTGAAGGCATGGGCGAGCGTTCGAAGTCACTCTCCAAGGACAAGTACGACCTCCAGATCAAGCGCACGATCTCGGAAACGATGTCCCTCTATGAGTTCCTCAATCGGTTTAAGCTGCGTGGTAAGTACCAGATTGCGATCAACCTCCCCGAGTACAACGGGGGAGCGGGCAGTGTCTATGTGAACCTGCACTTCGAGGGG
>MGSU01000243.1:0-25638 GCA_001799195.1 Deltaproteobacteria bacterium RIFOXYA12_FULL_61_11 | reverse complement strand
CGTGAAATTCGACAAGCTGACCTCTCCGGGTAAGAAGTTCATGGCCGGTTATTACGACCTGTTCTCCTGGCTCAAGGAGAGCGGCTTGAAAATCAAAGACCTCAAAGAACCCCTGAGCAAGGTCAACATCGGGGATTTTGTCGAGGATGCTACCGCGGTGCTCGCAAAGCTCGACAAAAACAGGGGACCGGCCTCGTCCGTTCGGGTCGAGGATCTCTTCGCCATGGAAGGTACCGAGAAGGGAATTCCAGAGGGACTTCAAGATGCAGAGGGTACACCACCTCCTGCTCCGCAGAAACGCTCGCTGGGGAACACGCAGAAGCGCCCAACTCCACTTGGCGAGGAGGACGAGGAGGCCGAAGTTTCTCCTTTGCCACCACCGGTGGTCAAGGCTTCTCAGCGGAAACAAGTTGATGAGGATGAGGAGGAGGACGCTGTTCCTGCGCCCGCAAAACGTAAGCCTACAGTCGGGGTGAGAAGAGAAGCCGATGAGGAGCGAGCCGAGAAGGGCAAATTGGAGCGCCGACCGAAGCCGCGGGGAGAGGATGGAGAAATCGAGGAAGAGGAAGAGCCGCGCGAACGGACCATGAAGAAGGAAAAACCCAAGGCCAAACAATTGGCCTTCGATGCAGAGGAAGAGGAAGAAGGAGAAGACGACAATTCCGGTTTTTCGGGAATGGACGCGAACAAGACCATGGTCATGCCCGCGCGCAAGGTGAAAATTTATCTGCACAACCTGCTGACCGATGAAACCTACGAGGTTGATGACGGCATCAACACCATTGGACGGATGAATTCGTGTAATATTTGTATCGACGACGAGTCGGTCTCGAAAAAACACGCCAAGATTACCAAGATCGGCAATGATCTGTTCATTTCGGACCTGGGCAGTTCCAACGGTACCTTGGTCAATGATCGTATGCTCGAAGCGGGCGAGAAGGTGCAACTCCAGAATCAGGATAAGATCGTCATCAGCGATTTTGAATTGCAGTTGCTCAAGAAGTTGCCCCAGAAAATGAAGCGGAAGAAGCCGCTCAAGGAAAAAGTCAGCCTACGGCCGAAGCATCTCCTCAAGGTCGCCATCGTTGTCCTAGGATGTTGCTTCCTGGCTGCCGTCGGGTTTGTCGTCTATCGTTTGATCCTCTCCACCACCAAGCCCGAGGTCAAGGTCCTGGCCGTAACCAGGGGTATGATCGACCAGCGCGCGGAGTTCACCGGCGAAGTCAAGAGCTATCGAGAATTCAGTTATGCCTGCGAAATCGATTGTCTCGTGGCCAAGTTTCCCAAGGTCCAGAATGATTATGTCGAGAAGGGCGAGGTGGTCCTCGAATTGAACAAAGATGATATACAATTAAAAATCAATGATCTATTTAATGCAAAAAAAGACCTCGAGGCGAAGAAAGAAGCCATGGACAAGGGCGAGTTCGCCGAGCAGGTAAAAGACCTGATGATCCGCGTGACCAAATTGGCAAAATTGCGCAAGGAAGCAGATATCAAAGCCCCTTTCGCAGGAACTATCACAGCCAAGAATATCGAAGCTGGAGGAACGGCCTTAGAACCAGGAAAACCTCTCATGATTCTAGTTGATTATGACAATGTCTATCTCGAAACCAAGCTCGACGAAGACACGGTGAAAATGATCGATCAGACCGACAGCTTCGAGTTGGAGTTCGAGGGTATGAAGGGTAAAGCCAAGGCCGCGTTCGAGTCCCTCCAGAAACAGGATGACGGGAAGTACCTCGTGGTCCTCCAGGTCTCCAATCGGGATAAACTCTATAAACCTGGGATGAAGGCCAAGATAACCACTGCTGAAGAACGGGACAAACTTTTAATTGTACCTCGGAAGGCGGTCTTCACCGTCAAGGGAGAAGGCCAGGTCTATGTGTTCAACAAAGATAAGCTCTCCGCCCGCAAGCTCGATGTTAAACGGTGGTTCAAGGACGAGGTCCTGGTGCGCAGCGGCCTGGAGGAAGGCGAGGAAATCGTTATCTCCGACCTCACCCGCCTCAAGGCCGGAGCCGAAGTCGTCAAGGTAGAATGATAGTCCTGGTGGTTGGGGATCGGTCCCAGAGGTCTTGGGGACGACGATGACCCTGATCTTCTCTCTGGACGAGCACTCGCCACGAGATTTTGGTATTTGTGGCTACAAGGCCTCGAACCTCCTGCAGTTGCAGACGCTCGACGTGCCCCTACCGAAGAGTTGGGTACTGAGCGCCGAGGCTTTCCGACAGCACCTCGAAGGGGCGGGTTTCGGCAGCACCTCGAGGGAGAGGACCTGGAAGCATGGCGAGACCTCTGCTCGCGCTATCGAGGACATGCGACTTGTCTGCCTCGAGCATCCGTTCGCCCCTCGGTTCGAAGAAGCATTGAGAGAGCGTATTCCCCCTGAAACCCTTTTGGCAGTGCGTTCCTCTGCCACTTTTGAAGATCTTGCCGGGAGTTCCTTCGCCGGGCTCTACCATACTGAGTTGGGTGTCCATGGTCCCGAGGCCTTGTTCCGGGCGATCCGACTGGTTTGGGCCTCGGTCTTCAACCCGCAGGTCCTCGAGTATTGCAGCCGAAAGGGCTTTGATCACGCGGCGGTGAACATGGCCGTGCTGATCCAGGAATTGATCCCAGCCGAGGTTTCGGGGGTATTGTTCACGGTCGATCCCAGGGATGGTCATGATGGCCGGATGCTGCTCGAGGCAACTTGGGGGTTGGGCGAAACCCTGGTTTCCGGGCGGGTCAACCCAGATCGTTATGTGTTCGACTGGATGGAAGGACGAGTACTCGAACGGCATATTGCCGAAAAGACCCTTGCTCATGTGGTTGAGGGGACGCGGGTTGTGGAACATACCCTTGCTCCGGACCGCGCTTCCGCTCCTACACTCGAGGATGATGCCGTGGCCGGCATCATAGCCTTGGGATTGAAGGTCCAAGAACACTACGGTGCGCCGCAGGATATCGAATGGGCGCTTTGCGAGGGACGGCCCATCCTGCTCCAGACTCGGGCCATCACCACGCTGCACACCCGCGACGAGCGCTGGGTCTGGACCACGAGTGACCTGAAAGATGGAGGAGTCTCCTCGGATGTAGTGACGCCCATGATGGCCTCGCTCTACAAGTGGGTTTTTGGAGATACCATGTCGAGGTATCTCCGCAGTCTGCACCTGCTTGGGCCCGAGGATCCTCCCTGGATGCGTCAGTACTACGGCCGTCTGTACTGGAATTGCGGAGCGGTGAAGGAATGTATGCTCCGCGTCCCGGGTTTCGACGAGCGCAGCTTCGACAGGGATCTGGGTATCGATGCAGAGTACCAACACGGAGCGAGAGTTACCCCGTTCACACTCGCAGGGGTCCTGAGGGCCTTGCCCACGCTTTTCGCGCTGTTGCGTTCCTACCGGACCCGCTTGGCTGAGGACCGACGATGGTTGGAATATTTTGATGCCCGGGAGACCGAGTGGCGTCGAGAGATTGCTGCTCCGGGGGACCTTTCGGTGTTGGGCGAGAGACTGAAAAGGTTGCTCGAAGAGTTGTATTACCCCACCGAGAGCGCCTACTTCTTGACCATCTACAATAATTCCAATGCCAAGCTTGAGGTGAAGGTCCTGCTCGACCGGTTGGTTGCGCAGGGAGTTGAGGTTTCGATGGTACGGTTGATGACCGGGCTCAGCGACCTCAGTCACCTCCGTCCTGTGGCCCTGCTGTGGGAAGTAGCTCGGCGTTGGGCGGCGGTCCCCGAGGTGGCCTCGATCCTCGCCGCCTCCGAAGAACCTGCAGAACTGCTCACCCGGTTGGCCGCTCTGCCCGCAGCAGCAGGCTTGCTGAACGAACTCGAGGCGTTCCTCGACACCTACTATTACCATGGTCGGAGGGAGTTGGACCTCACCGTTCCCCGCTGGGGAGAAGAACCGGATCTGGTCCTCGAGACCCTGCGCCGTTTCGCTCTTGCTCCCGAGGGATCGCCGTCTCCACTGATCCAGAACCAGGCCCAACGAACCGAGTTCGAACACGAACAGAGTCGGGTACTCCATGCTCTCCCCCTCTGGCGACGTTGGTGGACCGGTCGGCTCCTCCTCGGCAAGGTCAACCGCATGCGCAGGTACTTGTGGTGGCGTGAGGAAATGCGGGACCGCTCGACCCGCGCCTACGCATTGATTCGTCAGGCTCTGCTCCGCCTCGAGGAGGTTCTTCTGGCCGAGAGAGTGTTGGAACAACAGGGCGACCTCTTCTTCCTTCGACGTGAAGAACTATCTCCTCTGCTGGTACAACCACGGCCGGATGAGACGCGAGCCCAGGTGTTGCGCCGGAGGCGGGCCTATTACGCTTCCTATCGAAACTTCAAGATTCCCGATGAAATCGGTTCGAAGGTGCGCCCCCGTTCCGCTGAGGGTACGGCGGGTATTATCAAGGGCACCGGGTGTTCTCCGGGGTGTGCCCGCGGCAGGGCTCGCTTACTGCACTCCCTCTCGGAAACGAAGAAATTGGGTCAGGGCGAGATCCTGGTGACCCGTTTCACCGACCCCGGGTGGACCAGTCTTTTTGCCCAACTTGGCGCAGTGGTCACCGAGACCGGAGGTTTGCTCTCCCATGCCGCTGTCATTGCTCGGGAGTACGGCATACCCGCGGTCCTGGATGTCTCGGAAGCCATGCGACGCATTCCGGACGGCGCCCTGATCGAGGTCGATGGCGATCGCGGCGAGGTTCGGCTCGTCTGATCCGCGGCACGGTAATCTGGTGACTCATTGAGGGGAATCAAGACCGGCGCGCGAGCGGCGGTACCAACGAGACCGATTGGTCAACAGCCCAACCTTTCCGAGGAGCAGTCCAACCCCTGGGCAGAGATTACCGAAATAGATCGCGGCCAGGGTGCCTGGGAAGTCTGTGAGCCTGCCGCTGTGCCGGGCTGCCTCGAAGAAACAGACTAACCCGTGAATGCCGGTAAGTCCCCAAAAAAATAACCGTGTCAATGGATTGAAGAGCAGGAAGGGACCGCAGAGGAGCATGCACACAAAGCCGGCAGAGGCCAGCAGACTTGCGTTGTTCTTGAGCACCACCCTGGGGTTGCCCGGAACCAACAGAGAACCGCGGATCAGCCGTTGCAGTGCGAAACCGAGCAGCGGACGATCGGCGTGTTCGACGGCAACCTCGGGCAGGTAACGTATGCGGAGCCCCTGGTCACGCATCCGGCGGCAGAGCGCGAGATCATCGCCGATGTCGGGATAGGCTTCGTCCATCCCTCCGACCATGAGATAGGTCGAGCGGCGGAAGACCACGTTGCAGGCCGGGAGGTAGTCGCAGTCTCTGGCTGTGGCGCGGCGTTTTCGGTAGCCATAGGGCCCAGCGACGAGAAAGCTCCTGCAGGCATTGCCGACGGAAGTCCTTCCCGGTGGTTGTCCTCGCGGAGAGAGATTCGGTCCTCCGACCAAGCCGATCGTGGTCTCGGTCCCGAGCGCTGCATACGCGGCTTCCAGCCAGCCCGGCAAGGGGGTCGCATCATCGTCGAGGAAGGCGATGAAGGGAGTATGGGCAGCCTCGACGCCGAGATTGCGCTTGCGAGAGAGGTTGTGGGTATCTGCCGAGAGGACCTGGAGCGAGGGAGGCCAGGGACCGGGCGGCAAGGGTTCCTCGGTCACTAGGATGATGGGGGATCGAGGATAGAGTTGGTCACAGACGGTAAGGCAGTGACGGGTCAAGTCGGTCGCCGCGGCGCAGACGACGACTATCGAGACCTCTTGCATTGTTGGGCTCCGGTGGGCTTCTCAGGAGATCAGTCAGCGACCGGCACGTTGGTCCGGACAACGTCCAGACAAATGAGACCAATCGCGGTGAGATACCCGGAGTTCACCCTGCCATGCACGCCGATGGCCAAGGACATGGTCCCGCAGGTCGCGGAATAGGTTTTCTTCTCCTTCGTGTCGATCAGGGGGATGTTGCCGTCGCATTCCCGTTTCACCTCGAAGGTGGCCGACCGGGTGGAGAATTGATCCTTGCGAACTTCGTTACAGATGACTTTCAGTTCACAAAGGCCTTCCCGATAGACCCCTGCGATGCCGCGAATCACATTGTTATCGTAACAGTCCAGGGTGAAATCGTGCTCTCCTCCCTCGCCTATCGTGTCCGTGTCCTGCACGCCGTTCAAACGGGGTCCGAAGGAGCCTGCGATGAAGGTGGAACACGCCAAGCGCAGACTCTCGACCTTATTGCTCGTGGCCCCTTCGAGGCCGACCATGACCCTACCCGAAGGACAGGTCACATGGAAGGAAGATCCGGCCGAGTCGCCCTGGACCGCTGTGTTGTATACGTTGCCGCCGAGCATCAAGCGGACTTCCATCTGTTCTGCGGGGTCCTGGGTGCTGGTCCCCTGTTGGTCGTTCTGGGAAGGTGTCGCAGGGGTCATAGGAGTAGTCGTGGTTCCCTGGGAAGTATCGGTGGTGGTGCCGGTACCGGAGGTAGTCGGAGCGGTGGGCAGGAGACTGTCGTCGCGAGTTTGGGTGTCGTCGGTGGCCGGTTGTTCGACCACCACACTGCTCCCGGGTTCGTCTGGGGGGGCTCCCTTCATCTCGTCCAGGGACCCACAGGCCAGGAATGAGAACAAGGAGCACGCTACCACGGCGGAGGTCGGAGGATGGAAGAGACGCACGGTCGTGCCCCCTAATGCGAGAACCTGCGGGCAGTATACCTCTTCGTACTGCGCTGAGCAAAATCGGGTCTTCGCGATCCTTTCTTCACGGTTGCAAAGCCCTAGACCCTTTGCTAGGGTTCCGGATGATGAGCTCGGGACCAGAGATATGGACAGGCGCATTGATGAGTTGATCCGTGCAGCAGGAGTTGTCGGGGCCGGCGGTGCGGGTTTCCCGACCCATGTCAAGGCAGCAGGCAAGGCCGAGATTGTGATCGCCAACGGTGCGGAATGTGAGCCGTTGATCCATTCCGATCAGTGGTTGCTCGAACACCACGCCGACGAGATCGTCGGCGGTCTGCGGCTCATGATGAGCAGCAGCGGAGCAGCGCGAGGTGTGGTGGCGACCAAAGAAGTCTACCACGAAGCCATTGCAGCTATGAAGACAGCGCTGCAAGGGTTGTCAGACCTCGAACTGAAATTGCTGGGGAATTTCTATCCCTCGGGCGATGAGTTCATCTTGGTCCGCGAATGCACGGGCCGCATCATTCCCGAGGGGGGTATCCCACTGAAGGTCGGGTGTATCAGTAGCAATGTTGAAACCCTCTATAATGTTTTCCAAGCTTGTCGTGGCATTCCGGTAACCTCTCGTACCGTGACCGTGGCCGGTGAGGTCGGTGCACCCGGAGTGTATCGTCTACCCATTGGTACGCCGATCGCCGAGGTCGAACGCTTGGCCGGTGGAAGAACCGTTGATGCTATCACGGTCGTCGACGGGGGGCCGATGATGGGCAGGCCTCTCCCGACAGCGGAGAACGGAGTGGTCCGTAAGACTACCTCGGCTTTGCTCTTCCTTCCTTCCCAGCACCCCTATCTATTGCGTCGTACGATGCCCCAGAACCTCGAGCTGTTGCGCACTATCGCAATCTGTTGTCAATGTGTTGCTTGCACGGAGCTGTGCCCCCGCTATCAACTCGGGCATAGGCTCGAACCGCATAAGGTCATGCGTGCCATTATCAACCGGCGCGAAGAACCGATCGAAGAGTTGACTCAAGCCTATCTGTGCTGTGAATGCGGGGTGTGTGAGGTCGTGGCTTGTCCTCTCGGTCTCTCGCCGCGCAATGTCTTCGCCGGCCTCAAGAAGGAACTCGCTGCCAAGAAGGTGAAACCCACACACCATGAGGTACCTACTCGGGTCCGGGAGGCCTATTCCTATACCAAGATTCCCAAGAACCGGGTTCTCGAGCGCACCGGCCTGTCGCGTTACCAGGTCGAGATGCCTTTCCGCGGCGAGGTGAAGTCGGTTGGGCGAGTCGAACTACCCTTGAAACAACACGTAGGTGTTCCGGCGACACCCGTGGTCAAGGTCGGAGATACGGTGGAACGAGGGGATATCCTGGCGGTCATTCCCGAGGATGCGCTCGGAGCCGCGCTGCATGCCAGCATTTCCGGGTGGGTCAAGATGGTCGATCGGGACAGAATCGTCCTCGAGGAGCGCGCATGAAACATCCAGCAATCGGCGTGGTCGAGCTCAACAGTATCGCCCGGGGTACGGTAGTCGTCGATGCCATGGTCAAGAAAGCACCGGTGGAGATCGTGCGCAGCCACCCGGTATGTCCCGGGAAATTCATCATCATTGTCGCCGGTGGAGTCGATGAGGTCAACGAAGCCATGGAGGCCGGGCGTTATTGGGCCGGCTACACCCAGGTCGATGCGGTCATCGTCGAGCATGTCCATCCGCTCGTGCTGCCCGCCATCGTGGCTTCTTCCGAGATCCCTGAGATTCGCTCCGTGGGTATTGTCGAAACGTATTCCTCACCCGCGGTGGTGACTGCTGCGGATGCCGCTTGCAAGGCCGCAGATATCCTCCTCATCGAGATCCGCCTCGCCATGGGGATCGGAGGCAAGGCCTATTTTACCTTCACCGGTCTCTTGCATGAGGTTCATGCTGCAATGGAGGCGGCGATCGCCCGCATCCAGTCCGGACTCCTGATCCGCACAGAGATCATCCCCTCCCCCCACGAGCAGGTTGGTCCGACTTTGTTCTGATGCCTTGGCTCGATGGTTCATCGTATTCGGCACTGCATTGTTCAAAATATTGGAATACGTCGGAATATTGAACAGCACCAAGTGGGCTGTGGGTGATTGTCCTAGTAATAATTACTAGTTACATGTGGCATTCTTTCTGCTTTTGCTCGTTGTCAGGTTGTTCAACAATACATGAGGTAGCCCATGTCACGTTTCATTCTCGTCGCACTCGCTTCGTCCATCCTCGTCGGTGCTGCTTTAGCCTGCCCGACCCGAGCCATCACGCTGACCTATGAAGAAGGTAAAGAATGTAACATCTATGTTCCCAATGGGTTCGATCAGGAAGACCAGAAACGCCTAGAAGAAGGGCTGGCGTTCTGCGGTTTGGCCTTCGATACGATCCTCGTCGAGGACAACGAAGAAGAATTCGAACGCCTCGTGACCATCGACTTTTCGGTCTACGAACCGATCTTGATTATGGTCACACCCGGGAAAACCCGAGCCCAGAGCGCGCTCGACCAAAGCACTCTGGCCCTCGATAGTGCCACCGAGCGCAAGATCGACGGCGGTTGCCACTGAGATCACATCCCTCCCCACTGCTACTCTGCTGTTTTCTGTTTACCGAAAACCCCTCGTTCTCGTGTTCTTGTCCTAGACCATCGAGTAATTCGGAGAGGTCAGCGGGCGCTTGACACGACGGGGTCCGGCCCTCTAAGGTGAAACCCTGCCACGAGAGGGTGTGCCGTTGAAAAACCTTGATCGGGAGCGCCCGGTGGTGAGCAAGCAGAGGTAAGGAGGAGCAATGTCCGGTCATTCCAAATGGTCGACCATCAAGCATAAGAAGGGTGCGGCAGACGCCAAACGTGGCAAGATCTTCACGAAACTCATCAAGGAGATCACCGTAGCCGCTAGAATGGGAGGGGGGGATGTCGACTCCAATCCCCGCTTGCGGCAAGCCGTTGACAAGGCAAAAGCCAATAGCATGCCGAGGGACAATATCGATCGGGCGGTCAAGAAGGGCACCGGCGAACTCGAAGGCGAGACCATTGAAGAAATGACCTACGAAGGGTACGGTCCGGGTGGGGTGGCCATCATGGTCCAGGTCGCCACCGACAATAAGAACCGCACCGTCGGCGAGGTTCGACACATCTTCTCCCGGAACAACGGCAATCTCGCAGAGAACGGAGCCGTCTCCTGGATGTTCGAGCGGCGCGGTTACATCTCTGTAGCCAAGGCGTCCTGGGAGGAGGATCGCATGATGGAACTGGCCCTCGAAGCAGGAGCCGAGGACATCAAATCCGAGGATGAGTCCTTTTTTGAAATCTACACCGCTCCAACCGAACTCTATTTGGTCAAACTCGCGCTCGAGGAGAAAGGAGTCGTGTGCGAGGAAGTGACCTCCGGGCTCTTCCCCAAGACCATGACCGAGGTGGCGGGTAAGGAAGCGCAACAGGCCATGCGGCTGATCGACGCGCTCGAGGATCACGACGATGTGACCGAGGTCAGCACCAATTTCGAGCCTCCTGACGAATTGTTGGAGTAATCGATGCGCCTGGGGTTGATCGGGTTAGGCCGCATGGGCCGTGCAGTCGAAGAATTGGCACGGTTCCAAGGACAGGAGGTGGTCTGGACCCGCGAGCTCGGAACAGAATGGGGGGAATTATCCTCATGTGAGGTGTTGATCGATTTCTCCGTGGGTTCGATGGCTTGGCAACACCTCGAGTTGGCAGTACACCACGGTGTAGACCTCGTACTCGGGACAACGGGTTGGGCGGTCGACCGGGCTCGGATCGAGTCCCTGGTCGGCAATCGGATTGGAGTGCTGTACTCATCCAATTTCTCCATCGGCATGAACCTGCTGTTCGAGGTTGCTCGGGAGACCCTGCAACGCCTTGCAGGATTGTCCGGTTTCGATGTGGCCATCTTCGAGCAACATCACCGCGGTAAACAAGATGCTCCAAGCGGGACAGCCAAGACCCTGGCCGGTCTGGTGCTACAACATTATCCTCAGAAGACGAAAATTTTCTCGGCCTTGGGAGAGCGGGCGCCGGCTCCCGACGAACTAGTCATCTCAGCGTTGCGCGTGGGCGCGACCTTTGGTCAACACGTCGTGGCTATCGACGGTGAATCCGACAGCCTGACTTTGACCCACACTGCCAAGAGCCGCATTGGTTTTGCCCAAGGCGCGCTGCTCGGTGCGTCCTGGTTGCCAGGGCGAAAAGGAGTGTTCCATTTCCCCGAGGTGTTCGGGGATATCTGTCGCTCACAAGGAGGACCTTCATGACCGAACTCGTTCAAGGTACCTACACGGCCATCGTCACACCGTTCGCCGAAGGTGGAGCGGTGAACCTCGATGCCTTCGGTAAGCTCATTGATCATCAGCTCGAAGGGGGGGTTGGAGGCTTGGTCGTTTGTGGAACCACGGGTGAGCGAGCCACGCTCCACGATGACGAATATCGTCGGGTGGCCACGTACGCGATCAAACGAGTAACGAAAAGAGTACGCATGGTTTTGGGGACCGGCAGCAACGATACTGCGCAGAGTCTCGAAGCCAATGCCATAGCCCAGGACCTGGGTTATGATTACGCGCTCAGTGTATGCCCCTATTACAACAAACCGACTCAGGAAGGGCTGTATGCCCACTTCATGCGTCAGGCAGATACCGCGAAAATACCGATCATCCTGTACAATGTCCCTGGCAGGACCTGCAGTAACCTCTCGGCCGAAACCTGTTTAAGGTTGGCCAAGCACGACCGGTTGGTCGCCGTGAAGGAGGCCTCGGGCAACCTCGATCAGATCATGGCGATCCTAGCAGCTCGCCCCGAGGGCTTTTCGGTAATGTCCGGGGATGATGCCCTGACCTTGGCAATGGTCTCGCTCGGCGCTGATGGGGTCATCTCCGTCGCCTCCAATGAGATCCCGGCCGAAATGACGAGACTTGTGGATCTGGCGAGAGCTGGGCGTATCGAAGAAGCTCGTTCTTTGCATTACCGCTGGCTGCCCCTCCTCAACATCAACTTCGTCGAAAGCAATCCGGTGCCGGTTAAGTACGTCTTGTCGAAAATGGGATTGTGTGGTTCGACCACGCGCTTGCCCCTGGTGCCACTCACCGAAGCAAGTGCGGCCAAGGTCGATCGCGTCCTCGTCCAGCTCGGACTGATGGCCTGATCGAACCGTGACGGCAACCGGGACCACGTTCCTGTAGACTGTTCTTCGTGAATGAAAACAGCATGTTAATGATATTTATAAGGAGTTCATGCCCTTGACAGCGAGACCTCGATGCTTACCCTTACTCGGCGTGGGATGCTGAGGCGACGATCATGGCCCGCGATTATTACGAGGTTCTAGGGGTAGGTCGGCAAGCCACTCAGCCCGAGATCAAAAAGGCTTACCGACAACTTGCCAAGAAATACCATCCGGACAAGAACAAGGGGAACAAACAGGCAGAGGAGCGCTTCAAAGAACTCTCCGAGGCCTATGTCGTGCTCTCCGATGAGGAGAAGCGCCGCCAGTACGATAGTTTCGGCCATGCCGGCCCCATGGGTGAAAGCGGAAGTCGGGGCTATTCCTTCAGCGGTGACGACCTCGGGAAAATTTTCGAGGAGGTGTTCGGCGGTAAAAGACGGTCCAGCGGCAGGAGGGGGCGCCCGAGCAGCGCTGATGGCGGTTCCGGGAACATCTTCGATGACCTTTTCGGTTTTAGCCAGCATCAGAAGCCTAGCCAAACCTTTGATCAGGAGAGTTTCGGTGGCTTCCAGCGCCCTCCTGCTCGTGGCCGCGATTTCAGCAGTACCCTCGAGGTCGAGTTTATCGAAGCCGCATTGGGAGGGGAAAAACAGGTCAGTTTATCCCTCCCCGGGGGGAGGGAACAACGCTTCAAGGTCAAGATTCCCGCTGGTGTGATGACTGGTTCGAAAATCCGATTGCGCGGCAAGGGGGAATCAGGAGCCACGGGAGGGGAAGCTGGGGATCTGCTGTTGGAGTTGCAGGTCGCCGAACATCCCGTTTTCGAACGGAAGAACAACGATATTTTGTCAGATCTTCCGTTGACCCTTGGTGAAGCCTTGTTTGGCGCACAAGTCCAGGTCAATACCCTTCAGGGGTCGTGCAACGTCAAGATTCCTGCCCACAGCCAGAGCGGACAGGTGCTCAGACTGAAGGGGAAAGGCATAAAAGGTGGAAATCACCTCGTACGGTTGAAGATCATGCTCCCCGAGCATGTCGACGAGCGTTCTGAGCAACTCATCCGCGAGTTCATGCGCAATAACGACTATAACCCGCGTGCTCATGCTTGAGCACCTTGCCTGGAGAGTAGGATGAGTCACTCAGAGGCAAAGGAAGAACTTACTCCTGAGAACCGTGCCGAGGGCAAGAATGAGGAAACCGAGCAGGTAGCGCCCGAAATTGATCCGGCTCTGCTGCTCGACAATCTGCGACGGCTCCAAGCAGATTTCACCAACTACAAACGGCATGCAGAGAAAGAACAGCGGCGTATGGTCGCGATCGGGAAAGAAATAGTTCTCCTGGATTTAGCGGCCGTCCAGTATGACCTCGAGAGGGCTCTTGCTCAGAGCCCTGAAGCCGAGGCTCAACTCCGCAAAGGTATTGAGTTGGTTATCCGCAGGATAGAAACTGTGGTGCAACGAGAAGGTTGCGTCCGAATTCCGACCATCGGGCAGCGCTTTGATCCCCGCCTGCACGAGGCTGTATGCACCAGCCCCTCTCCCGGGAAGGACGATGACGAGATTCTCGAAGAGGTCGCTCCGGGTTTGATGCGCGAGCAACGGTGTCTTTATCCGGCAAAGGTGGTAGTCGTGCGCAACCCGGTCGAGTGCGCAGAGGAAGCGTGAGCCTGACCTCGAGCAGCGCGTGAACCTTTCCGCGCGAATTGAAGGGACGACGCGGATCAGGGTGTGCTGGTATTCTCGAGCCAGCGTTCGAGGAGCGACGCGGCTTGGTCGCGTTGCTGGTCTGGTTGTTCCGGGGGTTGCGGTAATGGCTTTGCTTTCAAGGTGGTCAGAATTGCGCTGAGATCTGCTGGAGGCTGGAAGGTGGTGGGTATGGTCGAGGCCGGTAGGGCCTGATTACCGTAGTCGTGCTCTCGGAAAACATTTCCTTTCTCGGTGAACAGCTTGATCCATTTTGTCAGCCCCTGGAGTTGGAGGGCGAGGTCCGGACCGAGTCCCTCGAGTTGAGGAGAACGGCCTGCCGGTAAGTAATACCGAGCAGTGGTCAAGCGCAAGCCACCACCGAGGAGGGAGTCCTTGGGTAGATCAAGGACGCTCTGCACCGATCCTTTTCCGAAGCTGCGTTCTCCGGCCAGGAGCGCGCGGTGGTAATCGCGCAAGGCTCCGGCGACTATTTCCGAGGCGGAAGCACTGCGTTGATTGATCAGGACCAGCAGCGGCAAGTCGGTCAAGGCCCCGCGGGTCGCCGCAGCATAGGTGTTGTTCACCTTCTGGTAGTCAGTTTTGCCCCTGGTCGTGAGGACCACTCCTTTGTCGATGAAGTGGTCCACGATATTCACTGCCTCGTCGAGATACCCTCCCGGGTTGTTGCGCAGGTCGAAGAGCAGCGCTTTTCCACCGGGATAGTCCTTGCCTAGCGAACGCAGGGTGGTTTCCATTTCGGCCGAAGCCTCGGCGGTGAAACGGCGGAGCTTGAGGTAGAGTAGGTGCTTATGATCGGCGAGTGGTACGAGGAGGAGCGGTGAGTGATGATAGGGGCGGCGCGTAAGCGTCACCTCGCGTTCACCTCCGTCAGAGCTTACGGTCAAGGTCAGGGTGGTGCCGGTCTTGCCGAGCAGGGCGCTCCTGGCTCGGTAGAAGTTGAACTCGGCCGGTTCTATCGCCGCAATGCGTGTACCGTCCACCGCGACGATGCGGGTGCCGGGAGAGACCTTGCCGTTCGCCGGACCATCTTGAAAAACCTGTTCGATTTCTAAATATTGGATGGGTTTACCGAGGAGAGCGTCCAGGGTGACGGCTGGTTCGAAGCCAGGCCCTACCGCGCGGGCTTGGTCTTCCTCGTCCTCCTCGGCTTTTTCTTCCGCGACGATATAGCGGGAATGGGCATCTAGAGAAGCGATGAAGCGGGTTAAGGCTTCTTGAGCGAGCCCGATAGGACTGGTCACGTCCTGACCGTGCGCGGCGATGTAGTCGAGGGAGAGGCACGTCTGTTCCTCGGGGGTAGCGTCGGCCGGGAGCTCGGCTTCGCCCTCGACCTGATGATGGTCCCGAAGTGCTTTCAAAACGTTGGATTGTATTAGGTCATATTCCTTGGGTGAACGGGTGACGTGGCGTTGGAGGGCAAGGGAGCAGAGATGGTGGTATTCCGAGCAAGGGGTATCGTACTGGTAGCTGAGGTCGTCCTTGAAGTCCTTGGAGAGCTTGCTGCCGCAACCTGTTGACGCAAATAGCAACAGTAGGATAAGCAAGCGCGGCATCGATGTCTCCCAGAGGTTTTCTCGATGGTCTGGCCATACCACGAACCGCCCCTGAAGGCAATGGTGGGACGAGGAAGGGTTGCTTTTACCGTGCAAAGCTGCTATTGGCTTGGACAACTCATGGACCGGACGAAGGTATACTATGGTACTGCTCGATGACGCCTTTCCCACTGATCCGATAACCAAGAATTTCGGCCTTGGAAGGGACCTGGGCAAGACAGCGCATGGTCGGATCCTAGTCGGCGAAGATGAATTGGTCTACGGCGATGAGGAACTGTTGGACCTGGTCCACGACCTCGATGTGCAGGATTGCTGCGCTTTGCTTAGAGACCTTGATAACCAGGTCTGAAATCCTCGAGGATCTTTCCGAGTCCTTGTTCTGGTAAGACTTCGACGAGCGCGCGACGAGCGATAGCCCGCTCGTGGGGATAGCCCAGCGCGTTGTTGAGGTACCACACTCCTTCCCGAAGACAGTTCGCATTCACATGGGAATGACCATAGAGGTGCCCGATTGCACCCAGCCTCCTGAGTTGCTGGTCGAGACGCCAAGTGCCGAGGAAGGGGAAGAGTTGCTGGGCATGAGGAGGCAATTCCCAGGGGAAGAGATCGAGCCGAGGCAGGAAATGGCTGCAGGTGATGACCTTGTGCTGGCACGACCCGAAGCGCGCTTCGTTGCGCTGGAGGAAACGCGAGGTCACTTCCATGCAATCCGCGTTCTCCGGCCAGCGGCAGCGCAGGAGATCCAGCCAACATACCGTGGATCCTATAGTCTGTTGCGCGAACGTGAAGTCATACCATGCGAGGAGCGGGACGAGTGCGAACGCTCCGCAGTGCAGCACTCCGGTACATACTCCGTGAGCTTCGGCCAGCGCTAGAACGTGGTCGCATTTCTGGAAAGAGTCCCCAGGTTCTCCCGGAGCCATCCACAGGTCGTGATTGCCGGGTACGAACAGGACTTTGCGGAAACGAGAGGCGAGAGCGGAGAAGACCCTGCAGAGCTTGTCCCTGGAATGGGAGATGTCTCCTGCCAGCACGAGGATATCGTCTTGGTACTCCCCGGTGGAGAGCTTTTCCAACCAGGCCCGGTTCTCGGGGTAATCGACGTGCAAGTCCGAACTGAGGAGGAGCCGGGGGGAGGTTTCTCTGGACATCGCTAGTCTTTGGGCGGCGGTACGAGGTGGCGTTCGAGTTCCGAACGGAGTCGTGGGTCGGTGGCCTGTTGAGCGGCTCGTGTGAGAAGCTCGAGACGCTCCTGGCCCGAGAACACCCGTGCCACGTTGCGCACGACGGCGATACCGACCGCTGGGGTGAGCTCGACGTGCGCAAGGAGTTGGCGGAGCAGGTCTTTTGCCTCGTCGCTGCCGTTGAAACCAAGCACGTGCACGGCCCGGCGTCGGCGGGCCGTGGCGGCCTCGGGATCGCGTGCAATAGCGTTGAGGTGTTGGAGTTCGGCGGACGACAAGGTCGCCATGAACGGAGCTGAACCGAAACCCTCTTGCCGTGCGAGTTCGTGTTCCAGATGCTCGATTTGAGGGGCTCTGTTGCAGGCCAGGAAGGTACTCAAAAGACAGAGGAAGAGGAGGTTCAGCGTACCCATGGGTTCACCTGTAGGATGAAACGCTGTTGAGGCGTGAGTTCCAGATTGAGGTAATCCAGTGCGGGGAAGGGAAACATGAGGTTCGCTGCCCCGTAGTCTTCTTGGTCCTCCGAGATTTTTGCACAATCGTCCCGCGCGAACCCTCCCGAGGTACCCAGCCGGTCCTCGGTGCACTCGGGGGTGTCGGGCAGGGGGTCATGAAGATCGAAGTTCTCGGAGGTGTGGTACAGACCGAGGTAGTGCCCCAACTCGTGGGCGATGGTGAAGGCGAGTTGGTTGCGGGAGGTGTTGTTGAGCTCCGAGATGCGTTGCTGCATGGTCGTTACCACCAGGCCGGAGGTCGAGGTCCCGTTGATCAAGGCGCCGGGGATCTCCGCGGAGTAGCCGAGGATGCTGTCTTCTGGAGAGTCGGACTCGGCTAGTTCTTGGAGCATGAAGACCGAGACCGCGCCCGAGTTCCCTCTGGAGCTGAGCTCCAGCAAGTCAGCGAAGCGTTGGTTGAGCACCTCGTTCCAACCGGTCGCATCGATGTACAGGGTACCGTCTTGGAAGGCCGGTACGTCGTCGATGACCTCGACGTGCGACAGCACGAGGTCGAGGTTCGCCGCGGCAAGCTTGGCCTGCAGTTTCGCGAAGACGGTCGTGTTATCCCCGTCTTTGTAGAGCTTGTCCAGGGGGTCCCCGGTAAAGGCCTGGCCGACCAGGAAGACATTGAGGTGGAGGGTCCCCCGGGAGAGGTCGGCATCGCGTTTGGTCACGGCGTGGACCGCAATCTCGGTGGCCTCCCCGAAGCTCTGGGCACGCAGGCGATAGTGCCCGGTCTGGAGGGGATGGGAAGGATTGTCCACGATCTCGATAGTGTTATCGGGCAGGACACGGACAAAGCTGATCGAGTTGGGCACGACAAGGCTGATCGAGGGTTGTCCAGGAAAACGCGCGTTGGTCGGACCAATGGGAGAGAGAGCGTTCGGGTCTGGGTCGAGGAGCATCTGGCCATCCGGGGCGAGCAAGGAATAGAGGTCCATGTCGCGGGCAATGGAGCCATCGAGGTATTGCCCGGTGATGGTGAAGCCGAAGGAGGCAACATCGCCCGCCACGTCGAGGGTATACTCCTCGCTGATAGCAACTTGGAGATCGTCAGTGGGATTCGCTTCCAGGGTCTCCGTGCCGAGCAATTCGACCACCCTGCTGTCGCCGAGCGAGGCGACCACGTTGAGGATGAAATGGTACTGGTCGGAGTCGAGCTGGTCGCGGACCTCGACCACGACTTCTGCCTGGGTGTCGAGGTGAGCGGGGCCAGGGGTCCAGAGCAACTCGCCGGTCTGTTGCCCCAGGGTCATACCGGTGGGAGCCGAGACGAGGACGAAGGAAAGCCCATCGCCGTCGGCATCCTCGGCGTGGAGTTGGCAACGATAGGTCAGACCTTGGTAAGCCGTGGTGAGACAAGCGGTGGAGGTGAAGAGTGGAGCGGCATTGGTGACAACGACCGTGAGATGGAAGGTTCGGCTGAGGGTGCCGCCCGATCCGTTCGTGACGACCAACACGTAATCGTAGGAGCCGAGGTCGGTTGCGGCCGGGGTTCCCGAGAGATGATTGCCGACGAGCTCGAGGAAGGCGGGGGCATCGACGATTGCGTAGCGAAGTTCGGTGTCGGTCGTCGACGTCGCAAGAATGCGATAGGAGAAGGGCAAACCGATCTGCGCTGCTCCAGGAGGTTCGCCGGTCCAGAGGATCGGTCCCTCGAGAGGTTCAGGTTCAAGAGGGTCGGAAGAGGGGTCGATGGGGAGTGAGGGCTCATCGGAGGTCGGGTCGTTCTCGGCGACCTGTTCAGGTCCTACCTGATCGTCGTCGGTGGGATCTGGATCCGTGGAGGGTGGCGGGAGGCAATCGTCGACGTTCCAGAGGTTGTCGCCGTTGAGGTCTTCCTCCAGGTCCATGCGATGATCCCGATCGAGATCCCAGCAGCGGAAAGGTACTATGATCTCGTTGTCACCCCCTTCGCTCTTGCCCTGGACCCTGGCCAACACGAGTATGGTCAGTTCTTCGTCGTGTGCAGTGGCTCGGGCGGTGTAACGCAACAGATCCGCAGCGCTGAGTTTACCCGCGTCGAAGAGCGCAAGGTATTGTTCGGGCTCGATGGGGAGCTCGCCGAGATGGTCGAGGATGACCTGTTCGAGTTCTGTCGTGGTCAGGACGACCTCGGATTGGAGGAGTTCCAGGAGGGAAGGTCGGGGCTTGCCGGAGATGAGCAGGAGCGTAGCGAGGAGGGACGAGACGTCGTCGTCAGGTTTTGCGAACTCGGTGCTCAGCTCGTGCAGGTTTCGGAAGAACTCCCTGGCCTGGAGGGCATAGTGCGGGGAGTATGATTTGAAACGTTCGGCGTAGGGGAAGACGAAGGCTTCGAACAGGATGGTGGCCACCTCGGCAGGAACGTCGAGCCGGAAATCCTCGCGAGCGAAAACCGGCACTCGGAGCAAGGGACTTTCCGGTGGACCGAGGTAAACGAGGTAGATGGTCTCCGGAGGATCGCCTTCGATGCTGAAGACGATGGAGCCTGAAACCTCGGAGTGAGCGGTCCGCACCTCTCCCCGTGGCAGAATCTTCAGCCCTAGCTCGTCATTGTCTATCGCTTTGCTATACAGGCTAGAGGAGGGTACTTCGATACGTCCCTGTAGGGTGGTTTGCATGGTGGCACTTTCTTGCTGATCTGGGCAACCGGAAAGGACGAGCAGGACGATCGCGAGCAACAGCGGCATGGCAGTTCTCCGGGCGAGGAGGTCGATGAATGGTACCATAACACTCCCTGGAGGGCCTGGTTGGATCTCACCAACCGAATAATTTACGGAAGAGGGGGGTCTTCTCCATCAAGGTTCGCTTGTCCTTGATTGTTTCATCGTCCAGGGGAAGGGGCTTGACCCCGGCGCAGAGATGGGAGCCGTCCGGCCACAAGGTCGCCATGAATTGCTTGATGTTGTTATGCACTCGGTGCGGATAGGCGGTTTCGTGGTAACGGATGAGGTCGTAGTTGAAGTCTTGGCAGTTCTGATAACGCTTGCGTTTGTTGCGTTGCAGGGCCTTCAGGACGATGTGCTCGAGACGTGGCGGAATATCCGGGTTGAGCCGACGGGGAGGGACGATCTCGCCCTTCTTGATGAGTTCGATAGCCTCTTTGGGATCTTTGTATTGGAAGCACTTGGTGAGCGTGAGCATCTCCCAGAGCATGATACCGCACGCATAGAGATCGGTTTGATGGTCGACGGCATCTCCGGCTGCCTGCTCGGGGGACATATAGCTGAATTTCCCGCGTAAGCCCTCGAGTTTCTGTTCGCTCTTCTTGTAGGAGAGACTGCGCGCCCTGGCGATGCCGAAGTCGGCGACTTTTACTTTACCGTCGAAGGATACCATGATGTTAGGAGGATTGACGTCGAGATGGACGAGGTTCACGCCTTCATTGTAGTAGGTCTTGAGGGTGTGTGCGAAATAGAGACCGGAAAGTATACGTTGCATGATGAGGAGCGCGGTTTCCTGGGGAAAGCGCTTCTTCTGTTTGATGAGTCTGGCAATGACTTCCCAGAGGTTCTTGCCGTCGATGTATTCCATGACCACGTAGTAGCGGCTACTCGCTTTGTCCAGGCCTAGGCTGGAGATGCGTAGGATGTTGGGGTGTTTGAGCACCGCGGTATTCTTCGCCTCTTCTATCAGCATCTTGATGAAGTGCTGATTCGTCGAATACTCCGGTAATATGAACTTCACCGCCCAGATCTTGCCCCCGGGATCTTTCGCTTGGAAGACCTCGGCCATGCCTCCCTGGTTGATTTTTTTTACGATGGAGTATTTCTCGCCGATGACCTGGGTATTCTCGGTCATATCATCCTCCGCGTCAGCGAGTTCGGTCCTGCTCGAGGCCGCTCAGTCGGGTTTGAAGGGCATCGAGGATGGGGCGGGCCTGTTCCGGTAGGCGTGGATAGACTAGCCAGGTCCCCTTCTCCTTGTCAAAGGCTTTCTCGTGGATGAAAAGGGTCACGAAGGAGGCACCGCTCAAGGGATAGACACTGGCAGTGATACGGAAACGGTTGTATCTGCCCAGGAAGATCCATTTGGTGGTGCACAAGTAGGCATCCGGATTGACATACCATAGAGGGATCCCTTCTTCTTCCAGTACCTCGAGCAGCGTGGTGAATACGAGTCGAGCCTCAGCCTTGACGGTAAAGCCCTCCCGGGGTTCGAGGACCACCTGCTCGCGCACGCAACCAGGACCGGAGAACAAGAAGAGGAAAGCAGTGGAGAGGAAGGGAACCAGGAAGCGCCGGGCCTGACGATTCATTGTACCAGGGAGAGCTGGTAGAGGACTCCGAGATTGCTTAGGACGAAGAAGGTCCCTTCGGGGCCCAGGGTGGGGCTCGAGCAGAGACCACTTCCGAGAGCGAGGCGGTCGAGCAGTGCGCCGTCGCTCCTGCGGAGGAGAAATAGATCGGACTGGGTGTACCCGAGGACGAGGTATTCGCCAAGGACCAGCGCGGGTGAGGGGAGTTCTCCTGCCCGGGCTTCGAACGCTGAGGAGTTGAGGGTCCAATGACTTGCACCGGTATCGCGGTCGAGGGCGTGGAAGGAGCCATCGCTGGCACCAATATAGAGGATACCCTCGCTCGAGGCCGTCATGGCGACGATTCCGGGAATGTCCACGCGCCGCCACATCGTGTCCCCGGTTTCCGAGGACAATCCGTAAAGGGCAGAGGAATACGTCGCGGCGATCAGGAGATTGTCGAAGACCTGTACCGGGGCTGCGAAACCGATCAGGCGTTGGCCTTCACCGAGAGGTTCGAGGACTCGCCGCCAGCGTTCTTTACCGTCGAGTCGCTCGAGACATTGAAGAACTCCGTCGGCTTGGCCGATGAAGAGAGCGTCATGATGGACTACGGGGCTGATCGCTGAGAGGAGGTCCTGTGCACGTTCGGGCTCGTGGCGTTGAGTCCAGCGTACCTCACCCTTGTTTACGGTGACGGCGGTGAGGGTATGCGAAGTGTCGAGCAGGTAGAGCAGTTCGCCATCATAGGCGGGGGTTTGTAGGACAGATCCGCTCAGGAGCTTGGTCCACCGGAGTTTCCCCGTCGGCCATGCGAGGGCTTGGAGCGTTCCGTCCAGGTCCGCGAGGATGAGGAGATCTTCTTTGTCAGGCAGGAAGAGAGGCGCTGCTAGGAGGGAATCGCTTTTCACCGGGAGGATGCGGCGATCGGAAGGGTTGAAGGGGTTGAGGTCATGGACTTCGCCGGCGGAGGTCGCGACCACCAGTCTTCGGTCGGCGAGGACCGGCGAGGAAAACTCCTGTTTCCCGTAGAGCTTGTTGACAGGTACTTCGCGATGCAGATCGAGGCTCCAGAGCACCTTCAGTCTCGGAGCGGTCTCGGGAGCGGGGATTCGCAGCGTACCGACACAGCCCGCCAGCAAGAGTACTACCGGCAGGATGAGACGAACGTCATTTACCAATGAGGGTGATCTCCTCATCGACGGCACTGACCAAAGGGGAAGCCGGGAAGAGCTCCCTCACCTTCTTGAAGTTCGCGATGGCCTCGGCCTCTCGTTTGAGCAGCCGGTAGATACGTCCGAGATGGAAATAGGCTCTGTCTTTCAGGTAAGGGGAGGTACCAGTAGTGATTCGTTCGAGATACGGCAGCGTCCCTTCGAATTGTTGCAGACCTTCATAACAATAAGCCAGGGATTCCAAAATCAAGTGATAGCGAGGATCGTCGCTATCGAACTTCGGTAGGGCCAGCTCGAACACCTTGACCGCCGGTTCGAACTGACCTGCCCGGGCATGGAGATTGCCTGCACGTAGCAGAGCGGTCTGCCCGGTGGCCGTCCTACTGTAGTTCTCTCCGAGTTGCTGGTACCGTGGGGCGAATTCGGCAGCTTTGACATCAAGCTCGTGGCCGCTCAAGTCTTTGGTTGTTTTGCTTAATTCTTGTTCCAAGAGGTGATACTCGTCCAGAACTGTGCGTTCGCGGTGCTGGAGGTATTGGAAGGTGCCGACAACCGCGGCAAGGATCAGTATGATTCCCGAGGTGGTAGCGGTGATCAAGCGCGGATTGTCCTTGAGCCATCGAAATGCCTTGTTGGAAAAGGTGATGAACTCGTCGGGCTGCTTGATCTCCTTGCGCGTGAGCTTGGGTTGCTTGACCATGCTTCGTCCTCCATGCTGACCCGCTCTATGTAGGGTATAGCGAGCCTTGATGTCAATACATCCATGAGGAAGTGCGAGAAAAAAGGAGCTTCCGACATCGGACCAGGGGTGCTATAGTGCGCCGACACGTATCGTGCAGAGGGGGTATGCGAGCAATGAGCCCATCGAAGATCGAGAGTGGACAGGATACAAAGACCGGAAGCACCCTTCCCGGAGGACATCCTTTCCTCGTGCCGTATTACCAGAAACTGGTCAAGGAATACCGTTATCTGAGATCCCGGGAGGATCAACTCTTTTTTCTCACCTTCGCGATCCTTGTCGGAGTAGGTTTTGCTGGGGCAAGCCCCGGGATCTTTGCTGGTATTCTAGCCAAAGGATTGGTTGTTGCCGGACTGATCTTGGTATGCTGGGCGGTGCTGCATTTCCTACGCGAGAATGCCAATTTCAAGGGGGAAATCGCGAACAAGATCCAGGAAATCGAAGAAACTCAGGAAATATCCATGATTCAAACCAGTAATTTGGTCGAGTTCTGGAAAGAGGATTATTATCCGCATGTCCTCAAATTGGCCACGCTAGGTGGTTCCCTCCTCGTTGTGTTGCTCTGATCCCACAATCTCATACAAGGCCTTGGTGCCATGACGAAGGGTAAACTGTCGCGTATGCTCCGACTGTCGGGCCTTGCGGCTAAAATATCAACAAGTTATCTTGCGTCCAAGGTTCAGGATAGCTTGGGTTCGGAGGAAGGAGAGCGGCGCCGTCTGGCCGTGCATGTGCGGAATGCGCAACGGATCGCCGAAACTCTTGGTGATCTGAAAGGATTGGTCATGAAGTTCGGCCAGATGTTGAGTATTCAGGCCGATCTCTTCCCCGGAGAGGTATTACGTCCTCTTGCACAGTTGCAGCAGCAAGCTGCCCCCGTGCCCTATGCCGAGATAGAAAGCTTGCTCGTGGAGGAATTCGGAGCACCGCCGGAACAACGTTTTGCCTCCTTCGAACGGCAGGCCTTCCGTTCGGCGTCAATTGGGCAAGTCCACCGAGCTCGAACCCTGGATGGCCGCGAAGTGGTGGTCAAGGTCCAATATCCAGGTATCGTGGACATGGTTCAGAACGATCTGGATGGATTGAAGCTGTTGGTGCGCTCTTTCGACGGCCTGAGCAGGAAGACCTTTGATATCGAGGCAGTATATAAGGAAGTACGCCAGCGTATCCAAGAAGAGCTGGACTATACCAAGGAAGCGAACAATCTCCGACGCTTCACCGAAGCAATGGGAAAGTCGGAGAACCTGCTCCTGCCCGCAGTCTTGGACGAATATTCCACCTCCAAGGTGCTGACCCTGTCGTATCTCGAAGGCGATGACCTGGACACCGTGATGGAACGCTATACGCAGGAACAACGCGACCGTTTGGGGTGGAACTTGCTCGAGTTGATCTTCCGTCAATGCCTGGAAGTGGGGTTAGTCCATGCCGATCCCCATCCAGGCAATTTCCTCTTCAGACCGGACGGGCGTATCGCCTTCCTCGATTTCGGGTCGCTCAAGGTCCTGCCCGAGGAATGGCGTTTACGTCTGCGCACCCTGGTCCGTGCGATTTACCGACGAGACTACGAAACTCTGGAGGCAACCCTCGCCTCTATGGGAGCGTATGTAGATCCAGCGCATCGCTTCGGCCCAGCGCTCTTAGAACCATACGTGAAAATCTTGAACAGGGTTTTTCACCCCGTGAAACCCTTCGATTTCGGAGTTCACAACCTGGTCAGTATGTTCCTCCACCTCGGCCGGCGCAATCTCCGCTATGCGCTACAGCTCCGCCCGATCTCCGAGATGGTCCTCATCGACCGGATGATCTTGGGTCAATACTCCACGTTACGGCGTCTAGGTGCCCGAGGGGTTTTCGGCCGTATTGTGGAACCCTACCTCCCCGAGGATTGAACCTCGGTTCAAGGCAATTTGTTCGGCTCGGAGGATGCCGGTGCTGTCACGGTTGGAGAACGTAACCGTGATAGTTTCCCGAGCGCTTCGCTGAGGCTGTCTATGACGAGTTCGAGTCGGCGGTCTTCACCCGAGGGCTGGACCTGCGCAACCTTCTGTTCGAGGAGGAGGCGAACGGTTGAGAGCGTTGTCATCGCGGTTTGTCCAAGGGTGTCGAGTTGTTCCTGGAACGGGTGCAAAGCCTGATCGAGTCTTTCGAGCCGGTCGATCACGGCAAGGAGTGCGACCTTGTCTTCGCTTGTGCGAGTCTGGAGTTCCTGCAGGGTTGCGAGGATCATAGGGGTCTGGTTGTCCGAATCCTTCCCCGGGGGGGTGAGAGAGGTGGAAATTTTTTCAATGAGATGCGTGAATTTGCCTTCTATACGCGGAGTAAGTTGTTCGATCAGGTTGTTCAGGGTCCGGTTGATCCCATTCAGCTCTTCTCCATAGGAGGTGAGAGCAAGACGCGTCTCCGCCTTCGCCCCCTCGGGGATACTACGTAGGATGGTGGTCAACCGCACCACCATGTCTTGCTCCAATTCCCGGAAGGTCTCGCCGTGACGCTGCCGTAGGGCTTCGAGTTGACGGTCTAAGGTTTCGAGGACCTCCCCTGTACGACCGGGATGTTCTTTCAGTCGTTGTTCCAAGGCACCGAGCAGCTCAGTACTCTGTGCCAGTTGGTGAAGGTAAGTGTGCTGATTCTTCTGCACTGTTGCTGCGTTGGCAAGAAGGGTTTCGAGAACTTCCAGTTTTTTATCGAACTCTCCCTGGCCGAGAGCTTGTTCGAGACGATGCAAATCTCCTCCGACCTCCTCGAGC